>BFBT01000001.1:1274069-1592587 GCA_003112755.1 Lawsonibacter asaccharolyticus | reverse complement strand
CTCTCCGTGTGTTTCGATGGTGCGGGATGGGGAGAGGCAAAATGCCTGCCGCTCCCCCGCTCCGCCTCTCCCAACAAAACCCGCTGCGCTGGGCTTTCGTTGGGGACCCATCCGGCGTGGACGGCTCGCTTACTCCTGGTTTGCCGCGTTGATGATCTCCACGAAGTCCGCAGGCTTCAGGGAGGCTCCGCCAATCAGGCCGCCATCCACGTCGGGCTGGGCCAGCAGCTCGGCGGCGTTCTTGGCGTTCATGGAGCCGCCGTACTGGATGGTGACGGAACGGGCCACATGGGCGCCGTACAGCTTGCGGATGACAGCACGGATAGCCTGGCACACCTCACCAGCCTGCTCGGCGGTGGCGGTCTTGCCGGTGCCGATGGCCCACAGAGGCTCATAGGCGATGACCACATGGCGCATCTTGTCGGCGGGCACGCCGGCCAAGGCAGCCTTCACCTGATAGGCGATCAGCTCCATGGTCACTCCCAGCTCCCGCTGCTCCAGGCTCTCGCCCACACAGACGATGGGGTTCAGCCCCACCTCCAGGGCGGCGTGGACCTTCTTATTGACGGTGAAGTCGGTCTCGTTGTAGTACTGGCGGCGCTCAGAGTGGCCAATGATAACATACTTGGCCCCCGCCTCCTTGATCATCTCCGCAGTGATCTCACCGGTATAGGCGCCGTGGTCCTCATAGTGGCAGGTCTCCGCGCCAATGGCGATGTGGCAGTCCTTGAACAGGCGGACGGCGGTGGTGATATTGACGGCCGGGACGCACAGGACCACGTTGCACCACTTTCCCCGGGGCATAATGGGCTTGATCTCCTCGGCGAACTGCTTGGTCTGGGAGAGGGTGTTGTTCATCTTCCAGTTTCCGGCAATAATGGTCTTGCGATATCTTCTGTTCATGGCGGTAAAGCCCCTTTCTATTTTTCCTTCTCTTCCTAGTTTGTTACACACTTGAGCCTAGTCTGCCCGGATCTTGGCTTCCCAGCTGCGATTTGTCCCGCACTACGCCGCAAAACTTAAAAGCATCACTACAAGAAGGACCCCCAGAATGGTCAGAAGGATATTTCTCATTTTTTTGTTCATGCACGATCCCTCTTTCCTGTATCTCAGCGTCGTCAAAGCATGCGCCATATTTTTCACTTTCGCCTGCCGGTGAAAGCCCATCCCCATTTCGCTGGGCTCGCGCGGGTCCCCGGAGCTGCCCGGGCAGTTCTTTATTTATCCAGCAGGCAGGCTACGCCGGGCAGCTCTTTGCCCTCCATGAATTCCAGGCTGGCGCCGCCGCCGGTGCTGATGTGGGTCATCTTGTCGGCATAGCCCAGCTGCTGCACTGCGGCCGCGGAGTCGCCGCCGCCGATGATGGTGATGGCGTCCGTCTTTGACAGAGCCTCGGCCACCGCCTCAGTCCCCTTGGCAAAGGCGGGGAACTCGAACACACCCATAGGGCCGTTCCAGATCACTGTGCCCGCGCCGGCTACGGCGCCGCAGTACAGCTTCACGGTCTCGGGTCCGATGTCCAGGCCCTGCCAGCCGTCGGGAATCTCCCCGGCCTTGACCACCTGGCTGTTGGCGTCGGGTGCAAAGGCGTCGGCGCACACGGTGTCCACCGGCAGAAGCAGCTTCACGCCCTTAGCCGCCGCTTTCTGGACCATCTCATTGGCGTAGCTCTCCCAATCGGCCTCCAGCAGGGAGTCCCCCACCTTGCCGCCCTGGGCGGCGGAGAAGGTGTAGGCCATGCCGCCGCCGATGATGATGGTGTCGGCGATCTCCAGCAGGTTGTTGATGACCCCGATCTTGCTGGATACCTTGGAGCCGCCCAGGATGGCCACCAGGGGGCGCTTGGGATCGGCCAGGGCGCCGCCGATAACTTCCAGCTCCTTCTGGATGAGAAAGCCGGACACAGCGGGCAGGTAGTCGGCCACGCCGGCGGTGGAGGCATGGGCGCGGTGGACCGCGCCGAAGGCGTCGGACACGTACACGTCGGCCAGAGAGGCCATGGCCTTGGCCAGGGCGGGGTCGTTCTTGGTCTCGCCGGGCTCAAATCTGGTATTTTCCAGCAGCAGGATCTCGCCGGGCTTCAGGGCGGCGGCCTTGGCCCGGGCATCGGGGCCCACCACGTCCTCCGCCATGATGACCGGCTTGCCCAGCAGCTCGCTCAGGCGGGCGGCCACCGGCTTCAGAGACAGCTCGGGCTTGACCTCGCCCTTGGGCTTGCCCATGTGGGAGCAGGCGACCACCGCAGCGTTCTGCTCCAGCAGATACTGGATGGTGGGCAGGGCGGCACGGATGCGCTTGTCGTCGGTGATGACGCCGCTGCCGTCCTTGGCCATGGGCACGTTGAAGTCGCACCGCAGCAGCACCTTTTTGCCCGCCACATCGATGTCGCGCACTGTCTTCTTGTTGTAGTTCATTCTTCTATGAGCTCCTTTCTTTCTCGTCAGGCGTGGGAAAGGGAAATAAACAGGTCACAGCCCCTCCGCCATCTCGCCCTGCCCGGACAGCCCGGGAAAGCCCAGCTGGCGCAGGGCCTCGTAGGCCACCACTGCCACAGAGTTGGCCAAGTTCAGGCTGCGGGCGTCAGGGCGCATAGGGATGCGGATGCACCGCTCCCTGTGCTCCTCCCGAAAGCCCAGTGGGAGGCCCGCAGTCTCCTTGCCAAAGAACAGGTAGCAGCCATCCCGGAACTGGGCCTGGTCATAGCTTCGGGGCGCCTTGGTGGTGGCCAGCCAGAGGTCGGGAGCGGGATGCTCGGTAAAAAACTGCTCCAGTCCGTCGTAGACCCGCAGGTCCACCATGGGCCAGTAATCCAGCCCGGCCCGGCGCACCGCCTTCTCACTGATGTCGAACCCCAGAGGGCGGATCAGGTGGAGGCGGCTGCGGGTGGCGGCGCAGGTCCGGGCAATGTTCCCGCAGTTCTGGGGGATCTCCGGCTCTACCAATACGATGTTCAGCAATGGGTCCACCTCGCGTTTCGGCTATCATTGTATTCCAATTCGCCCGGAAATTCAACTGTAATTTGGTCGAAAAAATGCAAAAAAATCAAAATTTCCCCCAAAATAGCTTCAAGTGCAATTTTGAAGTTCTTCTATGCGCATTTTCGTTCTCTTTTTCCCGATTCTCTGTTTTTTCCTCTCCTTGTTTTCTTTTCCTTTCCCTCAACCTGCCGCTTCCCCTGCCCATCCGCCCATCAGCAGCTGCCTTCCCGCCTTTTTCCGCCTTCAAAGAAGGGCCTCCTGGATTTTCTGTTTTCAAACGGAGAAAAGCGTGCTATAATTTTATTATTCCTCTCCATATTTTGCCCATCCAAACCCATATCAGGAGGTATTTTGAAATGAAATTGATCTGGAACGGCCACTCCTGCTTCACCCTGGCCACTGAGGCGGGCACCCTTGTCATCGACCCCTATGAGGACGGCTCCGTCCCCGGTCTGTCCCCCCTCCATCTGGAGGCTGACGCCGTCTATTGCAGCCACGAGCACCGGGACCACGGCAACCGGGCCGCGGTGGCCCTCAGCGGGAAGCCCTGTGCCGTGGAGGTGGAAGAGCTGGCCACCTGGCACGACGAGGTTCAGGGCGCCAAGCGGGGCCCGAACACCATGCGCATCTTTTCCGCCGAGGGGCTTCGGGTGGCCCATCTAGGAGACTTGGGCTGCGGCCTGACACCGGAGCAGGCAGAGGCCCTGTCCGGTCTGGACGCTCTGCTCATCCCGGTGGGCGGCTTCTACACCATCGATGCCGGCCAGGCCAAGGCGGTAGTGGACCAGCTCAAGCCCCGGGTGGTCGTTCCCATGCACTACCGCGGCAAGGACTTCGGCTACGAGGTCATCGGTCCGGTGGAGGATTTCCTCGCCCTTCAGAGCGGCGTGGTGCGCTATGAGGGCAACGTCCTGGAGCTGACCCAAGACACCCCCGCCCAGACGGCGGTGCTCTCCTATCTGGGCTGAGCCTGCCTGGACAGCCCCTTCCCGCTCTCAGCGCGTCCTGGGACACTTTCGTTCCGGGACGCGCCCTTTTTGTTCCCAAAATGTTTACAAAATTTCGGCCAGCCTTTCAGGTTTCTTTCAGCTTTGGGTGTTATCCTGTTCCTGATCTTTGATTTGGAACGGGAGGTTAGACCGTGATCGAAGTAGAAAATCTGGTGAAGCGGTACGGCGGCCATCTGGCGGTGGACCACCTGAGCTTCACAGTGGAGAAGGGCTGCGTCTGCGGCTTCCTGGGCCCAAACGGCGCCGGGAAATCCACCACCATGAATATGATGACCGGCTATCTCGCCCCCACTGAAGGGGAGGTCCGGGTAGACGGCCACAGTGTGACTCAGGACCCGGCGGGGGCCAAGGCCTGCATCGGCTATCTGCCGGAGCAGCCGCCCCTCTATGTGGACATGACGGTGCGGGAGTATCTGGAGTTTGCCGCCGGGCTCAAGCGAATCCCCAGGGGGGAGCGGGCCGCTCAGCTGGACCGCATCCTGGAGATGACCCGGACCGCCGACGTGTCCGGCCGGCTGATCCGCAACCTGTCCAAGGGCTACCGCCAGCGGGTGGGGCTGGCCCAGGCGCTGATCGGCTTCCCACACATCCTGATCCTGGATGAGCCCACTGTAGGCCTGGACCCCAAGCAGATCCTGGAGATCCGCGCCCTAATCCGGGAGCTGGCCCAGGAGCACACTGTGATCCTCAGCTCCCATATCCTCTCCGAGGTCCAGGAGGTCTGCGACCACATCTTTATCATCCACCACGGCCGGCTGGTGGCCCAAGGCACTCCGGCCCAGCTGGAGCGGGAGCTGGCAGGCACCCCTGCCATCACCCTGCTGCTCAAGGCCGCCCCGGAGGAAGGCCGGGTCCTGCTCTCCGGCGTCCCCGGCGTAGCGGAGGTGGCGCCGCTGCCCTGCGGGGAGGCGGGCGCCGCCCTGCTGCGCCTGACTCCCGCGGAGGGGGCCGATCCCAGGGAGGCCGTCTTCCGCGCCTGTGCGGGGGCGGACCTGCCGATCCTGGAGATGAGGCGGGAGTCCCTGTCCCTGGAGCAGATCTTCCTGGAGCTGACCTCCGACGCCTCCGCCGCCGGACAGGCTGGCGGCCGCAGGCGCCCCTTCGGGCGCAGAGATTCGGCGGAGCCGGAGCCCGCTCCGGAGACAGCCATCACGGAACACGGAGAGGAGGCGGAGCCATGACTGCGGTCTACAAGCGGGAGCTGCGCTCCTATTTCACCTCCATGGTGGGGTATGTGTTCATCGCCATCCTTATCTTTTTTGTAGGCATCTACTTCATGGCCTACAACCTGTTCGGCGGCTACCCCTCCTTCGGCTATGTCCTGCTCAGCTGCACCATCATCTTCATGGTGGCCGTTCCCATCCTCACCATGCGCTCCATGGCGGAGGACCGGCGGGGCAAGACCGACCAGCTGCTGCTCACCTCCCCCGTCTCCCTCACCGGCATCGTCCTGGGCAAATATCTGGCCATGGTCACCGTGCTGCTGGTCCCCATCCTGCTGATCTGTTTCTGCCCGCTCATCATCGCCATGAACGGCTCCGCCACTCTGACGGCGGACTACGCCGCTATCCTGGCCTTCTTCTGCATGGGCTGCGTGTACATCGCCGTAGGCATGTTCGTCTCCGCCCTCACCGAGAGCCAGATCATCGCCGCCGTGGGCACCTTTGCCGCGCTGCTGGTCCTCTACCTGTGGACCGATCTGGTGTCCTTTCTCCCCGACTCCCTGGCCCAGCTCCTCTCCAGCTTCGACTTCCAGGGCGTGCTGGACAACTTCGCCTATTACAGCGTGTTCGATCTGGGGGGACTGCTGCTCTATCTGTCCATGGCGGCCGTCTTCGTCTTCCTCACCGTGCAGGTCCTCCAGCGCCGGAAGGGGATCACCTCCGCCGCTACCACTGCGGTGGTGCTGGCCATCGCCGTGGTGGTCAACCTGGTGGTGGGGCAGCTGCCCTCTGACCTGGTGGAGCGGGACATCTCGGACAACAGTCTCTACACCGTCAGCGACACTTCTGTGGACTACCTCTCCGCCCTGGAGCGGGACGTGGAGCTGGTCGTCCTGGCCAGCGAGGACACCACGGACCAGCGCATCACCAAATTTCTGCACAACTATGCCGCCCTGTCCGGCCATCTCTCCCTCTCCTTCGTGGACCCTGTGGAGCACCCCTCCGCCCTGACGGAGTATGAGGCAGACCAGAACACTGTCGTGGTCCGCTGTGCCGACACCGGCAGGCAGCGGGTGGTCCCCTTCTCCGACATTTTGGTGGCCGATCTCATGTCCTACTACACCTATGGCACCTATACCTATTCCGAGTTCGACGCCGAGGGGCAGCTCACTTCCGCGGTGGACTACGTCACCTCAGACAACAGCCACATCCTCTATCTCGCCGAAAACCATGGGGAGAGCGCCTTGGGCGGCTCGGTCACCGACGCCATCAGCAAGGCCAACCTGTCTACCTCCACCGTCAGCCTCCTGCTGGACAACGGGGTGCCTGACGACTGCTCCCTGCTGGTCTTCAACCAGCCCCAGACCGACCTGTCCGCCGACGAGGCCCAGATGGTCCGGGACTACCTGGAGGGGGGCGGCCAGGTGATGATCCTGCTGACCCGCACGGACCTGGCCAACTTCAATGCCATCCTCGCCGACTACGGCCTCGCCATGGCCCAGGGCTATATCGGGGACACCGCCCGGTACTATGCCCAGTACGGCCGCTTCTACTTCAGCGCCACCCTGTCCGCCTCCAGCCCCATCACTGCTCAGTTCGGGGACGACGACCTGACTCTGATCTACGGCGCCCACGGCATGACCCAGTGCGATCCGGTCCGTGACACCATCACCGTGACCCCCTTCATGACCACCACGGAGAGCGGCTACTCCGACGCCGGCGGGCAGACCGGCACCTATATCCTGGGCGCCCAGGCGGAGGAGGAGACCGACGGCGGCACCGCCCGCCTCACCGTCTTCACCACCGAGAGCGTGGTGGACCAGAGCATCCTCACCTTCAACCCCAGCATGGTGAACCTGGACATCTTCCTCAACGCGGCCACCTCCGGCATGGAGGACATCTCCGCCATCTCCATCCCCGCCAAGAGCCTGGAGATCACCTATAACACCGTTCTCAACCCGGGCATGTGGAGCACCCTCTATCTGGCCGTCATCCCCCTGGGGGTCCTGATCGGCGGCCTGGCCTACTGGATCAAGCGGAGGAAACTGTGATGAACCGACAGACAAAACAGCTTTTGGCTCTCGCCGGTGTCCTCGCCGTCGGGCTGGGCGCCTACGCCGCCCTGCGGGTCTGGAACGCGGGGGAGGAGGAGCGGGAGGCCGCCCAGGCCGACTATGTGCTCCAGCTCAGCGATGTCACCGCCCTCTCCTTTGATTCCGGGGACGGCCCCCTCTCCTTCACCCTGGAGGAGACGGGCTGGACCTGGGACGGGGACAGCGAGTTCCCGGTGAACGGCACGGAGCTGGACGCCCTCCGAGAGGACCTGGCCGCCCTGAAGGCGGAGCGGATCATTCCGGAACCCGACGCACTGGCCGACTACGGCCTGGAGGAGCCCGCCTACACCCTCACCGCCCGCACTGATTCCGGGGAGTCCACCACCCTGCTTCTGGGCAGCCTGGACCCTGGGGGCAGCCACCGGTACGCCATGCTCGACGGGGGGACGGAGGTCTACACGGTGGACGGCTCCATCACCTCCTCCCTGGACAGCGAAATGCTGGACCTGATGGAGCTGCCCCAGCTGCCTGACCTGGACGAGAAGAACATCACCTCCGCCCAGCTGGAGCTGACCGACGGCACTGTCCGCCAGCTGACTTCCGCTGTGGAGACCCGGGAGACGGAGGTGGAGACCGAAACCGGCGAGACCGACGAGAACGGGGAGCCCATCTATGAGACCACCACGGAGACGGAGGAGATCACCCTATGGTCGCTGGACGGGCAGCCGCTGCCCGAGGGGGCCGTCGGGCTGGAGGACTGGCTGTACGACCTGTCCACCCTATACCTGGACAGCTGCTCCGCTTTTAAGGCGGACCAGGAGGAGCTGTCCGCCTGCGGCATGGACGGCGCCTCCCTTCTCACCGTCTCCCTGACCTCCGGCGAGACCTTCACCCTGGCCATCGGCGGCCAGACCGAGGATGGCAGCTACGTCTACGCCGCCCTGGAGGCACCCGCCCCCGGCTGCGACCTCTTCCTCATCTCAGCCGATAAGGCCCGGACCCTGTCGGATCTGAACTATGAGTCCCTGTCCGCCGATGAAGAGGCGGAATAAAAAAGTGCCCTCTTCCCGCCATGGGAAGAGGACACTTTTTTCGTTTAGAGCTGAAGTAAAATGCCGGCTGCCGCTCCTGCCGCAATAAAGGCGATAGGGTGAAGTTTTTTCAGGGGCGTCCACTTCATTGCCGCGAACATCGCCAGCGTCAGCACCACCGCTGTCCACTGAATGGCCGGAAAGCTGTTCGGTGAGAGGGCGTCTGATGCCGTAAAAACTGAATACGCCACACTCAGGCCCGCTGCCGCGATCAGCGCAGTGGAGGCGGGACGCAGCCCGGCAAACACCGCCTCCACGCTCCGGTTGCTCCGAAACTTCTGCAAAAATCCCGCAATTATCAGGATCAGTATGGCCCCCGGCGTGATCACCCCCAGCGTTGCCACAAGCGCCCCGGGGACTCCAGCGGTCTGGTAGCCAACATAGGTGGCCATGTTCACCCCCAGCGGGCCCGGTGTGGACTCGGAAACCGCGATCATAGTAGTCAGATCCTGATTCGTGAACCAGCCGGTGGTCTCCCCCATATGCTGCAGAAAGGGAATCGTGGCCATACCCCCGCCCACAGAGAACAGACCAGTCTTAAAAAACTCATAAAAGAGGCGCAGCAGGATCATCTGTCCTCACCTCCTTGGGATGGGAGCTTCACCCGGCCCAGCAGCCAGCCTGTCGCTCCGGCTGCCACCACAAGGAATGCAGGATTGGAGAGGAGATCCAGCACCGCTCCCAGCGGGGTGGCCGGGTCCACAGCCAGCAGCCCGGACAGCTCTCCCAGCACCAGAACTCCCAAAAAGATGCATACTGCGGGTCTCCCCCTCAAATTTGTCTTTCCCAGCTTGAGCACGCTGACTGCAATCAGTGCTACCACTGCGGCATTGATGCCCGCCAGGGCGTGCTGAACCACCGGATAGGTCGCAAATTTTGTGAGGAATGCGGCTATGATGGTGATGACCACAAAGCTGGGAAACACCACTCCCAGGGCGGCGGCAATTCCTCCTGGGACCCCCCGCTGACGGTGGCCGATAAAAACCGATGTGTTGACGGCGATGATGCCCGGAGTGCACTGTCCGATGGCAAAGTAGTCAGTGACTTCCTCCTCTGTGACCCAGCCCTTTTTCTCCACCACCTCCCGCTGGAGGATGGGCAGCATGGCGTAGCCACCGCCGAAGGTACATACTCCCACCTTGGCAAAGGTCAGAAACAGGTCCAAATAAAGGTTCAACAGATCAACGTCCTCTCCATAAATTTTTCAGCAAAGTGCGGCCCGCCCGGCCCGACCCCCGCGGTGCCCCGGCCGCGGCGGCCGGCGGATCGGGAGAGCTCTTACTCCAGGCCCTCCAATTCCTCCAGCCACAGCGCCGCCACCGCATCGCTGGGCATCCGCCAGTCGCCCCGGGGGGACAGGGTGACAGAGCCCACCTTGGGGCCGTCTGGCAGGCAGGAACGTTTAAACTGCTGAGTGAAGAACCGGCGGTAGAAGCTGTTCAGCCACTTCAGGATGGTGGCCCGGTCGTAGGTCCGGCCCAAGGCGTGCTCCGCCAGACGGAACACCTTCCTGGGAGGGAAGCCCCAGCGGATGGCGTAGTACAGGAAGAAGTCGTGGAGCTCATAGGGGCCCACCAGGTCCTCCGTCTTTTGACTGATCTTCCCCTCGATGGCGGGCAGCAGCTCCGGGGAGACTGGGGTGTCCAGGATGTCGTCCAGTACGGCGGACAGGCGTGGGTCCTCGCTGCCCTTGTCGTCGGAGACGAAGGCCACCAGATGGCGCACCAGAGTCTTTGGGATGCCTGCGTTGACCCCATACATGGACATGTGATCCCCGTTGTAGGTGGCCCAGCCCAAGGCCAGCTCGGACAGGTCGCCGGTGCCGATGACCAGCCCGCCGTTCTGATTGGCGATGTCCATGAGCACCTGGGTCCGCTCCCGGGCCTGGCCGTTCTCGAAGGTCACCGAGTGGTCCTCCATGGACTGTCCGATGTCCTTGAAGTGGACCTTTACCGCGCTGCCGATGTCGATGCGCTTCAGGGTGGCCCCCAGGCGCTCGGCCAGCTCCACGGCGTTATCCCGGGTACGGTCGGTGGTTCCGAAGCAGGGCATGGTCACCGCGATGATATCGCTGGCCGGGCGGTCCAGCAGCTTCATAGCCACTGCGGTGATCAGAATGGCCAGGGTGGAGTCCAGCCCGCCGGACAGGCCCACCACCGCCGTCCTGGCCCCGGTATGCTCCAAACGCTTTTTCAGGCCCAGGGCCGCAATTTTCAAAATTTCATTGCACCGCTCCGCCCGGTCCTCCGCATCAGCGGGGACGAAGGGGGCGGGAGAGACCGCCCGGGTGAGCCGTGTCTCCTCCAGGGGCAGGGAGAAGGAGGCCCGCCAGAGATCCGCCTGTCTCTGGCCGTTGAAGGTGGTCATCCGGCGGCGTTCATAGGCCAGCCGGTCCACATCGATCTCGCTGATGGTGAGCCCCGTGGCAAAGCGCCGCTCCGCCAGCAGGGCACCGTTCTCGGCGATCATGTTGTGGCCGGTGAACACCAGGTCGGTGGTGGACTCTCCTTCCCCAGCATCGGCGTACACATATCCGCACACCAGGCGCCCTGACTGCCCCACCACCAGATTGCGGCGGTATCCAGACTTGCCCACCAGCTCGTTGGAGGCCGACAGGTTCAGGATCACCGTAGCCCCGCCCCGGGCCAGCCGGGCGGAGGGGGGCTCGGTGGCCCACAGGTCCTCACAGATCTCCACGCCCAGGACCAGGTTGGGCACTGTCTCACAGGCAAAGAGCCCCGCGGCGTCCATGTCCACGGTCTCCCCGCACAGGTCCACACTGGTCTCCACACCCGCTCCGGAGGCAAACCACCGCTGTTCATAAAACTCCCCGTAATTGGGCAGATAGGTCTTGGGCACCAGTCCCAGGATCTCGCCGCTCTGGATGACTGCGGCGCAGTTATACAGCTTGTTGTCCCATTTGCACCGCACCGGCAGGCCCAGCACGGTCACCATATCCAAGTTTCGAGTGGCCTCCAGGATGGTCTGAAGCCCCTCCTCCGCCCCACACAGCAGGGTGTCCTGCAAAAACAGGTCCCCACAGGTATAGCCGGTGAGGCACAGCTCCGGCAGGCAGAGGACCTTGACGCCCTGCTTGTCCGCCTCCCGCATCATGGTAAAGATCTGTTCCGCGTTATAGCGGCAGTCCGCCACCCGGATCTTCGGGGTGCCCGCTGCCACTTTGATAAATCCGTCCCGCATAAAAAACCCTCCTTTGTGGTCTTTGCATCAAGGGATATCATACCGTAATTTGGGGGCAAATACAAGGGGAGGGCCCCCGTCCAGGGCCCTCCCCTTAAAAATTTTGTGTTATTCCAGGGGGTAGAGCACCATCCCCCAGGGCGGTGCCGCTGTGAACGCCCGCAGGGAGGGGGAGAACTCCAGCACCGCCGTCAGCTCACCCAGGCTGTTCCCGTACAGGACCGGCGGGCCCTCCAGCGTCAGGGAGGCGGTCCACTCCAGCGCATCCCCCGTTTCGTTCATCCGGATCAGGCTGATCTGCCCCAGGGCTGGTCCCCCTTCCGGCTCCTGGTCAGACTCGGGGCACCACAGGGCTGCTTCCCCCGACTGACCGCCGGGGCCGGTGACCTGATAAATGAGATGATCTTCCCGCCGTTCCAGCCGCTCCGCCCGCACCTGGGAGAGCATCAGCTCCGGGTCCAGGATGATGGGGTACTCCTCCCCGGTAGACAGGTCGAATACCCGGCAGTTGTCCTCCCAGGCGCCGGTCCCGCCGCCGCCCCAGATGTACACCAGCTCCGGGACGCCGTCTCCCGTCAGGTCGGCCAGGGACAAAGAGGCACTCCCCTCCACGCCGCCCTGGGCCAGCGGAAGGACTGGCATGTCGAAGCCAAAGCTCCGCCTCTGGAACAGGACCTCCGCAGGAAAGGGGTCCCCCTTCCCCGGGCTGAGTCCGACCAGCACCTCCACCCCCTGCTCCTGGTCGGCAAAGCGGTAGCGGACCTCTCCAGCCCACTCCCCCCGGGAAACAGGGAGGGAGCGTCCTCTTTCCCGGTTGTAGGACTCAAACCGCTCTTCCAAGGGCAGCATCTCCCCGGGTCCCGCGTCCGCTCCCGACAGTTCCAACGCGCCTCCGCTACTCTCCGCCGCGGCGGGCGCACAGCTTACCAGTCCCCCGGCCAGGAGAATCAGGATGGAGGCAGAGGCCAGCAGCAGGCGTCCCCTCCTCTTTGGCGTGGTGTCCATGATGGCCCGAAACCGGAGAAAGATCCCTCCCCGGTCCCCGGTAAAGCCGGTAGTCAGACCGGTCCTCCCCCCTTTTCCGGCGGTCATCTGGTCCAGGACCGCCCGGCCGTAGGCCCGGCGGGCCTCCTGGTCCCGGCCCGCCAGCAGATCATCGTCACAGCACAGCTCCATGTCCCGCCGGGCCGTCCGGACCATGTTCCACACCAGTGGGTTAAACCAATGGATGCACCGGACACAGGTCAGCAGGAGCAGATAGCCTGTATCCCTCCGCTTCAGGTGGGTCAGCTCGTGGGCCAGGGCGGCCTCCCGTCCCCCCTCCTGCAGAGTCTCAGGCAGAAGGATCACCGGGTGGGCAAAGCCCAGCAGCAGGGGGGAGCCTGCCTTGGGGCAGCGGTACAGGGACGCCTTTTTCCGGCAGCCCGTCTCCTGCCTGGCCTGCTCCAGCGCGGCCAGATCCTCCTCCCCCGCCGGGGTGCTCCACCGCAGCAGTCGCCGGCGGCCCAGTCCATAGCCCGCAGCCATCCACAGGAGAAAGAGGACGGTCACCCCCCGATATGCTCCATAGATCACCCCCGTCCAGTGGACGGTGTAAGAGGTCACCCCCTCCACAGTGACGGTGCGGAGGTAGTCGTTGTCCCGGATGCTCACCTCCCTGCCCTGCCGGTCTGTATAGTGGACGTGATGACTGTACCACATTTGTTCTCCGTCCACGTAGGTATTTGTCCCTCCTGCTCCCCCTGCTCCGGCCTCCACGATCCGCTGGTTATCCAAATGATAGGCGTTGTACCGGTCATAGGCGCCATGAGCCACCATCTGGGGGACATCCAGCTGAATGGGAGCGGGAAAGAGGGCCCCCAATACGGGGCCGAGAATGGGATAGGCCATCAGGCTGACAGCCACCACGGCCCAGGCCCAATACCGCCAGTGCGGTGAGACCTTCCGCGTCAGCAGAGGGCCCAGGGTCAGCAGCACCAGGATGGCTGCCCCACCCCCCAGGCTGGCCGCCAGCAGGGCCGTCAGTTGCTCCAGCACCTCATTTTCCCCCTTTCTCCAGGATGCGTTCCAGCTCGGCGATGTCCTCCCGGCTCAGCTCCTTCTCTGGGTACAGGGCAGCCATCAGGCTGGACAGGGAACCGCCGTGGACCCGCTCCAGGAAGGATCGGCTCTCCGCAGCCAGATAGTCCGGCCGGTTCACCAGAGGGGTGTAGCCGTTGGACCGCCCCTCCTTCTCCCCCCGGACAAAGCCCCGCTCCTCCAGCCGGGACAGGAGCTTGAGCAGGGTGGGCGCTTTCCAGTCCCGGTCCAGCCGAGCCGCAAGATCGCTGGTGCGGGCCGGATACTCTGGGACGGCCCACAGGGCCTGCATCACCTCCAGCTCCGCGTCGGGCAGACGTGAGATCTGCTTCATGTCATCTCCCCCTTTATTAGACGTTTGTCTTTTTAGATTTTACAACTGTCTAATTATTTTGTCAAGCCGAAAACTGCAAAAATTCCGGGCCGTCCCCTGGGGGACGGCCCGGAACACAGCAGTTCAGGAGACCTTGATATAATCTTTGGACACATAGCCCTCTGTGGCTCTGCCGCCGCTTCCGATAAAGCTGATCCGGTACCAGCCGTTGCCCATGTCCTCCAGAATGGTAACGGTGTTTCCTTCCAGAATGGTGGCAATGGCCTCATTGCCGCTGCCCGGTCCGGAGCGGACGAACAGGCCGCTACCTGCGCCGGTCACTGTTCCGGTGGTGCCGGAGGAGGACGACCCGGCCCCGCCGCCGGCGCGGCAGAAGACGACACATTCCGCCGTCTTGTCCCCGGCGGTGGCGGTGATGGTCACCTTCACCTGGGAGGAGCCGGTGTTCACGTTGGACACCACGCCCTCCGGGCTGACGGTGGCCGCAGACTCGTCGCTGCTGCTCCAGGTGATCTCTGCGTCGGCGGGAACCACGGCGGCCTGGATGGTGGCGGACTCCCCGGCCTGAAGGGTGAAGTCGCTCTTATCCAGCGTCAGGGAGGTCACATCCACCGTCACCGGGGGCTCGGGCTCAGGCTGGGAGATGTCTCCCTGGGAGCCGCTGGGGGTGCTGGAGGCATCAGGACCGGTCTGGCTGGTGGAGGCGCCGGGGTCTGCCTGGCTCCCGCCGGGATCATCCTCTCCCTTGCTGAACAGGGGAGCCAGGGAGGTGAAGACAATATACATGGCCACGATGATGAGCACCAGGGAGCCCACCAGCGCCGCCACCTGAAGGGGGTTGGCCGGCCGGCCGCTCCGGCCTCCGCCGGCCACTCTGCGGCCACCCGCTGTTCTGGGGCGCCCGTTTTTGGCCGGCCGCTCGTCGCAGAACGGGCACCGCTTATATGTGACGGAGTAGTCCTCGCCACAGTTTTCACAGTGGATCACGTCGTTGCGCCGAATGGGCTTCGTCTTCTGCTGCTTGGGATCTTTGGGGCTGCTGGCCATGGCACGCACCTCCGCCTTAATCTTGGATCAGGATGGCCCGGCCTGCGGCCTGGCAGCCGGGTACTTGTCTCTATTTTAGCGTGAATTTACAGGTGCGTCAACGGAAAACCATGAAATAATTGTTTTTCTCCGTTTTTATGTCTACTTCTTTCTTCCCTCACCCTTGACCGCCGGGGCCCGGCCTCTTATAATGAAATCTGTCAGCCCGCTGGGGCCCCGGCCCCGCACCACTAACCCTGAAGAGGTGACCGCTATGAAAGGAACCATGTCCGCAGCTACCGTCCACAAGCAGTACAATGAGGTGGTCTCCGCATTCCGCAGGCTCATCGCGGACCCGGCCCTGCGTGCGCGGTTCGATGGGGAGGCGGACGGCTATTTCCGCCGCTGCGCCCTGGGGGTGTGGCAGGCGGACAACGCCAGCTCCATCACCCCCCGTCATGTGGAGTTCTACAACGCCATCTATACCAACGGCTCCTCCGCCCCCTCCGCCCTGTACTGGGAGGTGGCCACCGGGGTAGCCGGCTTTGACCAGTTCCAGCCCCCCGCCTTTTTTGACCGTCTCCGGGAGTATGACCGCCTCACCCACAGCCGTCTGTCCCGCACCTTCATTGACCAGCTGACACTGCTCCTGCTGCTCTTTGCTGCGGTGGATGACGTGGTCAGCGAGCCGGAGGCCGGCTTTGTCAATGCCTGCTCCGACCTCCTGCTGGCCCTGTGCGGAGGCCTGGAGGGAGACCGGCCCGCCCTGAAAGCAGACGAGTTCGTCACCCGGCCCCGGACCAGCGCTCCACCGGAAGAGGAGCCCGCCCCGGCGGAGGACAAGCCTCTCCCTCCCCCGGACCTGGACCAGGTGCTGGCCGAGCTGGACGCCCTGTGCGGCCTGGAGCGGGTGAAGAAGGATGTCAAGAGTCTCATCAACCTGGTGAAGGTGCAGAAGCTGCGCCAGGAGCAGGGCCTGCCCGTCTCGCCCATGTCTCTCCATCTGGTCTTTCTGGGCAACCCGGGCACCGGCAAGACCACCGTAGCCCGTCTGCTGGCCAGGATCTACCACGCCATCGGCATCCTCTCCAAGGGCCAGCTGGTGGAGGTGGACCGCTCCGGCCTGGTAGCCGGCTTCGTGGGCCAGACCGCCATCAAGACCCAGGAGGCCGTCCAGAAGGCTCTGGGGGGTGTGCTGTTCATCGACGAGGCCTACGCTCTGGTCAACCAGGAGAACGGCAACGACTTCGGCCGTGAGGCCATCGAGGTCCTGCTGAAAAACATGGAGGACCACCGGGATGACCTGATCGTCATTGCGGCGGGCTACTCCGGTCTGATGGAGAAGTTCATCCACTCCAACCCCGGCCTGGAGTCCCGCTTCAACAAATATTTTTATTTCGAGGATTACACCGGTCCCCAGCTCATGGAGATCTTTCAGTCCATGTGCCAAAAAAACGGGTATGTCCTCTCCCCGGAAGCCGCCCAATGGGCGGAGCAGGACTTTCTCTCCCTCTATGAAGGCCGGGACGAGAACTTCGGCAATGCCCGGGACGTACGCAACCTGTTCGAGAAGGCGGTGTCCCGCCAGTCCGACCGGGTGGCCCAGCTGGAGTCCCCCACCCGGGAGCAGCTGATGGAGCTGCGGGTGGAGGACCTGAACGAGACAGAGACGGCGTGATGGGCGCGGCCGCCCCGCTCCGCCGGAACATGAGGTGCCCTGACCATGAAGATCGCGTTTTATACCCTTGGATGCAAAGTGAATCAATATGAGACCCAGGCCCTGGAACAGGTGCTCACCGGCCGGGGCCACACCCTGGTCCCCTTCGACGGGGAGGCAGACGCCTATATTATCAATACCTGCACTGTCACCGCCGTCAGTGACAAGAAATCCCGGCAGATGATCCGCCGGGCCCGCAAGGCCGCCCCTGACGCCGTCATCGCTGTGTGCGGCTGCTATCCCCAGACCCACCCGGACGCCATGGACGGCATGGGGGTGGATCTGGTGTCCGGCACCGGGGACCGGCTGGGCTTCGCCGGTCTGCTGGAGCGCACCTGGCAGGAGCGCCAGCCCGTCACCGCCCTGGACAACGCCTTCGACCGCCGCTCCTTTGAGATCCTGCCCGCCGGCGGCCTGGAGGGCCGCACTCGGGCCATGCTGAAGATCGAGGACGGCTGCGTCAACTTCTGCTCCTACTGCATCATCCCTTACGCCCGGGGGCGGGTGCGCTCCCTCTCCCCCCAGGACACCCGGCGGGAGCTGGAGCGGCTGCTGGAGGCGGGGTATCGGGAGATCGTCCTCACCGGCATTGAGATCTCCTCCTGGGGACAGGACCTGCCAGGGGAGCAGACCCTTATCGACCTGCTGGAAACCGTCTGCCGGGACCTGCCCGGAGAGGTCCGCATCCGCCTGGGCAGCCTGGAGCCCCGCACCATCACCCCTGACTTCTGCCGCCGGGCGGCCGCCCTGCCCAATCTGTGCCCCCACTTCCATCTGTCCATGCAGTCCGGCTGTGACGCCGTTCTGGCCCGGATGAATCGGAAATATGATTCCGCGCGGTATTATGAGAGCGTCCAATTGCTCTATGGATACTTTGACCGCCCCGCCATTACCACAGACCTGATCGTGGGCTTCCCCGGTGAGACGGAGGAGGAGTTCCAACAGACCCTGACATTCCTCCATAGGTGCGCCTTCGCCGCCATGCATATCTTTCCCTACTCCAAGCGCCCCGACACTCCGGCGGCCAAAATGCCCGGCCAGGTCCTCAACGCCGTGAAGGAAGAGCGGGCCCGCCGGGCCGCTGAGACAGCCGGAGAGATGGAGCACACCTATCTGTCCCAGTGGGTGGGGCAGACCGTTCCGGTGCTTTTCGAGGAGGAGCAGGGCGGTCTCTGGCGGGGCCATACCGCCCACTACTGCGCTGTGGCCGCTCCCAGTCCCCGGGATCTTCACAACTGCCTGGTGCAGGTACAGCTGGAGGGGCTGGAGGGGAACACCCTCAAGGGGGTGGTCCTGTGAGGGGCATCCGCCGCATCCCCTGCGGCAATGTGAACTGCTATCTGGTGCAGGGGGAGGAGGGCGCCGTCCTGGTGGACACCGGCTATACCGGCTACGTGGAGCGCCTGCTGGATACCTGCTTGGGGGCCGGGGTGCGGCTGATCGTGCTGACCCACGGCCACTTGGACCACATTCAGAACACCGCCCTGCTTATGGAGCGGCTGGGCGTTCCCGCCGCTCTCCATCCGGCGGATCTGGGCCTGCTCACCGATCAGCAATCTCAGCCCCTGTCCGCCCAGGGACCGGCGGGCCGGCTCCTGCTGTCTCTCTCCCGTCACAGCTTCCAGACCCAGGCGTTCCTCCCTTTTACACCCACAGTGGAGCTGCGGGAAGGGGACAGCCTGGCCCCCTGGGGTGTGGACGCCCGGGTTCTGGAGCTGCCCGGCCATACGGCGGGCTCCATCGGCTTGGACGTGGAGGGGCACTCCCTCATTGTGGGGGACGCCATGATGAACCTGTTCCGCCCGGGCCCCTCCTGCCTCTGCTCCGACCCCGCCGCCCAGCGGGACAGCATCGCCCGCATCCGCTCTCTCGGTCCCAGATCCCTCTATTTCGGCCATGGCCGTCCAGCTCACCTCCCTGGATAAGGAAACCGCCTTTTCGAGAATATCGCAGTCTGCCGCGCGCGGGCGCGAACTCTGCGAGGCTTTTTCTACAAGCTGAAAAGTCCCGGTGCAGAAAATGCACCGGGACTTTTCCCATCTTACATCCGCCGCTCAAAGTAGCGGTTGGCCGCCATCGTCACAAAAAACAGTGTAAGGATCACGGCACACAGCGTGATGCCCACTGTCTGGAACAGGGCCCTGCGGGTGATGGCGTAGCAGAGCAGCGCGGTCATTGCGCCGCCGAACAGCAGGCCGTTCATCACCTGCAGGGTGATCTGGCAGCTCCGCATGGCTACCAGCCGGTCCCGCTCGTCCGTCCAGCGCAGCAGCTCCTGCTCCGCCCCGCCCTTCAGCGCGCCGTGAAAGTTCACAGCGCCCAGAGCCAGCAGCAGGACGGCGCTGATGAGATATTTGGGCGCAGATCCGCCTGCCGCCCCCACCGCGAGACAGATCACCGCCAGCACCAGGCAGATGATCCCCAGCATCAGGTGCCGGATGTTTTTGACCTTCAATTCGATCCCTTCCTTTCCCGCTTAACAGATCGGGCCAGAGCGCCCCGCAGGCCCCATACGGCCCTCTTTTCCGTCCGGAGGGGCACTCACTGCTCCGTGACGCCCTTCCGCCCCCCGGGGAGCTTCAGCCGGAGCAGCTTCCGCACCAGCTCGTCCCGTTCCTGGCTCAGCTTGCGGAACAGGTCCGCGCCCCCGATCAAAAAGAACAGCAGGGCCAGCCGCTCCGGCATGGGGAAGCCCAGCAGGGCGAACAGCGGCCAGCTCAGCAGGGCGGTCAACCCCAGGGCCAACAGCAGCAGCACGCCGCCCCGCAGCAGGAGCCCCACCGTGGACACGGACTGGAAATAGTGCTCCCACGCCTCCCCATCCATACGGCCCACCTTATACTTGAGCCATACGGCCCCCAGCAGAAGGGGGACAAATATCAGGCCGGACAGGCTGGTCAGCAGGCTGATCAGCAGTGCAAAGGCCGCCAGCCGCCCCAGGGACGGCCCTGTCCCCGGGTCCTGGAGCAGATACCAGCATCCCAGCGCCGCGCCGCAGGCCGACGCGGCCAGGCCGCAGATCAGGAAAAACCTCTCCCTATCCTCCCAGAACCGATGAAGGCACTGCGCCCCGCCCCCCACAAAGGTGAGGGACAGGAAGGCGGCCCAGGCCGGGTCCCCCCTCAGGAGACAGGCCGCCGCAAACAGCTGGGAGGCAGCCAGCACCGCATCCCCCGCCCGGCCTTTGGCCGCGGCCCCCACCTCCCGGTCCCGCTCGTCCCGGACCAGATGGAGCGCCCGGACCTGCTTCCACTCCTCTTCACGGGTATGGCTCATATGGAATTCCTCGCTTTCCTTTTCATCCGGATCTTCCGTGATCCGATCCCTATATCCTGCCTTCATAATAGAAGCTGCATGCCAGCTCAATGAACAGGGAGAGGGTGTACAGCACGCCGGATACGACCATCATCCCGCCGTACACCAGCTCGCCCTCCGGGTTGGCCAGGGCGCCGATCAGGCTGAGGATCAGCACCGCCATCAGGGTGCCCCGCAGCAGGGAGAGCGTCCGGCTCCTGGCCCGCAGCTCCACCTGGATGTTGCGCTCGTCCAGTGCCTCCACCTTGTCCTGGTAAGACAGGCGTCTGGAGAGGCTGCGGACCAATGCGTCTGCCCCGATGACCAGGGCTATGAGGGCAAGCACCACACTCTTTCCATCTATCTCCCGCTTCCAGATCATGGCCCCAGCCAGGGCCGCTCCAAGGACCAGGAAAAAACATCCGTCCGCAAATTTTTTCTTATTGTAGATCTTCATACTGCCGGTCCTCCAATTCCCTATTTTCTTTCAGGCAGTACAGGTCCTCCACCGTCACGCCGAAGAGCTCCGCGATGCGATAGGCCAGCAGCAGCGAGGGGTTGTACAGCTCCTTTTCCAGGGAAATAATGGTGCGGGAAGAGACGTGGACCCGGTCGGCCAGCTGCTGCTGCGTCATCCCCGCGGCGGTGCGCAGCTCCTTCACCCGGTTCTTCATGTCCCTCTCCCCCTTTCACTTCACCCCAAAACATGAAGTTAGCTTCACGTGAAGTGTACTTCATATTATACACAGGTCCGCCCGTCTGTCAAGCCCCGCCTGAAAGAATATTTTTTCTTGTACAAAAAGGCGGCGGAGAGGACACGCGTCCTCTCCGCCGCTCAGGCTGTGGAAAAAGTCCCGTCCCTGGTGGACTTTTTCCACAGCCTTGTATCCCGTTGCTTTTCCGCCCTGCCCGGGCGGAAAAGTCCTCGCTTTGCTCGCCGCCTCCCTTGCTGTGCAAGGGAGGCGGGGGAGCTCGAGGCGGGCTTCCGCCCCCTCGAGCTCCCCCGCCTGATCCTGAACCATCTTTCTCTGAAAAAGAGGGACCCACAAGCTGGGCGGCGGAGAGGACACACGTCCTCTCCGCCGCAATTTACCTGTTTTCAATATTTTCTTCCGCAGCTGCGGACCTTTTGGCCGAATGGCCGTTGTCCCATCAAAAGGCTCCGGCCTTTCCACCCGGCTCAGAGAGTCTCGTCCCCCAGGGACTGGATAAGGAGGTTGCGCAGAGAAATGGCACTCTGCCGGTTCATAACGATGGAGGCCACGTGATCCGCATTGGGCGTAGAGACGTTCTCCAGCCCGTTGGAGGTGACGGTGAGGGCATTCTCCATATACTTATAGGAGATATCCAGGGTGACCTCCAGGATCTGGCCCTGGGGGTCAGCGACCTTGCGCAGGCCGAAGGTGTTGGCGTATTCCGGTTTCATGGGATCTTCTCCTTCCGATTCACTGAAATGTGGTGGTATAGGTCAGGACATGGACGCCCCCCGGCTCCAGCCGGCGGATGCCCGCCTTGTCCTCCAGGCCCCGGCCCACAAAGACCGCGTCGGGGAGGGCAGACCAGGGCTCAATACAGAAGTAGCCGGTATCAAAGGGCTTGTCCGCCGTCCACAGTCCCAGATAGGGAAAATCGGGGCACTCCACCACCACCCGCTCCCGGCCGGAGCGGTCCACCAGGGCAGCCCGGCGCTCCCCCTCCAGGTCCAGGACAATGGTGTCCAGCCCGAAGGCCCTGGGGCACAGGGGGATGCGCCCTCCCTCCAGGGGAAAGCGGGCCTCTCCGATGGTCAGCATACACCTGCTGTCCATGCCGTAGGGACGGAGCTCCTCCACCCCGGAGATGGTAACGGCGTAGTCCGCCATAGTCTCTCCGGGCTCCAGGGGGGTCCGGAAGCCGTCGTGTCCGCCCAGCTCATAGAGCATGGGAACGGCGGAGCGGTTCTCCACCCGGTGGGCCTTGGTGAGGCGGCTGCCCTCCAGTGTGTAGGTAACGGTGAGGACAAAGGAGAACGGGTACACCCGCCGGGTCTCCTCGCTGTCCTCCAGCTGGAAGGAGAGGGCGGTGGGGCCCTGCTCTGACACCTGGAACTGAGCGTCCCGGGCAAACCCATGGGTGGAGATGGACCAGGCCCGGCCGTCCAGGGTGTACTGGCTGTCCTGGAGCCGGCCGATCAGGGGGAATAGCAGCGGGGCATGCCTGCCCCAGACGGCGGGGTCGGCCTGCCACAGGTACTCAGTGCCCCCAGCGCTCCGGACGGAGCAGAGCTGGGCACCGGCGTCCTGGATGGAGACGGTGAGCAGGTCGTTGGAGAGCGTATAGGTCATAACTGGGGCCCTCCCTTCACATGCCGGCCGTTGAGGACAGCCTCTTCCAGTATGTCCCCCCGGTAACGCAGCTTCAGAGAGAAGAAGGGGACATCCTCCTCAATGAGCCTCAGAAAGATCTCGTCCCCCTCCCAGTGGGGGATGGTGCACAGCTGTGTCCAGGGCAGCCACTCCAGGTCGCCCTCCGGGCAGTCGGCCCTCAGGGTTCCGGTAAAGCGGTCGATGGTGAACAGATGCATGTACTCCGTGGGCCAGCGGTCGGAGACAAAAGTGACCAGCCCCCGATAGCGGTATTCCGCTGGGGTGAGTCCGGTCTCCTCGTTCACTTCCCGGAACATGCAGTCCTCGGGGCTCTCCCCGTCCTCGAACTTGCCGCCGATGCCGATCCACTTGCCCTGATTCAGATCATTCTCCTTCTTGACCCGGTGGAGCATCAGACACTGACCGCCCTGACGGATGTAGCAGAGGGTGGTGTTGATCATGGCAGGATACCGCCTTTCCATAATAGTGCTGCCCTCAGTATAGCACGGCGGGAAGAAGGGCGCAAGGGAGGCGCCTATCCCGGCAGGGACATGCAGAGGAGAGGGAAGGGATTGCCCTGCTCGTCTGTCTCCGTGCGGCTGCGGACCTGAAAACCCATGTGGAGATAGAAATCCAGGGCTTGAGGGTTCTGCTCATTGACGCACAAAGAGGTGACACCGTACCGCCGGATGCCCCGCTGGAGCAGCTGCCGGCCCAGACCGGTCCCCCGCACGTCTGGGGAGAGGAAGAGCATCTCCAGCCTGGTGCCGTCGATGCCCATAAATCCCACGGGGATGCCCTGATCGGAGAAGGCTACCACCAGCACCGGGACCTGGGCCAGAGCCTGGGGGACGTAGACAGCCAGGGAACGGATGTCCTCTTCGGACAGGAAGTGGTGGGTGGCCCGGACGGAGGACTCCCACACCTGGCACAGGCAGGTGAGCAGCTCCTGAGAGCGGGCATTGATTTCCAAAAGTTTCAAGGCAAAAGGCTCCTTTCGGGAAAAACGGTCCGGGCCCCTTCGGGGCCCGGACCGAGCTTAAATGGGTGCAGATCAGAATATAGCGGGATGCCGGTCATACATTGAACCGGAACAGGATGATATCGCCATCCTGGACGATGTATTCCTTGCCCTCGGAGCGGATCAGGCCCTTCTCCCGGGCGGCGGCCATGGAGCCGCAGGCCATCAGGTCGTCGTAGGAGACCACCTCAGCCCGGATAAAGCCCCGTTCGAAGTCGGAGTGGATCTTGCCGGCGGCCTGAGGGGCCTTGGTCCCCCTGCGGATGGTCCAGGCCCGGCACTCGTCCTCGCCGCTGGTGAGGTAGGAGATCAGGCCCAGCAGGGTGTAGCTGGCCTTCACCAGGCGGTCCAGGCCGGACTCGGCCACCCCCAGATCGTCCAGGAACATCTTCTTCTCCTCCGCATCCAGCTCGGCGATCTCCGCCTCCAGCTTGGCGCAGACCGGGATGACCTGGGCGCCCTGGGCGGCGGCCCGCTCCTCCACCAGCCGGTAGTAGGGGACGGCCTCCGGGTCGGAGAAGCCATCCTCATCCAGATTGGCGGCGTAGATCACCGGCTTGAGGGAGAGCAGCTCGCTGGTGGCAATGAGGGCGGCATCATCCTCCGGCACCTGGGGCAGATAGCCCCGGGCAGACTTGCCCTGGTCGAGCCACTCCCGCAGGCCCTGGAACACCTCCGCCTCATGGAGAAACTTCTTGTCCCCCTTGGCGGCCTTCTGTGCCTTGTCAATGCGCCTGTCCACCATCTCCATATCGGACATGACCAGCTCCAGGTCAATGGTGTCCATGTCCCGGATGGGGTCGGTGGAGCCCTCCACGTGGATGACGTTCTCGTCGTCGAAGCAGCGGACCACATGGACGATGGCATCGGTCATACGGATGTTGGACAGGAACTTGTTGCCCAGTCCCTCGCCCTTGGAGGCGCCCTTTACCAGACCGGCGATGTCCACAAACTCAATGACTGCGGGGGTGGTCTTTTTGGGGTGGTACATCTCGGAAAGCTTGTCCAGCCGGTGGTCAGGGACAGCCACCATGCCCACATTGGGGTCGATGGTGCAGAAGGGGTAATTGGCACTCTCGGCGCCGGCGTTGGTGATCGCGTTGAACAGGGTGCTCTTGCCCACGTTGGGCAGACCCACGATACCTAATTTCACGGCAGAAGCCCTCTTTTCTCTTAAAATTCAGTGCCTGTTATTATATCGGATTTTTCTCTGTCTTGCAAGGGCTTCCGGCCCAACTCCCGCCGTCTTTCCCCTCGGCGGGCTGGGGCCCCCATTATGCGGGGCAGCCTGTCTTGTCCCCGTCGGCAAAGCAGGCGGCCCGCCGCCGGGGAGATGTGTCCGGCGGGGCCACAGAGGCCCCTGTCTCTGGACGCGCAAAGCGCCCGGGGCTGGACAAGCCGGCCTCCCGAGCGCTTTTTCTGTGCATTCCGTCCCCTTACAGCAGGGCCACGGCCTCGATCTCCACCAATACATCCTTGGGCAGACGGGCCACCTCCACCGCGGAGCGGGCAGGATAGGCGGGTCCCTCAAAGAACTGGGCGTACACCTCGTTCATGGCGGCGAAATCGTTCATGTCCTTGAGAAACACAGTGGTCTTCACCACGGCGGACCGGTCCAGCCCGGCCTGGGCCAGGATGGCGGCGATGTTATTCAGAGACTGTTGGGCCTGGGCCTTGATGCCCGCCGGGATATCCCCGGCAGCGGGGTCCACCGGAATCTGCCCAGAGGTGAACAGGAACCCTCCGGCCCGGACGGCCTGGGAATAGGGCCCGATGGCGGCGGGGGCCCGGTCAGTATGAATGGCTTCCTTCATGGAATCAAGCTCCTCTCGATCGATCCGATTTGCGCCGGGGCGGCGGTGCCCGGCGGCTGCCGTCATTGTAGCACGTTTCCCCCACGGGCGCAACCTCACAGTTTGTCCAGCACCCAGAAGGTGAAAGTCAGGGTCATCAGAATCACGCTCATGCTGGCAAAGCTGTCCATCAGCAGGGCAAAGGCGTTCTGGTGGGGATGGCGGCGGCGTGTGCGCTCTGTCCGGGCTGCGGGAGCGGCGGAAACCGGCTCCTCCTGGACGTCCTGCATCCGGCTGCGGTATTCGCACAGATCGATCACATTGCCGGAGCGGCGGACGAAATTATGGGTGGTATAGTACAGGGTCTGCATCATGTTCCCTCCGTTCCTGAATCTTATCTGCAGTATAACAGTGTGCCGGTCCCAAAAACCGGACTTTTTCTCTGCTCCATAAGAAAACATATGTTCTACTTTTAAAATACAACATATGTTCTATTTTGTCAAGAGGAATGGAACATATTTTCGATTCACTGGGACAAAAATGCCAGTACCCGCGCTGGGAGGTCTGCGGCCTCCTCGTAGAGTCCATGTCCCAGCTCGGGATAGATCCACAGCCGGCTTTGGCTCAAGTGCTCTGCCAGCACCCCGGCCGCCTCTGCCCCCACCACTTGATCCCGGCCGCCGCCCACCACCAGTGCAGGACAGCCGATCCGTCCCAGCGCGCCGCGGGCGTCATGCCCGAGGCAGGCTCTGGCCTGAATGAGGAAGCGCTGGTAGCTCCTGGGCCGCCCAATGGTGCCCAGCAGGGGCAGCAGCAGCCGGTATCGCCGCAAATACCGCTGGGAGTAGGAGCGCTCCGCTGTGTCCCGCATCAGCCTTCGGTAATCCCCGCGTTCCGCCAGCAGCAGCCAGCGCCCCACGGTCTCCTGCACCGTCTCGTTGGCCCAGCCGGCTGTCGCCACCAGGACGAGGCGCCTCACCAACTCCGGTGCCTCCGCCGCCAGGTGCTGCGCCACCATTCCGCCCTGGGAGATGCCGAGCACATCCGCACCCCAGAGCCCCAGCTTTTTCATGGCCTCCGCCTGGTCCTCCGCCATCCCGCGGATGGTGGCCCCGGGCTCCAGCCCCCGCCTCCTGCTGAACAGATAGACCTTCCGCTCCCTGCCGTACTCCCGGCAGGCTGCCGCCAGGGGCAGGGCCGTCTCCCGGACGGTCCTCAGGCCGTCCCCCAGTCCAGGGAGGATGACCAGGACCCGTCCCCCCGCTCCAAATCGGATGTGATCCATCTCCCAGCCCTCCCCCCGCACGGTTCCGCGCTCCACGCCAAGCACCGCTACCCCTCCTTCATTTTTTCCATGATACCACTTTCCCTGCCGCCTCACAAGCGGGGAAAAGGCCCGTCGGCCCTTGACGCCGTGTTTTTTTTATAGTAGAATGATGCTGTATCTAAAAACAGCCGCATGGCTTTGAAAGGGAAGAGTAACCCCCGCCGGGGTGCAGCGAGAGGACGGACAGTGCGAGTCCTCCGATGGCGCGGGTGAAGGCCCCCTGGAGCCGCGGGCAGGAAATGGCCCGCCGGTCCCCCGCCGTTATCGGGTCAGAGTGCGTGCCAGCCAGGCACGAATTCAGGTGGAACCACGGACAAGTTTTTGTTCGCCCTGAGCCGACACCGGCTCAGGGCGTTTTTTTGCCCCGCCGGAATGACCGTGTACAACTAAAATCACGACAAAAAGGAGCTTGACACATGAAAAACAGTGAAAAGACCATGGAAAAGATCGTCGCTCTGTGCAAGGGACGGGGATTTATCTTCTCCGGCTCTGAGATCTATGGCGGCCTGGCCAACACCTGGGACTACGGTCCTCTGGGTGTGGAACTGAAAAACAATGTGAAGAAGGCATGGTGGAAGAAGTTTGTCCAGGAGAACCCCTATAACGTGGGTCTGGACGCCGCCATCCTGATGAATCCCCAGGTGTGGGTGGCCTCCGGCCATGTGGGCGGCTTCTCTGACCCCCTGATGGACTGTAAGGAGTGCAAGGAGCGCTTCCGCGCCGACAAGGTCATCGAGGACTGGTGTCAGGAGAACAGCTTCGAGCTGGGCCACAGCGTGGACGCCATGAGCCAGGCGGAGATGAAGGCCTTTGTGGAGGAGCACAACATCTGCTGCCCCACCTGCGGCAAGTTCAACTGGACGGACATCCGCCAGTTCAACCTGATGTTCAAGACCTTCCAGGGGGTCACCGAGGACGCCAAGAACACCGTCTACCTCCGCCCCGAGACCGCCCAGGGCATTTTTGTCAACTTCCAGAACGTCCAGCGCACCACCCGCCGGAAGCTGCCCTTCGGCGTGTGTCAGATCGGCAAGTCCTTCCGCAACGAGATCACCCCGGGCAACTTCACCTTCCGCACCCGTGAGTTTGAGCAGATGGAACTGGAGTTCTTCTGCAAGCCGGGGACCGAGCTGGAGTGGTTCGCCTACTGGAAGCAGTTCTGCCACGACTGGCTGCTGGGCCTGGGCATCCGGGACGAGAACCTGCGTCTGCGGGACCACGACCCCGAGGAGCTGAGCCACTACTCCAACGCCACCACCGATTTTGAGTTTGTCTTCCCCTTCGGCTGGGGCGAGCTGTGGGGCGTGGCCTCCCGCACCAACTTCGACCTGACCGCCCACCAGAACACCTCCGGCAAGGATCAGACCTACTTTGACCAGGAGAGCGGCGAGCACTACATCCCCTATGTAGTCGAGCCCTCCCTGGGCGCCGACCGGGTCACCCTGGCCTTCCTGGTGGACGCCTATGACGAGGAGGTGGTGGATGCCGAGAAGAACGATGTCCGCACCGTCCTGCGCCTCCACCCCGCCCTGGCCCCCTTCAAGTGTGCTGTGCTGCCTCTGTCCAAGAAGCTGGGCGACAAGGGCCGAGAGATCCAGGCCGAGTTGTCTAAGTACTTCATGGTGGACTATGACGACGCCGGCTCCATCGGCAAGCGCTACCGCCGTGAGGATGAGATCGGCACTCCCTACTGCATCACCGTGGACTTCCAGACCGTGGGCGACGACAAGACCCCCGCGGACAACGCAGTCACCATCCGGAACCGTGACACGATGGAGCAGGTGCGTGTTCCCATCAGTGAGCTGAAGAGCTGGCTGGAGGAGAAGCTGACCTACTGATCTTTCCTATCAAAAGAGGCCCCCTGGAGCTCCAGGGGGCCTCTTTTTCATCCCTCCGTCAGGGAGGCCGTAAACCGAATGACCAGATCTCCCGCGCCGGGGTCCTCCTGATCCAGCTTGGTCATCCCATCGCTGTACGAGGTGCGGCTATATCCCCGGGCGGTGAGCACCTCCAGTTCCAGGGTGACGCCCCCCATCCCCTGGACTTTCCCCTGAGTCCCCGCCCCTTGGAGGCGGGTGTCCTCAAGGATGCTCAACACCATGTGCAGCGATGCCCGCCGGGCCTAGGTAAAGCGCTCTTGGCAGAGGAAGCTCCCCTCCCCAGCCTCTGGGGCCAGGGCGAAGAGGAGGGGGGACAAAATGTTCATGGCCGGCTCCAGCACTTCCAGTTCCGTTTGGTAGGGGTTGCCCGCCGCGTCCCATGTCACGCTCCATCCGGTCACGCGGCCATCCTGGTCCACCGTCCAGACGACCGGGCTCCACTCCCCAGCCCCCTTCTCCAGTTCGATCCACTGACTCCAGCTGACATAGGCGGAGGGCTGGACCGCCCAGCTCCCGTCTCTGTTCAGAGAGGTCCTGGGTGTAGTCCCCAGAAGCTCTGTCCGGCGTCTCTCATACCAGTTGTAGTTCTCCACTGCCTGCTCTGCGGTCAGCGGCTCCGTGGGATAAGGGGGAAGATAGCTCCGGTCGGTCACCAGAAATTCTGCGGCCGTGACCAGAAGGCAGAGCGCCGCCAGGACTGCCCCCCGCCCCCACTTCATGGGCCGGGCGGTATAGCTCAGCCCCTGGTCCCAAGACATTACCTGGTCCTTGGAACACTTCTCATAGCAGTCCCAAAGGCGGGCAATGTTGTAGATAGGGATGCCCAGCCCCGTCCCGCGGAAGAAAACGCCCACCAGCCGGTCGCCCGCCTCCTCCCATGTCAGCTTCCGGCCGTCCTCCCGCCGTACCCGCAGCCCCATGATCCACTTGCCGGGGGTGTAACCCCAGGCGGCCAGCAGGATCGGCTCCAGGAGGAACAGGAACAGCCAGCCCCCGTACATATCAGCCAGGCTTCTCAGCGCCCCATCCAGGACCTGGTCGGGGGCATACCATTCCAGCACCAGATAGCGCACGGCCATCCACAGACAGGTGCACAGCCCTACATCCAGCCCCCGGGCAAAGTATCTTCTCCAGGGGTAGGGGGCGGCGGCAATGGAGTCCCGAGACAGGTCCACCTGCCGGGAGGGCGGCAGGGGCCGGCTCTCCAGCTCCTTGAGCCAGGGCTCCGGGTCCAGCGTCCCGAAGTCCACCTCTGTCCGGCTCATCTCCAGGCACACCTGGGCGTAGCGCTCCAGATCCCCCCGGTCTGCCTCCAGCACGGCGGCCTGCTCCCGCAGGGCCTGAGACAGGGTCAGCTCTCCCGCCTTCAGCCGGCTGATGTTCCCCACCTCCAGGCTCAGCTTCCGCAGCAGCTTGATCTTCTCCAGAGTCGCCGCATCCTCCTCCGAGTAGTCACGATAGTTGTTCTCCCGGCGCTCCGGAGCGATCAGGCCCTCCTGTTCATAGAAGCGAATAGTGGTCCGGGGCAGGCCGGTCTGCCGCTCCAGCTCCTTAATGGTCATGGTCCTCCCTCCTTTGTCCCCAGTATAAAGTATGCACCAGGTTGACAGTCAAGAGGAAATTTCCTTTCTCCTCCTTTTTTGCCCTTCCAGCACCGCCCCCCTCTCCCTGCCCTAAAAGAAAAGAGCCCCGCCTGCTCGGAAAGCAGGCGGGGACTCACTTTGGGAAATCTTGCTGTTACACCAGCTGGATGATGGCCATCTCAGCGGCGTCGCCGCGGCGGGGACCGATGCGGACAACGCGGGTGTAGCCGCCGTTGCGGCCGGCATACTTGGGGCCCAGCTCCTGGAACAGCTTCTTGGCCACATCCTCTTTGGTGATGAAGCCCAGAGCCTGGCGGTAAGCGGCCAGGTCGTTCTGCTTGGCCAGGGTGATCATCTTCTCGGCCAGAGGAGCGACCTCCTTGGCGCGGGTGATGGTGGTCTTGATCTGGCCGTTCTCCAGCAGATAGGTCACCATAGCGCGGAGCATGGCCCGGCGCTGGTCACTGGTGCGGCCCAGTTTACGGTGTTTCAGAGACATATCAGACACTCCTATATTTCGCGCGGCGAAATTTCTGAATTCGTTCAGGGGCCGGACGGCCCCGGAGGACACCCTTGCGGGGACAGGGAGGACCCTGCCAGGCGAAGCGGAACGTTACATACCTCCGCCCTGTCCCGGGAGGCGGGACGCCTCTCAGCCGTTGCTGTCGTCGCTGGCCAGGGACAGGCCCATCATGGCCAGCTTGTTGATGACCTCTTCCAGGGACTTGCGGCCCAGGTTGCGCACCTTCATCATCTCTTCCTCGGTCTTGGAGATCAGGTCCTCCACCGTGTTGATATTGGCGCGCTTGAGGCAGTTGAAGGAACGGACGGACAGGTCCAGCTCCTCGATGGTCAGCTCCAGCACCTTGTCCCGCTGGGTCTCCGCCTTCTCCACCACGGTGGAGCGGTTGCCCATGGTCTCACTGAGGTCGGTGAACAGGGCGAAATGATCGCACAGGATGCGGGCACCCAGGGAAACGGCGTCCCGGGCATCGATGGTGCCGTTGGTCCAGACCTCCAGGGTCAGCTTGTCATAGTCGGTGGCGTCGCCCACACGGGTGTTCTCCACGGTGTAGTTGACCTTGCGCACCGGGGTATAAATGGAGTCTACCGGGATCACACCGATGACAGTCTGGGGCGTCTTGTTCTTGTCGGCGGGGACATAGCCGCGGCCGTGGGACAGGGTCAGCTCCATGTTCAGGCTGGCGTCGGGGCCCAGAGTGGCGATGTGCAGGTCCGGGTTGAGGATCTCCACCTCGCCGTCAGACTTGATATCGCCGGCCGTGACCTCACACTCGCCGTTTGCCTCAATGTAGACCGTCTTGACGCCTTCGCTGTACAGCTTGGCAATGATGCTCTTCACGTTGAGGACGATCTCGGTCACATCCTCCTTCACACCTGGAATGGTGGTGAACTCATGCTGGACGCCGGCGATCTTGATGGAAGTCACCGCCGTGCCTGGCAGAGAGGAGAGAAGGATGCGGCGCAGAGAGTTGCCCAGCGTGGTGCCATAGCCTCGCTCCAGCGGCTCCACTACATATTTGCCATAGGAATTATCGCCGGGGTTCTCAATACATTCGATGCGGGGCTTTTCGATTTCTACCATATGCTATATACCCTCCTTTTCGCGACAGCTTGCAAGCACTGTCTCATTCAGCTCACCAATTCTGAGGGTTTTCTAAGCGAATTACTTAGAGTACAGCTCGACGATGAGGTGCTCTTCCACGGGGAAGTCGATGTCGTCCCGTGCGGGCATAGCAACGACTTTGCCCTGGAGGGTATTTTTCGCGTGGTCCAGCCACTTGGGCACATTGACCTGGATGGCGTCCTCGCCCAGCAGGCGCTTGAACTTGACAGAGGAACGGCTCTTCTCCCGGACCTCGATGACGTCGCCCACCTTCACCAGGAAGGAGGGGATGTCCACCCGCTGGCCGTTCACGGTGAAGTGGCCATGGGTCACCAGCTGACGGGCCTCACGGCGGGTCATGGCGAAGCCCAGGCGGTACACCACGTTGTCCAGGCGGCGCTCGATCAGGGTCAGCAGGTTCTCACCGGTCTTGCCGGGCATCCGGGAAGCCTTCTCATAGTACATGTGGAACTGCTTCTCCATGATGCCGTAGACAAACTTGACCTTCTGCTTCTCGGTCAGCTGAAGGGCATACTCGGACTGCTTCTTCCGCATCTGACCCTTGGGGTTGCGGTTGGTGTTCTTCTTGGCATAGCCCATGGCAGCGGGGGACAGGTTCAGGGCCTTGCACCGCTTGGCAATAGGCTGCATATTTCTAGCCATGTGTCAAAAACCTCCTTCTTCCAGATCAGACGCGGCGGCGCTTCGGGGGGCGGCAGCCGTTGTGGGGGACCGGGGTCACGTCCTTGATCAGGGTGACCTCCAGGCCCACGGCCTGCAGCGCACGGATGGCGGCCTCACGGCCGGCGCCGGGGCCCTTGACAAAGACCTCCACGCTCTTCAGGCCAAACTCCATCGCGGCCTTGGCAGCCGTCTCGGCGGCGGTCTGAGCGGCGAAGGGGGTGGACTTCCGGGAACCGCGGAATCCCAGGCCGCCGGAGGAGGCCCAGGACAGGGCGTTGCCCTGCATATCGGTCACGGTGACCATAGTGTTGTTGAAGGAGGAGCGGATATGCACCTGGCCCTTCTCAACATTCTTGCGCTCGCGGCGCTTGCGGATAACTTTCTTACCCTTAGTAGCAGTAGCCATGCTTATCCCTCCTTACTTCTTCTTATTGGCGACGGTACGCTTGGGACCCTTACGGGTACGGGCGTTGGTCTTGGATCTCTGGCCGCGGACAGGCAGGCCCTTGCGGTGGCGGATGCCACGATAGCAGCCGATCTCAGTCAGCCGCTTGATGTCCATCGCCACATTGCGGCGCAGGTCGCCCTCCACCACGTAGCTGTGGCCGATGACCTCACGCAGCTTGGCCTCGTCCTCCTCGGTCAAGTCCTTCACGCGGGTATCAGGGTTGATCCCGGCCTCGGCCAGGATCTTGTTGGCGCTGGTGCGCCCAATGCCGTAGATATAAGTGAGGCCGATCTCGATTCTCTTCTCTCTCGGCAGGTCAATACCGGCAATACGAGCCATTTATTACAGCACCTCCAATTTAACCTTGTCTCTGCTTATGCTTGGGGTTTTCGCAAATTACCATGACTTTGCCCTTGCGCTTAATGACTTTGCACTTCTCGCACATGGGCTTCACGGACGGTCTTACTTTCATTGTGATAACCTCCTGATGAATGCCTGAATGGCCCCGTCGTTGTCACAAGCTTCGCATCGCTCACATCCAGCCAGAGCTGAATGTTCGTTCGCTTCACTGCCCCTCCTCTCCAAAGCGGACCCGCTTCGCTGGGCTTCGCTTTAAGGCGGCCTGCGGCCGCTGAGGGAACGGATTCCCCGGAGGCAAGGCTCCAGAGGAACCAGCCTGTGACAGCGCGGTCGTTAATAGTTACTTAGAACGCCAGGTGATACGGCCCCGGGTGAGGTCGTAGGGTGACATCTGCACGGTCACCTTGTCCCCGGGCAGGATACGGATGAAGTTCATGCGAAGTTTCCCAGAGATGTGGGCCAGAATGATGTGGCCATTGCCAATATCCACATGGAAGGTGGTATTGGGAAGGGATTCGGTGACGATTCCCTCCAGCTCAATCATATCATCTTTCGCCAAGCGTGATTCCCTCCTTGAAGGCGGCCAGCGCCCTTCTCAGTTCTCGGTCTGATACCGGTTCCCCTTGTCTCAGCTTGTGGATGGCCGGGTGGTCATACTCCTGCCGGACCTCGGTCAGCTGCCGTACATGGCCCAGCTTCTTTGCCTTTGGCCGGGAGACCTTTCTTCGTTTCCCGTCTGCCAGCAGCAGTCGCTCCTGCCGCTGGTCCATAGCAACGACGCAGAACACGCCGCCCTTATCCCGTCCGGCGGTCGCCTGGACGATTTGGCCTGTGTAATCAAACATAGGCTCCATCCTCGGTGACTGTGAGGACCTCGGCGTCACCTTCGGTGATGAGGATCGTATTTTCATAGTGGGCGGCCAGAGAGCCGTCCAGCGTTTTGACGGTCCAGCCGTCGGGCAGCACCCGGATCTGCCAGTCGCCCACATTGACCATGGGCTCCACCGCCAGAGTCATGCCGGGCAGCAGACGGGGGCCGTGGCCTGCGGGGCCGAAATTACGTACCTCTGGGGCCTCGTGGAGCTTTGCGCCCACACCGTGACCCACATAGTCCCGGACCACAGAGAAGCCGTTGGCCTCCACATAGGTCTGGACCGCATGGCCGATATCGGACACCCGGCAGCCCTTCCGAGCCATTTTGATGCCCTCCCAAAAGCTCTGCTGGGTCACTTCGATCAGCTTTTTTGCCTGATCGCTGATCTGACCGCAGGCATAGGTGGCGGCACAGTCGCCGTGGAAGCCGCCGATGAAAGCACCTACGTCTACGCTGACGATGTCGCCCTCCTTCAGCTTCCGGGGACCGGGGATGCCGTGGATCACCTCGTCGTTCACCGAGATGCAGGCCGAACCGGGAAAACCGCCGTAGCCCAAAAAAGAGGGCTTGGCCCCGTGGCTCTCGATAAAGCGGCGGACCGCTGTATCGATCTCATGGGTAGTGACGCCGGGTGCCACCATGGAACCAGCCAGGGCCCGGGCCTGGGCGGTGATCCGCCCGGCCCGGCGCATGGCCTCGATCTCCCTGGGAGATTTAATGGAAATCAGTTCTACGCCTTTCACGCCTTCAGCGCCTCCATGATGACCTCAGTGGTCCCCTCTATAGTGGGCTGATTCGGGATGGGGTTCAGGATCCCTTTGGACTCATAGTACCCCTTCAGCGGCTCGGTCTCGCTGTGGTAGACCTCCAGGCGGTGACGCACCGTCTCCGGCCTGTCATCATCGCGCTGCATCAGTACGCCGCCGCAGCTGTCGCATATCCCCTCCTGTTTGGGGGGCTTGGCGTGAATGTGGTAGGGTGCGCCGCAGGTGGAGCAGACTCTGCGTCCCTCCATGCGCTCCTCGATCTCCGCGTCGGAGATCTCGATGGAGAGCACGTGATCAAAGGTGACGCCGGCCTGATCCAGGGCCTCGGCCTGGCCGATGGTGCGGGGCACCCCGTCCAGGATGAAGCCGCTTGCGCAGTCGGGCTGAGCCAGGCGCTCGGCCACGATGCCGATGATGACCTCGTCGGGGACCAGCTTGCCCGCGTCCATATAGGACTTGGCCTGGAGCCCGATGGGCGTGCCGTCCTTGATGGCGGCGCGGAGGATATTGCCGGTGGATATGGTCGGAATGCCCAGCTTGGCACTGAGGATCTCAGCCTGTGTGCCCTTGCCCGCACCGGGGGCGCCCAGCATGATCAGCTTCATACCCATGATCAAAGCCCCTTACTCCAGGAAGCCCTTGTAGTGGCGCATCAGCATCTGGGCCTCCAGCTGCTTGACGGTCTCCAGGGCCACGCCCACCACGATGATGACGGAAGTACCGCCGATGGCCAGGGAGCTGTAACCCACCAGGTTCCCGGTGATGATGGGCGCGATGGCGATCACAGACAGGTACAGCGCACCGAACATGGTGATTTTGTTGAGCACCTTGGTAATGAAGTCGGCGGTAGGCTTGCCGGGACGGAAGCCGGGGATGAAGCCGCCGTTCTTCTTCAGGTTATTGGCCACCTCAATGGGGTTGAACTGCATGGTGGCATAGAAATAGCTGAAGCCGATGATCAGCAGGAAATACAGGATGCTGTAGAACGGCTTGCTGGTGTCGAACAGCTTCAGGAAGCCGCCCCAGAAGCCCGGAGAATCCATGGTGTGGCCGGTAAAGGCCCCGATGGTGGCGGGCAGAGAGGCAATGGACTGGGCAAAGATGATGGGCATGACGCCGCTCATGTTCACCTTCATAGGGATGTGAGTGGACTGGCCGCCGTACATCTTCCGTCCTACAACCCGCTTGGCGTACTGCACAGGCAGGCGGCGCTCAGCGTTGGAGATGAACACGATGAAGATCACCAGGGCCAGCATGCCCACTACGATCAGGGCCACCACCCAGGGGGGCAGCAGGCTCTTCTGGTAGGCAGTGATAGCGGTCTCGCTCATCCCCATCTGGGTCAGCTCTTCCGCGCTCAGGCCGGCGGCCCATCTGGTCACGCCGGTGTAGATGTCGCCCACCATCTGGGGACCGCGGGAGACGATGCCCGCGAACAGGATGATGGAGATGCCGTTGCCGATACCGAACTCAGTGATCTGCTCACCCAGCCACATCAGGAAGGCAGAACCAGCGGTGAAGGACAGGACGATGACGATGCCCGCCCAGATGCCGTTGACGCTGCCGCTCTCCACCAGGCCGTAGCTCTTGATCAGGGTGTAATAGCCGAAGCCCTGCAGAAGTCCGATGGCCACAGTGGTGTACCGGGTGATGGAGGCGATCTTCTTGCGGCCCTCCTCGCCGCCCTCCTTGGCCAGCCGCTCCAGAGCGGGAATGGCCACGGTCAGCAGCTGGATGATAATGGACGCATTGATATAGGGCTGGATGCTCAGGGCGAAGACGGTGGCCATGGAGAAGGCGGAGCCGCTCATGGCGTTCATCAAGCCCAGGATGGTGCCGCTCTGAGCCGCCAGATAAGTCTCCAGGGTGGTGGAGTCAATATAGGGCACCGGCACGGCGGAACCCAGGCGGAAGATCAGCAGCGCAAAGATGGTGAACATGATCTTCTTGCGCAACTCAGGGACCTTCCACGCGTTGCGTACTGTTTCGATCACTTAGATCACCTCATACTTTCCGCCAGCCGCGACGATCTTCTCCTTCGCGGAAGCGGAGAAGGCGGAAGCCTGGACATGCAGCTTCTTGGTCAGATTGCCGTTGCCCAGGATCTTGACGCCGTACTGGCACTTGGAGAGGATACCCTTCTCCAGCAGAGCCTGGGCGTTGACCACAGCCCCGTCCTCGAACTTCTCCAGAGCGGAGACGTTGATGGACTCCAGGGGCTTGGCGAAAATGTTGTGGAAACCGCGCTTGGGCAGGCGGCGGGCCAGAGGCATCTGGCCGCCCTCGAACCCAACGCGGACGCCGCCGCCGGAACGGGCCTTCTGGCCCTTGTGTCCACGGCCGCCGGTCTTGCCGTTGCCGGAACCGGCGCCGCGGCCCTTGCGGTAGGGCTGCTTGTTCGCGCCGGCTGCGGGAGAGAGTTCATGCAGATTCATTTCTCGAGCGCCTCCTTCGTCAGTTTTCCTCGGTGACCTGAAGCAGGTAGCCGATGTGGGCGATCTTGCCCCGGGTAGCCGCGTTGTCGGGCTGCACGGTGGTGTCGCCGATCTTACGGAGGCCCAGGGCCTCGGCAGTCGCCTGATGCTTGGCGATGCGGCCGTTCAGGCTCTTGACCAGCTTGATGTTCAGATTAGCCATTGGAACGTCCTCCTTAACCCACGATCTCTTCCACGCTCTTACCGCGGATGCGGGCCACTTCCTCGGGGCTCCTCAGGGACTTGAGGCCCTCAAAGGTCGCGGAGACCACGTTCTGCGGGTTGTTGGAGCGCAGGCACTTGGTGCGGATGTCCTTGATCCCCACGGCCTCCATGACCGCACGGACGGGACCGCCGGCGATGACGCCGGTACCGGGGGCGGCGGGCTTCATCAGCACGCGGCCGGCGCCGAACTCGCCGATCACCTCGTGGGGGATGCTGGTGCCCGCCAGGGACACAGTGATCATGTTCTTCTTGGCATCCTCGATGCCCTTGCGGATGGCCTCGGGCACTTCGGCGGCCTTGCCGGTGCCGAAGCCCACACGGCCCTTCTCGTCACCCACCACCATCAGGGCGGCAAACTTCATCACGCGGCCGCCCTTGACGGTCTTGGATACGCGGTTCAGGGAAACGAGCTTCTCCACGAACTCGCTGGGTTCTCTCTCAAATCTAGCCATTGTCGTTTCCTCCTCCCTTAGAACTGCAGGCCGCCCTCACGGGCGCCTTCGGCCAGAGCCTTGACACGGCCATGATACACATAGCCGCCGCGGTCGAACACCACGTTCTCAATGCCCTTCGCCTTGGCACGTTCGGCCACGTTGACGCCCACCTGCTTGGCGGCGTCGGTCTTGGTGCCCTCACAGGAGAAATCCTTCTCCAGGGAAGAAGCGGAGACCAGGGTCTTGCCGTTCACATCGTCGATGATCTGGGCGTAGATGTTGGTCTCACTGCGGAAGACGTTCAGGCGGGGACGCTCGGGCGTGCCGGAAATCTTCGCACGCACACGCTTGTGGCGCTTGATGCGCTGGGAACGAGTATCAGGTCTGTTGATCATAGTGGCACACCTCCTTACTTCTTGGCGCCGGTCTTACCAGCCTTGCGGCGGATGACCTCGTCGGTGTATTTGATGCCCTTGCCCTTATAAGGCTCGGGGGGACGTTTCTCTCTCACTTCGGCGGCAAACTGGCCCACCTGCTGCTTGTCGCAGCCGCTGATGATGATCTTGTTGGGGGTGGGGGCCTCGATCTTGATGCCCTCGACTTCCTCCACGATCACCTGATGGGAGAAGCCCAGGTTCATGACCAGCTTGCTGCCCTCCATGGCCACGCGGTAGCCCACGCCGTTCACGTCCAGCTCCTTCTTGAAGCCCTCGGTCACACCCACCACCATGTTGTGGAGCAGAGTGCGGGTCAGGCCGTGGAGCGCGCGGTTCTCCTTGGCGTCGTTGGGACGGGTCACCTTCAGCTCGGCGCCCTCCTGGGCGATGGTCATGTTGGGGTGGAACTGACGGGTCAGGGTGCCCTTGGGGCCCTTGACGGTCACCACGTTGTTCTCTTCGATTTTGATCTCCACGCCGGCAGGGATGGCGATAGGAGCTCTTCCGATTCTCGACATTCCTATACCCTCCTTACCAAATGAATGCCAGGACTTCGCCGCCGACATGGGCCTCGCGGGCCTTCTTGTCGGTCATGACGCCCTTGGACGTGGACACGATGGCAGTACCCAGGCCGCGCAGGACGCGGGGCAGCTCATCGGCACCGGCATAGACGCGCAGACCGGGCTTGGACACCCGGCGCAGGCCGCTGAGAACCTTCTCCTTGCCGGCATTGTACTTCAGGGTGATGCGGATCACGCCCTGCGTGCCGTCGTCGATCAGTTGGAAGTTCTTGATATAGCCCTCTTCCAGCAGGATCTGCGCGATGGCCTTTTTCATGTTGGACGCGGGGACATCCACGGTGTCATGCTTGGCGTTGTTCGCGTTGCGGATCCGGGTCAGCATATCCGCAATGGGATCGGTGATGTGCATGAGTCTTACCTCCTATTCAGATTACCGGCAAGCCGGTACAGACGGCAAGGTATCGGGAATTAGGCTCGTCCCCGACCTGTTGACCGCCTCTGCGCCCTTTGGGCGCATCTATCAAAACCGCCCGCAGGCGGAGTTGACCACCACTGGCGGCCGCCTCGGGCGGCCGCGCGCTCACAGCAGCGCAAAGCCCCGTAGCCGCGGACTGCGTCCAGCGGATTACGGGTTTCGCACACCTGAAAGCGTGGGAAATTCTTTTCTGCGCCCTTGAGACGCAATCGGTTTATTATACCCCTGTTTTTCCCGGTTGGCAAGGGCTTTTAATCACGCACTCGTGAGTGCGTGGAAAGATTCTTTGGGAAGGGGCCAGGATTTGGCCCCTTCCCTGAAGATCTTATAGGGAACAAACTGCCAGGCAGTCAGAGCGCCCCTTACCAGGAGGCCTTCTTCACGCCGGGGATCTGGCCCTTGTAAGCCAGCTCGCGGAAGCAGATACGGCAGATGCCGTAGTCACGCAGGTAGGCGTGGGGGCGGCCGCACAGCTTGCAGCGGTTGTACTGCCGGGTGGAGAACTTGGGCTCTCTCTGCTGCTTCAGGATCATGGATTTCTTAGCCATAACTTCTCCTCCTCCTTAGCGGGTGGCAAAGGGGGCGCCGACGAGCTTGAGCAGCTCCCGGGCCTCTTCGTCCGTCTGAGCGGTGGTGCACACCACGATGTCCATGCCGCGGATCTTGTCGATCTTGTCGTACTCGATCTCGGGGAAGATCAGCTGCTCCTTGACACCCAGGGCGTAGTTGCCGCGGCCGTCGAAGGAATCGGCGGAGATGCCGCGGAAGTCACGGACGCGGGGCAGGGCCACGTTGAACAGGCGGTCTAGGAACTCCCACATCTTGTTGCCCCGCAGGGTGACCTTGGCGCCGATGGGCATGCCCTCACGCAGCTTGAAGTTGGCCACGGACTTCTTGGCCTTGGTGACCACGGCCTTCTGGCCGGTGATGGCGGTCAGGTCGGACACCACGGCATCCAGCACCTTGGCGTTCTCCCGGGCTTCGCTGCAGCCCACGTTGAGGACGATCTTCTCCAGGCGGGGGATCTGCATGGTGGACTTATAGCCGAACTTCTGCATCAGAGCAGGAGCGACTTCGTCCTGATACAGCTTCTTCAGGTTGGGCGTGTTAGCCATTTCGATTCACTCCTCCTCTCTCAAATCTCGGCGCCGCACTTCTTGCAGACGCAGACCTTCTTGCCGTCCGCCAGCAGCTTGTGGGCGGGGCGGGTGGGCTTATTGCACTTGGGGCAGACGCGCTGCACCTTGCAGGCATAGATGGGGGCTTCCTTCTTCAGGATGCCGCCCTGGTCGCCCTGCTTGCGGGGCTTGGTGTGGCGGGAGACCACGTTGACCTTCTCGACGATGACCTTGCCGGCCTTGGGCTGGACCTCCAGCACCTTGCCCTGCTTGCCCTTGTCCTTGCCGGACAGGACCACGACCACGTCGTCCTTCTTGATGCTCATTTTATTCATCGTTCAAACCCTCCCTTACAGCACTTCGGGAGCCAGGGACAGGATCTTCATGTAATCCTTGTCACGCAGCTCGCGGGCCACTGGGCCAAAGATACGGGTGCCGCGGGGGTTCTTGTCCTCCTTGATGAGGACGGCGGCGTTGTCGTCGAACCGGACATAAGAGCCGTCCGCGCGGCGCACGCCCTTGGCGGAGCGGACGATGACGGCCTTGACCACCTCGCCCTTCTTGACCTGACCGCCGGGAGCGGCCTTGCGCACGGAAGCCACGACCACATCACCGATGTTGCCGAACTTGCGCTTGGAACCGCCCAGAACGCGGATGGTCTTGATCTCCTTGGCGCCGGTATTGTCGGCGACCTTCAGATAGCTTTCTTCCTGGATCATGCCGGCACCTCCTTATTTCGCCTTCTCGATGATCTCAACCACGCGCCAGCGCTTATCCTTGGACAGGGGGCGGGTCTCCATGACGCGGACGCGGTCACCCACGCCGCACTGGTTGTTCTCATCGTGAGCCTTCAGCTTATAGGTTCTCTTTACGATCTTCTTGTACAGAGGATGGGCCACGCGGTCGGCGATGGCGACCACCACGGTCTTGTCCATCTTGTCCGAAACCACCAGGCCGACTCTGGTCTTGCGGGAAGAAGTTCTGTTTTCCATGTCTTAGTTCCTCCTCTTAGCGGCCGACGAGCTGCTGCTCGCGGATGATGGTCTTGACCCGGGCGATATCCTTCTTGACCTGAGCGATCCGGATTGGGTTATCCAGCTGGTTGGTGGCGTGCTGGAGGCGCAGGTTGAACAGGTCCTTCTTCAGGTCCACCAGCTTGCTCTCCAGCTCGGCGGCGGACATCTTACGAACTTCATTGGCCTTCATTACGCTTCACCACCCTTCTCGGTCTCTTCACGCTTGACGATCTTGCACTTGACGGGCAGCTTGTGGCTGGCCAGACGCAGAGCCTCGCGGGCGACCTCCTCGGAGACGCCGGCGATCTCGAACATGACGCGGCCGGGCTTGACCACGGCCACCCAGTACTCAGGGGAGCCCTTACCGGAGCCCATGCGGGTCTCGGCAGGCTTCTCAGTGACCGGCTTGTCGGGGAAGATCTTGATCCAGACCTTACCGCCGCGCTTGGTGTAGCGGGTCATGGCGATACGGGCGGCCTCGATCTGGTTGCTGGTGATCCAGCTGGGCTCGATGGCCTGCAGGCCCCACTCGCCGTAAGTGACGGTGTTGCCGCGGCTGGCCTTGCCCTTCATGCGGCCGCGGTGGACACGGCGGTACTTTACGCGCTTAGGCAGCAGCATTACTGAGCGCCTCCTTCCTTCGGAGCATTGGCCTGACCGGCGGGACGGGGGCCACGATTGTTATTGAAACCACCCTGACCGGCGGGACGGGGGCCGCGGTTGAAGCCGCCGCCTTGGCGGTCCCGGTTGAAGCCGCCCTGACGGCGGTCACCGTCGCGGCGGTCCCGGCGGGGACGCTCCCGGCGCTCCTGATAGGGCTTGCTGGTATCCAGGGTGCGGGGGGTGGTGCGCAGGGTCTGAGTCAGGACCTCGCCCTTGTAGATCCACACCTTCACGCCGATGCGGCCGTAGGTGGTGGCGGCCTCCGCGAAGCCGTAGTCGATGTCGGCGCGGAGGGTCTGCAGGGGGATGGTGCCGTCGTGATAGTGCTCGGTGCGGGCGATCTCAGCGCCGCCCAGGCGGCCGGAGCAGCAGGTCTTGATGCCGCGGGCGCCGGCGCGCATAGCGCGGCCCATGGCGTTCTTCATGGCGCGGCGGAAGCCGATGCGCTTCTCCAGCTGCTGAGCGATGTTTTCCGCCACCAGCTGGGCGTCCATGTCGGCGTTGCGCACCTCGATGATCTTCAGGTCAACGGGCTTGCCCACCATGGCGGTCAGGCTGGCCTGGATCTTGTTGATCTCCTCGCCGCCCTTGCCGATGACCACGCCGGGCCGGGCGCAGTGCAGATACACGCGGACCTTGGCGTTGTCGCGCTCGATCTCGATCTTGGGGATACCGGCGGAGTACAGGGTCTTCTTCAGGTAGTCCCGGATCTTCTTGTCCTCCACCAGCAGGTCGCCCACCTTTTCGTTGCGGGCATACCAGCGGGAGTCCCAATCCTTGATGACACCCACGCGCAGGCCGTGGGGATTAACTTTCTGTCCCATAGTTCTCCTCCTCCCTTAGCGCTCGCTCACCGCGATGGTGACGTGAGAAGTGCGCTTGTTGATCCGGTACGCACGGCCCTGGGCGCGGGGCATGATGCGCTTGATGATGGGGCCGGGATTGGCGTAGCAGGCGGACACATACAGCTTCTCAGGGTCCATCTGGTGGTTGTTCTCCGCATTGGCGGCGGCGCTCTTCAGCAGCTTGAGCACGGGCTCAGAGGCAGCCTTGGGCGTATTCAGCAGGATGGCGGTGGCGGTGGCCACGTCCTTGCCCCGGATGAGGTCCAGGACGATCTTCACCTTACGGGGAGAGATCCGCAGATATTTCAGGTTGGCTTTTGCTTCCATCTTTTCTCTCCTCCTTACTTACCGGTCTTGCTGCCCGCGTGGCCCTTAAAGGTGCGGGTGGGCACGAACTCGCCCAGCTTGTGGCCCACCATGTCCTCGGTCACATAGACGGGGACATGCTTGCGGCCGTCGTGGACAGCAAAGGTGTGGCCCACGAAAGCGGGGAAGATAGTGGAGGCGCGGCTCCAGGTCTTCAGGACCTTCTTCTCGCCGGTCTGATTCATCTCATCGACCCGCTTCAGCAGCTCAGGGGCGCAAAAGGGGCCTTTCTTGATACTTCTGCTCATCTTTTACTGCCTCCTTACTTCGCGTTGCGGTGCTTGACGATGAACTTCTCAGTACGGTTCTTCGTCTTGCGGGTCTTGTAGCCCAGGGCGGGCTTGCCCCAGGGGGTGACAGGGCCGGGACGGCCCACCGGGCTCTTGCCCTCGCCGCCGCCGTGGGGGTGGTCGCAGGGGTTCATGACGGAGCCGCGGACAGTGGGCCGCCAGCCCATGTGGCGCTTGCGGCCGGCCTTGCCGATCTGGATGTTGGCCCAGTCGGTGTTGCCCACCTGGCCGATGGTGGCCTTGCAGTTCTCCCGGATATAGCGCACCTCACCGGAGGGGAGGCGGACCTGGGCCATGCCATTCTCCTTGGCCATCAGCTGGGCGGCCACGCCGGCGGCGCGGACCAGCTGGGCACCCTTGCCGGGGTAGAGCTCGATGTTGTGGATCATCTCACCCACGGGGATGTTGGCGATGGGCAGGCAGTTGCCCGGCAGGATGTCGGCGTCGGGGCCGGTCATGATGATGTGGCCGGCCTTCAGGCCGTTGGGGGCCAGGATATAGCGGCGCTCGCCGTCCTCATACTCGATCAGGGCGATGTTGGCGGAGCGGTTGGGGTCATACTGCAGGTTCACCACAGTGGCCTTCCCTTCCTTATCGCGCTTGAAGTCGATGATGCGGTACTTCTGCTTGTTGCCGCCGCCGCGGTGGCGGACCGTGATGCGGCCATAGCTGTTGCGGCCGGCGTGCTTGCTGAGGACCTCAGTCAGGCTGCGCTCGGGCTTGGCCTTCTTATCGATGCCCTCGAAGGCGGACACAGTCATGTGACGGCGGGAGGGCGTTGTGGGCTTATAAGTCTTAATAGCCATTGTTCAATTTCCTCCTTACACCATGCCCTCGAAGAACTCGATGGCCTTGGAATCGGCGGTCAGGGTGACCATGGCCTTCTTCCAGCTGGGGCGGCGGCCGGCGGGCCGGGCACCCATGCGCTTCAGCTTTCCCTGCATGTTCAGGGTGTTGACCTTGGCGACCTTGACGCCGAAGATCTGTTCCACCGCCTTGGCGATCTCGATCTTGTTGGCGGACTTGGCCACCTCGAAGGTGTAGCGCTTCATCTCGGTATCCGCCATGGACTGCTCGGTGATGATGGGGCGCTTGATGATATCATAAGCGGTCATTACGCAAACACCTCCTCGATGATGGCCAGCGCGGCCTTATCGATGACCAGCTGGTTGGCGTTGACGATGTCATAGACGCTCAGGACCTTGGCGGTGGTGGTGACCACGCCGGGGATGTTCCGGGCGGACTTGACCACGATCTCGTCCACCTCAGGGGTGATGACCACGGACTTGCCGGCGCCGATACCGGCGAGGAAGCCGCGCATGGTCTTGGTCTTGATCTCGTCCAGCTTCAGGCCGTCCACCACCTTGATGTCGCCGGAGGCGGCTTTGGCGGACAGGGCGGACTTCAGAGCCAGGCGCTTCACCTTCTTGTTCAGCGCATAGCTGTAAGAGCGGGGCTTGGGGGCGAACACGATGCCGCCGTGGGTCCACTGGGGAGCCCGGGTGGAACCCTGACGAGCGTGGCCGGTGCCCTTCTGGCGCCAGGGCTTCTTGCCGCCGCCGGAGACCTCAGCGCGGGTCAGAGCGGACTGAGTGCCCTGACGGCAGTTGGCCAGGTGGTTCTTGACCACCTCATGGACCACAGCCTGGTTGGGCTCGATGCCGAAGACCGCCTCGGAGAGCTCGATCTCACCGACCTGCTGGCCGGCCATGTTGTACACGTTTGCTTTCGCCATGATTTACACTCTCCTTTCCTTACTTGTTGCGGGCGGAGGCCTTCTGCGGGTTGACACGTGCGGAAGCCTTCTGCGGGTTGTTGCTGATGCCGGCGGCGGGGCCCTTCTTCTCCACGTGAGTCTTGACAGTGCTCTTCACGAACACGATGCCGCCCTTGGGGCCGGGAATGGCGCCGCGGACCGCGATCAGGTTGTACTCGGGGTCCACCTTGACCACGTCCAGGTTCTGGACGGTGACCTGCTCGTCGCCCATCTGGCCAGCGCCGATCTTGCCCTTGAAGATTTTGGACGGGCTGCTGTTGGCGCCCATGGAGCCGGCGTGGCGGACCACAGGTCCGGAGCCGTGGGTCTCCTTCAGGCGGTGGGCGCCGTGGCGCTTGATGACGCCCTGGTAGCCGTGGCCCTTGCTGATGCCGGTCACGTCCACAAAGTCGCCGGCGGCGAAGGTGTCAGCGGTGACTTTGTCGCCCACGTTGTACTTCTCGCTGTCCTTCAGGGCGAACTCCTTCAGCACCTTCTGGAACTCGGTGATGCCGGCCTTCTTCTGGTGGCCGGCCTCGGGCTTGGTGAGCTTGCGCTCGGGGATGGTCTGGAATCCCAGCTGAACGGCCTCATAGCCGTCCTTCTCGGCAGTCTTCTTCTGCACCACGGTGCAGGGGCCGGCCTCGATCACGGTCACGGGGACCGCGTGTCCGGCTTCATCGAAGATCTGGGTCATGCCGATCTTTTTGCCGATGATCGCTTTCTCCATATTGGATTTCCTCCTATATAAAGGTTATTGGTCGGCGTAGTTGGTCACCCCATTGGGCTGGGGGCCATTGCTCCGACGACTTGACCCGTCCGCCTCCATGACGCGGCGGACTGCGGGTTCAACAGGGTTAGGGGAGATCTCAGCGCTTACAGCTTGATCTCGATCTCCACGCCGGCGGGAAGCTCCAGGCTCATCAGGGCCTCCACAGTCTTGGGGGAGGGCTTGATGACGTCGATCAGGCGCTTGTGAGTGCGGCGCTCGAACTGCTCACGGCTGTCCTTGTACTTGTGGACGGCCCGCAGGATGGTGACGACTTCCTTCTTGGTGGGCAGGGGGATGGGGCCGGAGACAGTGGCGCCGGTGCGCTTGGCGGTCTCCACGATCTTCTCAGCGCTCTGGTCGATGAGCTGATGATCATAGGCCTTGAGACGGATGCGGATCATTTCTTTCTGAGCTGCCATGGGTGTTCCTCCTTAACATACATACGAAGTTGACTCTGTCGCGCTTCGTACGGTGAGAGATCTCCGTCCACGCTATCGTGCGTATCACTCCGGGTCATGAAGAAAACCGGCGCATAGACAGGCCGGTTTTATCCCTGCCAGGCGATATACGCCGTGACACGGATCCTCTCAGCCGCCCGATTCTCGGACATACTCCGCGGAAGTTACCTCGTTTCCGAGCAATCTCCCGCATCATCGCAGACTGCGCCCTCACAGGCGCTTTGCTATCATACAACAACACCCCCGTGTGTGTCAAGGGTGTTTTGAAAATTTTTCGGTGGTGTTCCGCCAATTTCCCCGGCTTTTTCCTCCGGCCTCTTTGGTCATCCTGCCAGGGCGGCCCGCCGCCTGCGCTCAGGACTCCCGCACCGTGCCGCTCTGCCCCAGGAGCAGCGCCCCGTCCTCCCGGTACAGGCGGAGGGTGTACGCCGCCCCCTCGTACCAGTCCCCGGACCACCCTCCCTCCGGTGATTCCAGCGGAAACAGCCACACGCCGTCCTCCAGACAGAAGCCCTCCTGGGCGCGGCGGAGGAAGCGCTCACCCCCCGGAAGCGCGGTGTCCACATCCAGCTCCGCCCGGGCCGTCTCCCCTGGGATCTGGAGAAACAGGAGGTTGCAGCCGCTCATCCGCGTCCTTCCGGGCTCCGGGACCCAGGCAATCACACCGTTGATCGGGACCGGAGCCGGCCCCTCCCCCAGGGGAAAGACCCCCAGGACCTGCCGCCCGGGCCGGTCCAAGGTGACAGAATAGACCCGATTCTGGGCAACACCCACCACAAACGGATCGAACACACTCAGATAGGTCCCATCCCGGCTCTCCACACTCCCTATATCTCCGGTATTCCAAAAGCCGCTCTGATATACGATCTCGCTCCGGGGCAGCAGATACTGCCCCTCCAGCTGCCGGAACGCCATCTCCGCTGTGGGCATGGGACAGCCGTACTGCCCCCACACCAGGACGGCCAGCGCCAGGACCAGCAACAGGTTCCGGGCCGCCCTTCCCTTGTGCCCCAGCCGGGGGCGGCGCTCCCACAGCGCCCTCCACGCTCCCTTCACGCCCTCTCCTCCTCCAAGTCCACAGTAAAAGTGAATATCGGGCTCCCTGGGCCGTAGTCCAGCCGGACCCACTCCGCCTCCGGGTCCCAGTCCTCCAGATACAGTTCATAGCCGCTGTGGAAGGGCCCGAAGCCCATTTGGCTCATCCCGTTCAGCAGTCCGCCCGTTTCCGGGTCCTCCGGGGAATCCGGCCCCAGGCCGCAGACTGCGCCGGTGCTGTCGGTCACAGTCATCCATTCCTCCCGCAGCCGGCCCCGCTCCCAGAAGCGCCAGGTATCCACCCGGAGATAGCAGTACAGCCCCTGCCGCCCGTCCTCCCGCTGCCACAGGGCGGCCCGGAGCAGTGAGATCTTCTGTCCATTCACTGATGCTGTCAGGCAGGGCTCCAGGGTGAGGATCTGGTCCAGGTCCCCACCGGGCAGATAGCGGATATCGTCGCAGTCCCCCATGACCGACGTCCCAGGCAGGCCGTCCATGTCCCACCACTCGGAGCGGTGGTCGTCCCCCAGATAGGCGTCATCCCCCCGGAACATACCGATGGCCAGCAGCCACAGGAGGCCCGCCGTGAGCAGTACCCGGCTGGCCTGCCACAAGTACCTCGGCCAGGGCCGGTGGAGCCGGGCCAGCTCCTTTCCGATCTCCTCCGCGTCCCCCATCTGCTCCACCGCCTGCCGCTCCGCCTCCTGCCGCCCCAGGTCCGGGAAGATGCGGACCAGGTCCGCCGTCTTGTCCTCCAGGTGGGCCTCCAGCTCAGCCCGCACCGCCTCCCGGTCAGGCCGGGAGCGGATACCTGCCGCCGCCCGGTCCAGCCAGCGCCTTCCCTCTGATGTCTGTACCATCTCGTTCCTCCCCGCTCACTGTCTCCGCGCCAGTTCCTCTTCACTCAGCGCCGTGCTGACCTGGATCTCCTCCACCTCCAGCAGGTCCAGCCCAGGGCCGTACACCCGCAGGGTGCAGGGGACGCTCCAATAGCCGCTCCCCAGCTCCTGCTGGGCCCGGCCTGCCTCCGGCATGTCCTCCGGCCACCGGAAAAAGAACAGCCACGCCCCCGACTCCTGAAGCTCCCCGCGGGCAAAGGCGGTCCCCTCCCAACTGTCCCGGGACAGGTCCAGCACCCCATGGATCATACCGGCCTCCTCCGGCAGTCCAAAGGCCAGGAACCCCTGGCCGCTGGTAATGCTACCGCCTTCATATCGGCGTATCCCACCCAGGGGGAGTATCGTCACCCCTTCCTCCATGGGATAGCGGCAGACGTTCCAATCCCCCAAAGCGTCCCCAAAGTTCCTCGCCACCAGGGCCCAGCCGTCCCGGAGCCCCACCATGGTCGGTCTCGGCCCGTCGCTCTGAAAGACGACCTCACTGGGTACAAGGAGGTTGACCCGCTCCATCCGCCGGAAATTCCGCTCCAAATCCCCCACGGGGAAAAAAAGTTGCGCCCAGGCCAGGGACAGGATCACCAGCGTTGCCCCCACGTTTCGGACGATCCGCCACCCTCGGCTCAGCCGCGGAAGGCGGAGCCTCTTTCTTCTTTCTGTCCGCTCCATGATCTCCCACCTCACTTCAAGGGCACCGTGACCGACCACGCCACTCCGCCCCGGTCATAGGACAGCCGGACCCACTCCACCCCCTCCGGGACGTTGGGGACGCTGAAGATCAGGTTCTTGTGGAACTGGCTCCACTCCGCGCCGCCCGTCACCCCCAGGCTGTTCTCCCGCTCCGCCGCCATGGACGGGTAGTGGTTGCCCAGGCTGTCCTCCCCCGTGACGTAGGCCATGGGGTCCAGATAGAGCTTTTCCCAGGGGAGCTGGTCCACCCCCAGGGCGCAGAACAGCCACCGCTCCCTATCCAGGGACCAGAGAGCGGCGGCCTCCACCCAGAACCGGTACCAGCCCACCCGGAGCTTCTCCGTCTCCGGCTCCAGCAGGGCCAGAAGCTCCCGCTCCGCCGCCTCCGGCACCTCCCCAGTCAGGGCCCCCTCCGGCCCATAGGGGTCCTCCCCCATCAGGTAGCAGTCCTGGGCGCTGAGGTACACCTGCTCCTGGAACCAGTACTGGTTCCCCCGTAGCAGGTCAGGAACCGCCTCCCGCAGGGACCAGAGCACTGCCCAGGCCAGCGCGATCTGGCTCAGCCGCCACAGCCAGCCCAGCCATGGCCGGTGGAGCCGGGCCAGCGCCCTCCCGATTTCCTTCGGGTCCCCCATCTGCTCCACCGCCCGCTTTTCCGCCTCCTCCCGCTCCATATCCGGGAAGATGCGGGCCAGGTCCGCCGCCTTGTCCTCCAGGTGAGCCAGCAGCTCCCGCTCCACCTCCCGCTGGTCCGGCCGGAAGATGATCCCCTCCGCCGCCCGCTCCGCCCAGCGCTCCAGCTCGTTCTTCTGCTTTTTCCGCCTCTGCATCTCTTCACCACCTCCGGCCTCTCATCCCCTTCACGCCAGAGCGTTGGCTCCGCCGGAAAGCACGTCGGCCACGCCACGGTGGAAGCTGGCCCACTCCGCCTTCTTCTCCGCCAGCAGCTCCCGCCCCTTCCGGGTGAGCCGGTAGTACTTCCGCATCCGGCCGGAGGGGGCCTGCTGCTGATAGCCGCTCAGATACTTCCCCTTCTCCAGCCCGTGGAGGATGGGGTACAGGGTCCCCTCCTGAAACTGAAAGGCGTCGTTGGAGCGGCGGGAGAGCTCCTCGATCATCTGATAGCCATACATGTCCCCGCTCTCCAGCAGAGTCAGCACCAGCAGCGTAGAGCTGCCCGCGATCAGCCCTTTATCGAATTTCATGTTCGCCGTCCTTTCTCCGGCCCCTGCCGGACGATATACCTAGTACCTCTAGGCTCAATATACCAAGATAGTCCAGGTATGTCAAGAGGGACGGGGCAGAAAAAAGGCGGCAGGCATGGCCTGCCGCCTTTTTATTGTTCTTCCAGCCACCGCTTCAGGTCCCAAAGGTCCGGGGCGATGTGGACATGGGGCCACTCCCGGAAGGCAGAGGCCGGCGTGGTGCCATTGAGCACCGCGGCGAACTCTGTCCCCGCATTTTGGGCCGCCCCCGCATCCAGCACCGTGTCTCCACAGAACAAAGTCTCCTCCGGCCCCGCCCCCAGTCGGGACATGGCAGCCAGCAGCCCCTCCGGGTCCGGCTTATGCCGCTTCACCCGGTCGCTGCCGATGATCAGGTCCAGCTCCCCCAGCACCCCCCGGTTCTCCAGGATGGCCTCCAGGGTATCACTGCGCTTGGTGCTCACGATCCCCAGCCTGATCCCCCGGGCCTTCAGCTCCCGGAGCAGCTCCGGGGCACCTGGAAACAGAGTGGTCTCCCGGCGCTGGCGCTCCATGGACGCCTCCAGGAACAGGGGACGGAAGGCCGCCCGGTGCTCCGGGTCCCGATCCCCTGTAAGCAGGGTGTAAGCATCCTCCAGCAGATAGCCCACCGTCCTTCTCACTGTCTCCCGGTCGGGGGCCGGCCACCCCAGGCGGGTGAATCCATACTGGAATCCCGCCACGATGGAGTCGGTGGAGTCCCCCAGGGTATAGTCAAAATCGAAACAGATGGCCCGATATTTCATGCACATGCTCCCCTCAGCCGTTTTTTCTATCTTACCACAGCCCTCCAGGGGCCGCAATCCTCAGTCATACAGGTTGCGCAGAAATGCTTCCGCCCCATAGCGCAGGCAGCGCTGGAGCCTCCGCTCCCCCCGCTTGATGTTCCGGGACACCGTGGACTTGTCCACCCCCAGCCGCTCCCCGATCTCCCGCATGTTCAGCCCCTGGGCATAATACAGGGTGAGCACCTCCCGCTGCCTGGGCGTGACGTCCTCCTTCAGGGCCCGGATCAGGTTGCGCTTGAGCCGGCTGAGCTCGGCGCTGTTGTCCGCAGCCATCTGCCGGGTGTACACCGCCATATCCGCGGCGTACAGCTTGCCCCGCCTATATCGTGTATTTGACATTTCTCCGGTACCCCCTGTCGTAGTAGCGCTCACAGAGCACTGCCAGTTCCCGGGCCTCCCGCAGCATGGTGGACAGCACCCTGATCCGCTCGGCCAGCATGCATCGCTCCCCCTCGTCCATGGTGTGCTCCCAGGCATCCCGCAGCTGGACGATGCGGAAGTCCAGCGCCCGGGCATGGTCCCGGTACTCCACCGAAAGCTCCAACAAGGTCATCTCACGCACTCCTCCTCTTCCCTCTTTGCGGCGCAGGCGGCGCACAGCAGCCCTCCGTCCGCCCAGACCAGCTGGTCACAGCGGTACTGCTCCCCGCCGCACCTCGGGCATACCAGCACAGGCCGCGCCTGCTGGATGTCCCGCAGCGGCGGGTACGGCCCCCGGCTCCGCCGGACTATTTGGATCTTCTCCTCTGTTTGGTAAATTTTTTCTCTCTCCTCTCAAAATAATACTTGACAAAAGTCAAGACGTCTGTTATAGTATCCCTTGCTGTTGGACAGCCGTCTTGACAAGTGCTGGTGTAGCTCAGCCGGTAGAGCAGCTGATTTGTAATCAGCAGGTCGGGGGTTCGAATCCGTCCACCAGCTCCACAATTTCATATGGAGGAGTTCCCGAGTGGCCAAAGGGGGCAGACTGTAAATCTGTTGCGTTTCGCTTCGGTGGTTCGAATCCACCCTCCTCCACCACGTGGCCGCAAAGTTCGCTTTGCGGCCATGTTTTTTTATCCTCAGGACAAAAAACATGCCGTCCGCCGCCTCTCTGTGATTCTATTTGACCCTCACCTCCCATCGATCCTGCTCTTTTTTTGACCCTAAAAGTGCTTATTTTCAAGCCTTTTAGGGTTTTCTGTTTCCACCAGCCCCAAGCGGCCGGAAATGGATGTCAAATGATATGAGCAAGCCGTCCCCCACACTCCTTTCGGTCCAGCAGCCCCCTTTACGGGCGGAACGGCGGCCCTGCCGGTCCGGGACCGCAAGGCCGCCTGTCTTCGGATGCTTTTTTGCTCCCTTTTATATAGAACATATGTTCTAATTTCACTCATAGAATACTCCCTTTTCCTTCCCCTGTCAACCCTGTTGGACATCTCTTCCTGTCGGAGTTTTCTCCCTGGTCCCGAAATAAGGGACCGCGCCGGCAGAAGGGGGGCGCTCCCGCCTCTCGGCAGGCGCAAAAAGCCCGGGCACATCCAAAACAGGAGTGCCCGGGCTTCTTTTTATCTCATTCAGACGGGGGGAGGTCTTTAGAAATACTTCTTGATGCCCTCGGGGGCCAGGGAGGCGTCGTCACTGATGGTGATGGTGAACTTGATGCCATGTTTCTCGCCAAAGGCGTTCAGCCAATCCAGGAACTTCTCGGTCTCGTTGTCGCAGGGGCCGGGAACGATCTTGCACAGGCTGTCGATGAAGATATGGGTGATGTCATAATTGCCAGCGTACAGACCGCTGACAAAGCCCTTCAGGGTGGCATAGCTGTCGATATCGTAGCTGCTGGCCTCCACCAGACGGATCTGATAGTGGATGTCATAAGTCAGCTTGGAGCCCCGCTCGATGCAGACGACATTGCCGTGCTCGGTCTGGACGGCGTTGTTGATCATGTCGATCATCTGCTTGGTCTTGCCGGAGCCCTTCTTACCCATGATTACTCTAATCATGTTACTCACTCCTTACGATGTTAAACGTGGGAAGCTGGTCCCTTCCTTGCTATCACTTTACCATATCGAACCGTTTTTTTCAACCGGATTCTTTGTGAATTTTTTGGGATCTGTCCAGGGAGGGCTCAAAGCCGGGACTCCAGCTTCTGCTTCATCTCCTCATAGCCTGGCTTGCCCAGCAGAGCGAACATGTTCTTCTTATAGGCCTCCACGCCGGGCTGGTCAAAGGGATTGACCCCCAGCAGGTAGCCGGACAGGCCGCACACATACTCGAAGAAATAGATCAGGTAACCCACCGAGCTCTCGCTGATCTGGGGCATCCGGATCAGGATGTTGGGCACGCCGCCGTCCACATGGGCCAGGATGGTCCCCCGCAGGGCCTGCTCCGCCACAAAGGACAGGGGCTTGCCAGACAGGAAGTTCAGCCCGTCCACATTCTCCGGGTCGTCCGGGATAAGGAAGGTGCCCTTGGGCTCGAAGCGGACCACAGTCTCGAACATCAGGCGCTGGCCCTGCTGGATGTACTGGCCCATGGAGTGCAGGTCGGCGGTGAACTCCACACTGGCTGGAAACAGGCCCTTGCCCTCCTTGCCCTCGCTCTCACCGTAGAGCTGCTTCCACCACTCGGCGAAGAAGCGGAAGCTGGGCTCATAGCAGGCCAGCAGCTCCACCGACTTGCCGCTCTCATACAGGGCGTGCCGGGCAGCGGCATACTGCCAGGCAGGGTTGTCCATTCCTGGGATGGACAGCTCCTTCATGGCCCGGGCCGCGCCCTCCATCAGGGCGGCGATATCGATCCCCGCCGCGGCGATGGGCAGCAGCCCTACTGCGGTGAGCACGGAGTAGCGGCCGCCCACGGCGTCAGGCACCACGAAGGTCTCGTACCCCTCCTGGTCCGCCAGGCCCTTCAGTGCCCCTCTTGCCCGGTCGGTGGTGGCGTAGATCCGCTCTCTGGCTCCCTCCTTGCCGTACTTCTGCTCCAGCATCCCCTTGAAGATCCGGAAAGCCACCGCAGGCTCGGTAGTGGTCCCTGATTTAGAGATCACGTTCACCGAGAAGTCCCGGTCTCCGATGAGGGCGATCAGCTCCAGCAGCGCGTCGGTGGACAATCCGTTGCCCGCAAAGTAGATGTCGGGGGTGTCCTTCACCTTCAGGTTATAGTTGGGGGAGGACAGCAGCTCGATGACCGCCCGGGCACCCAGGTAGGAGCCGCCGATGCCCACCACCACCAGGACCTGGGACTGCCTTTTGATGCGCTCCGCCGCCGCCTGGATGCGGGCGAACTCCTCCCGGTCGTACTGCTCCGGCAGGGCCACCCAGCCGGTGAAATCGCCCCCGGGGCCGTTGCCGGCGGCCAGCATGTCGGCTGCTTTCTTCAGGCCGGTCTGACGGGAGACCGCGTAGCCCTGGGGCAGAAATCCGGCCAGCTGAGACAGATCAAGCTTTAACATAGAAATCCTCCTCACAGGTATCAAGATCTATGCTTTCAGTGTAACACATCTTTTTGCTTTTTTCACGAAAAATTTGGAAATTTTCGCATTTCCCTTTTTCATATTTTTCTCCGGAAATCGAGAAAAAGCACTTGACATTCCACCCAGCGGCATATATAATAGTCCATGCTGTTCGGACGATTAGCTCAGCTGGTAGAGCATCCGCTTGACGTGCGGGAGGTCACAGGTTCAAGTCCTGTATCGTCCACCATTTAAAACTTGATATTGTGTCGTGGGGGTATAGCTCAGCTGGGAGAGCGCTTGAATGGCATTCAAGAGGTCAGCGGTTCGATCCCGCTTATCTCCACCAAACACCCAAGAGGGTGCAGAAAACCGTTGAAACCACAAGGTTTCAACGGTTTTTCTGTTGTCTGCAACACGCCGCAAAACAAGATTTTCTCCGCAACGCCGCAACTTTGTAAATAACTGTTTTAAGCTAACAGTTGATTTTCTCGACTGGCTGTGCTATCATATGGTCAAAGCATTTAAGGCCCAAATTTTTTGAACGAGGGGGCAGCTGGATAATGAACGGCGAGACACTTTCCACCCGCTTTGCGTACCATTATGACCTGACTTTGAGCCTGGCTCTCCCGGGTCCGGAATTTTCCGCTGAGGACCGGCGCACTCTGGAGAACGGGATCAATTCCTATAATGAAAGATCCATCTACATGAACAACCCCAAACATATCAGTCTGCTGGAAATGGGAAAGAACCACATCAAGATCAGGCTCTCCTCCACCCAGATGCTGACCACCCCGGGCCGCGGCCTGCGGGCGCTGACTGCCATCCTGGTCAAAACCCCCTCCTTCGAAGGCCGCGTCACACCAGGAGGCCAGCTCTTCCGCGTACTCCACGCGGAGCGCCCCGATGACCGCGGCGGTGCCCCGGAGGCAGCGGCGATATCAGACGCGGAGCTGGTGAAGGCACTGGTGGACTATCTGCTGGAACGGAAAGACGGGTCGGCCGCCAGCAGAAAGAAAAAGGCCGCGGTGGAGGCGATGAAGCGGCTGGCCATAGACGCCGCCATGATCTGCCCGCCGCCGAAACAGAGTGAACAGTAATGCCTTTGGTGCAAGGAGGTACACTGGTTTGAAAAGACAGGAAGCCATCCGGGTCCTGACTGGCCGCCTCAGATCTTCCCGTGTTAGGCACAGCGCAGGCTTTGACAGCGGTCAGATGCAGATCACCATGGGATTCAACGCGGTGTATGCCCCGGATCACCGCATCGAGTCCTGTATCTGGTTCTACGAGGACACAATGGAGGCAAGGTGCTACTACTCCTCCCTGGGTGCAGAACTATGCCGGAAAAGCAGACATATCGACGCTCTTCTCCGCCTTCTGAATTTTATCAATGCCCGGGTCTTTCCATCCTGCCGCGGCAGCGGATATATGCTGTACAGCCCGCACATCCTCTACACACCGCGGATCTATCTGACAGCTGACGGCTGCTTTGACATTACGATCACCACCATCATCCCCTATGACTTCTTCGGCCTTGCTCCGCTGGAGACATTGGACTATATCACGATATGCTGCCCGGAACTGCTGGATCGGCTGGCTCTCCCGATCTACTGCGTGCTGCTGGGCAAAGAGACCGCGGATGGTGCCATCTCACACATCGAAAGGGAGTTCCTGAAAACGTAATGTCCTGCAGAAGAGAGTCAGAACAGCATGCTGCGGCTCATATTTGTGACCGACGCCACCGCAGCGGGAAGGCTCTGGTCCATCCGGCAGAATCACCCCGAAAGCGGATCTGACGTGCTCAATGTGTATCACTGTCAGCAGCGCGTCTATGAGGAGATATATGTCAAGGAGCAGGTCTCCCTGGAGGGGGACGAGTGCAGCTTTCCATCTGCGCCAACCGCCGTTCCAGCTGGAGCCGGGCGCTGCGCCCCTATGGATCCGCTTTGCCGGTCAAGGGTCTGAATCATAAAAAGGAGTCTCTGTCATGAAATCTTTTACCTATACCATCGTCGATCCTGTAGGCATCCACGCCCGTCCCGCCGGCCTGCTGGTCAAGACAGCCAAGGCCTTCTCCGGTACCGAGATCTCCGTCACCAAGGGTGACAAGACCGTCAAGAGCACCCAGCTGATGAAGCTGATGGGCCTGGGGGTCAAGGGAGGCGACACCGTCACCGTCACCGCCGAGGGGCCGGACGAGGACAGCGCCATCTCCGCCATGGAACAGCTTTTTAAGGAAAATCTATAAGCGAGCCCCGTGCCCACGGTCCGTTTGACACGGGGCTTTTTGAAAAGAGGAAACGACATGAAGATTTTGCAGGGGCAAGGGGTTTCCAAAGGTGTAGAGCACGGCCCCATCTATTTTTGCCGCCGCAGCCAGACGCTCATTCAGCCCGACAAAGCCGACGACCCCCGGTTCCAGGAGGAGCGGCTGGACCGTGCCATGGAGCAGACGGCCCAGCAGCTGGGACAGATGGCCGAACTGGCCCGGGCGCAGGCGGGGGACAGTGCCGCCCAGCTGTTTGAGACCCACGCCATGTTTTTAGAGGACGAGGACTATACCGGCGCCATGGAGGAGCTGCTGGCCGAGGGGTACTGCGCCGAGTACGCCGTGGACCAGGCCGGGGAGCAGTTTTCCGCCATGCTGGCGGCCATGGACGACCCCTATATGCAGGCCCGCGCCGGCGACGTCAAGGACGTCACCGGGCGCATTTTGAACAACCTGATGGGCGTGGTGGAGGGGGGCATCGACTCCCATGTGCCGGTGATCCTGGCCGCCGCCGACCTGGCCCCCTCCGAGACCATCCAGCTGGACAAGAGCAAGATCCTGGCCATCGCCACCCAGGGCGGCTCCGGGAACAGCCACACCGCCATCCTGGCCCGCACTATGGGCATCCCCGCGGTCTGCGGCCTGGGGGCCAGCTTTAACGAGAGCTACCACGGCAAACAGGCCTACATCGTGGGGGAGACCGGCCAGGTGATCTTCGACCCGGACCAGGAGACCCTCCAGAGCCTGAAGGCCCGCCAGGAGCAGCAGGCCCAGCGCCGGGCGCTGATGCGCAGCATGGCGGGCAGAGAGGATGTGACTCTGGATGGCCGGAAGATCAAGCTCTGCTGCAACATCGGCTCTCTGGAGGACGTGGATGCGGTGCTGGCCAATGACGGCCAGGGCATCGGCCTGTTTCGCTCGGAGTTCCTCTATCTGGCCGCCGGCGGCTGCCCCTCCGAGGAGGACCAGTTCCAGGCCTACAAGCGAGTGGCCTTGGCCATGAAGGGCAAGCGGGTCATCGTGCGCACCTTGGACATCGGGGCGGATAAGCAGGCGGGCCGTTTCCATCTGAACAGGGAGGAGAACCCAGCCCTGGGCCTGCGGGCCATCCGCATCTGTCTCAACCATCCCGAGGTGTTCCGCACCCAGCTGCGGGCGCTGTACCGGGCCAGCGCCTGCGGTAAGATCGCCATCATGTTCCCCATGATCGCCAGCGTGTGGGAGGTGAAGGAGTGCCGCCGGGCCTGCCAGCGGGTGATGGATGAGCTCACCGCCGAAGAGATCCCCTTCAACCCGGACACCGAGATCGGCATCATGATCGAGACTCCCGCCGCCGTGTTCATGGCGCCTGAGCTGGCCCGGCTGGTGGACTTCTTTTCCGTGGGCACCAACGACCTGACTCAGTACACGCTGGCCTGTGACCGACAACGCAGCGACCTGGGCAAGTTTTTCGATCCTCACCACCCCGCAGTGCTCCGGGCTCTGAAAATGGCCGCCGACGCCGCCCACGAGGCGGGCATCTGGATCGGGATCTGCGGGGAGCTGGGGGCCGACCCGGATCTGCTGCCCACCTTCCTGGCCATCGGCATCGACGAGCTCAGCGTCGCCCCCTCCGCCGTGCTCCCCCTGCGCGCCGCCCTGCACAAGAGCATCGCAAACCGCTGCACCCTCGACCTGCTGATGTCCTGAGCCGAGCCAGGCCCTCTCCCATCCGAACAAAAGGACCGGTCGGGCCCCTGTGACACAGGGGCCCGACCGGTCCCGCTTTCTCTTCCAGCAGGGAGGCATGCGGCTCCTCCCGGCTGTCAGGCGCCCTTTCTTTCGGGAGGGCCGCTCCCTATCCGCAGCAGCTTTTTCTTCAATTCCCCGCCGTTGAAGGGGACCAGAGGATAGAGGTAGCACTGCCCTGAGATGGTCCGGTTGGACACCAGCACCAAAAACAGCAACGCCGCACCTCCCACAAAGCCCCACAGGCCCAGAAGTCCGGTAGCCACCAGCAGGATCAGGCGCATGAACTTCAGCGCATAGCCCAGTTCCAGATTGGGCTGGTTATAGTTGGCGATGGCCACCACCGCCATATACAGCATCACTTCGGCGGAAAACCAGCCGGACTGGACCGCGAAGTCCCCCAGGATGATGGCTCCGATCATGGAGAAGGAGGTGGTCAGGATGTTGGGCGTATTGAGGGCGGCCAGCTTCAGCCCGTCGATGGCCAGCTCCAGGATCAGCAGCTGGAGGAGAGGGGGCACCTGCGCCGGCTCCTCCATCAGAATAAACTCCAGCCACCCGGGGACCCGTTCCGGCTCCTGGATCAGCAGGAGCCACACCGGGGTAAGGAAGGTAGTGAGAAAGGTGGTAAAAAACCGGACCAGCCGCAGGTAGGAGCCGGTGATGGGCGGGAAGTAGTAGTCATTCGCCTCCTCCATCACGTCGAAGAGGGTGGTAGGCAGGATGATGGCGGCGGGGGAATTGTCCACCAGCACCACCACATCCCCTTCCAGGATCTGGGCCGCCGCCGCGTCCGGCCGTTCCGTGAACTTGAACTTGGGGAAGGGATTGTACCACCGCTTCCGGACCAGCAGCTCTGCCAGGCTCTCCTGATTCATGGTCAAAGCGTCCACCCTGGCCTGGGCGATGCGCTCCCGCACCGTGTTGACCAGCTCCGGGTCCGCCCGGCCCTCAAAATAACACACCGCCACGTCGGTCCTGGAGGTCTCCCCCACCTCCAGGTGCTCCACGCACAGCCGGGGCGAGCGGATGCGGCGGCGGATCAGCGCCGCGTTGAAGACCATAGTCTCCACAAAGCCGTCCCGGCTCCCCCGAAAGGACTTGTCCTGGTCCGGCTCCGAGGTGGTCCGCTGGGGATAGGTGCGCTGGTCGATCAGCACGCACTGGTCCATTCCATCCACGAACACCGCCCATACTCCAGACAAGATCTGCCCCACGATGGTGTCCTCCTCCCCGCTGATGGCCACCTCGCAGTAGGGGACACACGACTTTGAGAAAGTATGGGCATCCCGGAGCAGGTCCTCGTCCTGTATCCCATAGAAAAATTCCAGCAGCTTCTCCATGATCTCGTCCTTGGCAAAGCCGTCTACAAAAAACATGCAGGCCTCCCGCCCGCAGATCCGAAACACCCGGTAGACCACATCGAAATTCCGGTCGCACCGCAAAGCCCCTTGGAAATGCCTGATGTTCCAGGTGATGTCCCGCTCCACCGCCATATCCCTCTCCTCCATCCATTTTTTGATTAGTATCCGCGGAACGGGCCGGGATATACCCTCCGCCGCATGCTTGACACGCCCTTTTCCCCATGCTAGGATGAACAAAAGGACTCAAAGGAGGCCCCCCTATGCTCTACGGCTGCTGTGTCAATCTGCTCCCCAAAACACTGGACCGGATCGGTTTGGAATACGCCGGACGCCTGAAGCGGCTGGGCTACGACTACATTGAGCTGCCCCTGAACGAGCTGGCCCAGCTCAGCGAGCAGGAGTTCCGGGATGCCCGAACGGTGCTGGAGGAGCTGGACCTCCCCTGCCGCGCCTGCAACGACTTTATGCCCGCCCGCTTTCAGATCACCGGCTCCGACATTACCTCCAGAGCGGAGCTGACCGACTACCTCCGGCGGGCCCTGGAGCGGGCGGCCCGGCTGGGCATCTCCTTCGCGGTCTTCGGCAGTCCCTGGTCCCGCAGCTGCCCCGAGCACTACTCCCGGGAGGCGGCCTTTGGCCAGATCGCCGAATTTCTGTCCCTTGCGGGGGAGGAGGCCGCCCCATATCAGGTGGTCATTGCCATCGAGCCCATCAACCGGGGCGAGACCAACATGCTCAACCACTTCTCCGACGGGGTACGGATGGCCCGCACGGTGGACCACCCCAATGTCCGGGTCCTGTGCGACTACTACCACCTACGGTTCGAGGGGGACTCCCCCTCTGTCCTGCTGGACGGAGGGAGAGAGCTGTTGGTCCACACCCACATCTCCCAGCTGGAAGGCCGCCGCTACCCCACTGACCTATCCCTGGAGCCCATGCTGCCTGAATACGCCGGGGTCCTTCGGCAGATCGGATATGCCGGCGGGGTGAGCGTCGAGTCCAAGGTGGATGCCCCGGAGCATTGGGAGGAGCAGGCGGCGCTGGCCCTGGCGAATCTCAGGCAGGTGCTGGGCTGACCGTCCCCCCGCCTTCCTTCAATATTTTTCTCTCATGAAACTTTTTCTTCCATCCAGCCGTCTATTAGGATGGGAGAGGAAAGGAGGCACCATGAGCCCTTCCTCGATGCAGCAGCAGGTGGAATCCCAGCTTTTGGCGTCCTACGAATCTCTGTATCGCTTGGCCTATACCTATGTTAAAAATCCGGATGATGCCATGGATGTGGTCCAGGAAAGCGCCTTCAAAGCCATCTCCCGCTCCGCCGACGTGCGTTCGCCCGCTGCCATCCGGGGCTGGCTGTGCCGCATCGTGGTCAATACGGCCATGGACGTGCTCCGCGCCCGGTCCCGTCAGGCTGACGCGGAACACATCCCCGAGACCGGTCAGGAGGATGTCTATCAGGACACGGATCTGATGCAGGCGCTGGACCTGCTGGACGAGCGGGAGCGGACGGTGATAGTCCTGCGTTTTTTTCAGGAGCTGAAGCTCCAGGAGATCGCCCAGGTCACCGGAGAGAACGTAAACACTGTCAAGACCATTTTGTACCGCAGCCTGAAGAAACTGAAGCTTGAGCTCTCTGAAGGAGGCCCTATCCGTGAATCAAGACCGTCTCGATCATCTGAAACAGGAATATGACGCCATCCCCGTCCCCCCGGAGCTGGAGGAGCGGGTCCGCGCCGCCATCCGGCAGGCCAGGCCGGCCGGGGAGAAGCCGCCCCGGGTCCTCCGGCTGGACCGGTTCCTGCGGCGTACCGGCCTGTCCGCCGCCGCGGCCATGCTGGCCGTCGTGCTGCTGGCCAATTCCGGCCCCGGCATCGCCCACGCTATGGAGCAGGTGCCCGTCCTGGGGGCCATCACCCGTGTGTTCACCTTCCGCACCTATGAGGAAGACCGGGGCAACACCTCCGCCCACATCGACATTCCCTCGGTGGAGGGGGGCGGGGACGCGCTGAGCGCCGCCATCCAGGCGTACACCGACACCATCATCCAACAGTATCAGTATGAAGCCGCCCTTCAGGGGGAGCTGGGCCACTATGACCTGGACCTGACCTACACCGTGGCCACCGACAATGAGACCGTTTTTGCCCTGCGCTTCGACCAGACCCTGGTGATGGCCAGCGGGAATGAGTCGGTCAAGATCTACGCCGTGGACAAGGCTACAGGGGAGCTCCTCACCCTGTCCGATCTCTTCCGCCCGGACAGCGACTGCCTCTCCGTCCTCACCGAAGAGGTCCAGCGCCAGATGGCGGAACAGATGGCCTCCGATGACCAAATCCACTACTGGCTCCATGACGAGGACGTGGGGGACCTGAACTTCACTGCCCTGGACCCGGACACCTCCTTCTACATCGATGGGGAGGGGCGGCTGGTCCTGGTCTTTGACGAGGGTACCGTCGCCCCCATGTATATGGGCATAACAGAATTCACGATTCCCGCCCAAGTCGTGGAGGACATCGCCCTGCCCCAGTATCTGTCCTGAGCCGTCCGGCGGTCCGGACCAGAGCACTTTCGGGGTTCCCTTTCCTTTTCCCCCGGGACGCGGGAAATCGGGACAGCAGTTCCCTGACAGGAGGGCATCTTTTTATGAGAAGTCACCACCGTACCGCCGCCCTGCTCAATATGGTCCTGAGCTGTGTCATATGCAGCATAGCCGTCAACTGGATCGCCCTCCCCAACGGCTTTGTGGTCACGGGCATCACCGGGCTGGCCATGACTGCGGAGACCTTCACCGGGATCAACTACGCCCTGATCTACTATGGGCTGACCCTGGCCATCCTGCTCTTCACCGCCGTGACCTTGGGGTACAAGGAGGTGTCCAGCATCCTGTTCCTGTCCATCCTCTACCCCCTGGTCCTGTGGGTGCTCAACCATGTGCAGGTGGAGATCATTCTGAAGGAGAAGCTGATCGCGGTCATGTTCTTCGGCGTGGTCTACGGGGCGGGCGCAGGCCTGACCTACCGCATGGGGTACTCCTACGGCGGAACGGACACCCTGAGCAAGATCCTCAAGCAGAAGGTCTTTAAGGCCGCGGAGCTGAAAAACCTGCTGCTCTGCCTGGACGCCGTCATTATGCTGATCATGCTCTCAGCCTTCAGCCTGGATACGGTGGCCTACGCCTTTGTAGGACAAATCATCTACGTCAACAGCATGAACTACGTCATCTTCAACATGGGTCCCCGCCTCTATGAGATCCAGATCGTCTGTGAGGACCCCCGGGCCATCGAGCGTTTTATCATCGAGGAGATCGGCAAGAGCGCCACCATCTCCAAGGTCATCGGGGGCTACTCCCAGGCGGACAAGATCCAGCTGGACTGTGTCTGCAACTCACGGGAGTATGTCCAATTGCGGGAGTTCATCCGGGACAGCGGGATCGACTGCTTCATCAAGGTCTTCCCCCTCACCCACGTCTTCGGCCGCAGCAAGGATTTCCACCGCCTCAGCGACCAGAATCTGTGACAAAAAGCGGGACACATATGTGTCCCGCTTTTTTCTCCCCATTGCCCAAGAGGCGGTTTTCATTTTCCCTGTTCTGTGGTACAATGCTCCTGCGCCCCTCTGGGGCAGGACTTTTGACTTTCCGGAGAGAGACCATGGAACAGGAACTTTTTTTGCCCACCCTGATGCACTGGCAGTACGGCAACAACTGGTGCGGCAGCCTGAAGCGGGCCAGCTTCTGGATCACCCCTAAAGATGAACAGCTCACCGCCCAGCTGTGGACCGGACCGGCCATCCGGGAAAACGCGGAGATCCTGTACACCGCCCAGTTCCCCATCAGCGACGAGGGGCTGGAGCAGCTCCGCACCTGGCTGCTGGAGCACGCCGCTGCTGTCAACGCCGCCAACCCGGAGTCCTTCCGCTATGCGTGGTAGCCCCCGGCGCCGCTCTTTTCCATTCCGATGAAACAGGAGGCCGCGGCCCCATGAATCTGAATCAACTCTACTATCTCCAGGCCATCGCCCAGGCCAGGGGCCTCACCCGGGCCGCCGACGCCCTCTATGTCACTCAGTCCAACCTGAGCCACTCCATGGCCGCACTGGAGGAGGAGCTGGGCATCCCCCTTCTCTACAAAAACGGGCGGGATACCCTGCTCACTCCGTACGGGCAGGAGTTCCTCGCCTACGCCGAGCGGGCCATCCAGGAGATCGAGGAGGGGAAGCGGGTGGCCCAGTCCCGGTGCAGCCCCACCCGGGGCCAGGTACGGCTGGGCTTCATCAGCGCTGTCAGCGCCACTCTGATCCCCTGGTGCGTCAGTCACTTCTACCAGAACCCGGACAACCAGGGTATTACTTTTACCTTTGACGAGAAACCCACCCGGCGCATCGCCGCCGATTTCACCCACCACGCCCTGGACATCGGCTTCGGCACCCGGTTCGACGACAGCTCATTTGAGTTCTGCCCCGTGGTGCCCGAGGAGCTGGTGGCCGTGGTCCCCGCCGGACATCCCCTGGCCCAGCAGGAGCAGGTGACGCTGGAGCAGTTGAGCCGGGAGCGGCTGGTGATCTACAACCAGGCCAGCCCCACCCGCAATCTGGTGCTGTCCATGTTTCGTCAGCAGGATCTCCAGCCAGATGTCGCTTTCGAGGTGGCCACCGACCACATGTTAGCCAGCTTTGTCTCCCAGGGACTAGGGGTGGGCATCATGCCCCGCATGTTCGGCCTCCGGCTCTACTCTGTCCGTCCCCTCTACATCGCGGACACTGAGACCCACCGCATGCTCTATATGTTCCGCCCCAAGGACCGCAGGGTCCTGCCCGCGGTCCAGCGGTTCTGGGACTTTGTGCTGGAGGTCTGCGCCCAGTACCAGTCTGACGAATAGATACGGAAAGGCCCGTCCTCCCCGCATCCGCGGGGGAGGACGGGCTCTCTTCTGTCCCGCCGGCTCACTTGTCCGGGTGCAGGCCGGACCAGCCTGTCTGGGGCATGGTCCGCAGCCGCTCCAAGTCCTCCGCCTCCAGGGCAAAGTCCAGCGCCAGGTTCTGGCGCATCCGTCCAGCGTCGGCCGACTTGGGCAGGGGAACCACGCCGCAGTCCAGGGCGAAGCGCAGGCAGATCTGGGCCTGGGAGACCCCGTATTTCCCGGCCAGCTCCGCCAGCAGGGGATCATCCGCCAGCCTCTGGCGGCCCAGAGGGCTCCATGCCTCCACCAGGATCTGGCTGGCCCGGCAGAACTCCACCGTCTCCCACTGGACATAGCCGGGATGAAACTCGATCTGGTCCACCATGGGGGGCACTGTGCACACCTCCAGCAGGTTCTCCAGGTGGTGAGGCAGGAAGTTGCTCACCCCGATGGCCCGGACCCGGCCGGCCCGGTACAGCTCCTCCATGGCCCGCCAGCTCCCCCGGTCCAGCTCCTTCCACTCCTCGCAGGCGGCGTCCGGCCTGGGCCAATGGATCAGGTACAGGTCCAAATAGTCCATCCCCAGCGCCTGGCATGAGGCGTCAAAGGCGGCCAGGGTCCTGTCGTAGCCCAGCTGGTCCTTCCACGCCTTAGTGGTGATGAAGAACTCCGACCGGTCCACCCCGGAAGCGGCCACCGCCCTGCCCACCGCCTCCTCTGTGTGGTAGGCGGAGGCGGTGTCAATATGCCGGTAGCCAGCCCGGATGGCCTCAGAGAGCACCGCGAAGCCGTCGGTCTCCCCTGCCTTCCAGGTCCCGAAGCCCACTTCGGGCATCTCCACACCATTGCGCAGTAGCTTGTTTTTCATATCAATTTCTCCTTTCTTCTCCCGCCAGACGGCGGACCGTCAGTTCCCTGACCTCCTCCGGCTCCAGGACCGGGATAGGCCGTCCCAGCAGCAGGCCCAGATACCGCTGCTTGCAGTACTGCTCCAGGGCCTGGGTCCGGTACCATGCCTGGACCACGTCCCGTCCCCAGGTCACCGCCCCGTGGTGGGCCAGCAGGGCTGCGCTGTGCCCCTCCGCCGCCCGGGCCACCGCCCCCGCCAGCTCCTCTGTCCCCAGGGGCAGCCAGGGCAGGGCGGGGACCGGCCCCAGCAGCAGGGCCCACTCCGCAGTGATGGGCTCGGTCAGGTCCTCCCCCAGGTTGGCCGAAAACACGGAATATGGAGCGTGGGTGTGGACTACGCCTCCCACCTCAGGCCGGGTACGGTAGAGAGCCAGATGCATCGGGCTCTCGGACGAGGGCCTCCCTGTTCCGGACAGCACCCGCCCCTCCAGATCCACTTCCAGCAGCATGTCCTCCTCCAGGTCTCCCTTATAGACCCCCGAGGGAGTAATGAGCACCCCGCCATCGGAGCACCGGGCAGACAGGTTCCCGTCGTTGGCCGCCACATAGCCCGCCTGGGCTATCTGGCGGACGGCCTGGCAGATCTTCCGCCGCAGCTCCTGCTTCTCTCGGCTCCAGCTCACGGCGCATCCCCCTTTTCCCGGGAAACCAGCTCCCGCAGGCTCTCCCCGAAGGGGGGACGGCAGATGCCTCCCTCCGTGACGATGGCAGAGATCAGGCTGTGGTCGGTGACGTCGAAGGCGGGGTCCCAGCACCTCACCTCCGCTGGCGCCATGGGCTCCCGGTACCAGAGGGAGCGGATCTCTTCCCCGTCCCGCTCCTCGATGGGGATGTCCGCTCCGGTGGGACAGTCCAAGTCGATAGTGGAGGTAGGGCCCAGCACATAGAAGGGGACATTGTAGTACCGGGCCAGGACCGCCAGGCCGCTGGTACCGATCTTGTTGGCAGTGTCCCCGTTGGCCGCCACCCGGTCGCAGCCTACGAAGCAGGCCTGGACCCAGCCGTTCTTCATCACCATGGAGGCCATGTTGTCACAGATCAGGGTGACCTCCACCCCGGCCCGGGCCAGCTCCCAGGCGGTGAGCCGGGCCCCCTGGAGCAGGGGCCGGGTCTCGTCGGCAAAGACCCTCAGCTTTTTCCCCCTCTCCTGCCCCAGCAGGATGGGACCCAGGGCGGTGCCGTACCGGGAGGCGGCCAGCGCCCCGGCGTTGCAGTGGGTCAGGATGCCGTCCCCCTCCCCTACCAGGGTCAGACCGTGCTCCGCAATCCGGCGGCACATCTCCCCATCCTCCCGGTGGATGGCCCGGCACTCCCGCTCCAGCACCTGGACGATCTGCTCCGGCGGCCCTGCCGTCCGGTCCGCCCGGGCCAGCATCCGCTCCAGCGCCCAGCGCAGGTTCACCGCCGTGGGCCGGGTGGCCGCCAGGCCGGCAGCCCACTCCCGCAGCCGGGTGCGGAACGCCGCCTCCACCGGCGCCCGGTCCGCCAGCCTTCGGGCCAGCACATACAGGGCATACGCCGCAAAGACGCCGATGGCTGGGGCGCCCCGCACCCGCAGGGTGCGGATAGCCTCCGCCAGCTCTTCCGGCTCTTCCAGTTCCAGCCAGACCTCCCGGTTGGGAAGCTGGCTCTGGTCCAGCAGCCTCACCCGGCGGCCGTCCTCCGTCAGCCCAAGATATTGGTTTTTCTCCTTCCAGCGGGTCTCCTCCATCAGACCGCCTCCTCTCTGTTTTGATTATGCCTAGATTTTCTTTTCCTGTCAACCTGGAGGGGCCTGAGATTTTCGTTGTCATTTTCTTCAAATTGCGCTATAATATAAAGAAACAGGAGGTACGGATGAACAGCCTCGCCCGTACCTGAAGCCACACTATAAGGAGGCGTGTCTCATGAGCAACTATGTCGTGTCCATCAGCCGCGAGTTTGGAAGCGGCGGCCGCCTGATCGGCAAGAAGCTGGCCGCAAGCCTGGGCATCCCCTGTTATGACCGCACACTGATCCAAAAGACTGCGGAGAAGAGCGGCCTTTCCCCCGACTTTATCGCCCGGGCGGAGGAGCGGGCCCGCAGCCGGTTCCACCTGAACATCGCCCCCATCGGCATCGGCGTCCCCACCTTCACCCACCAGGGCATCCCGGTCAGCCATCAGGCATTTTTTGCCCAGGCCGACGTGATCCGGGAGCTGGCGGCGGAGGGGCCCTGCGTCATCGTGGGCCGGTGCAGCGACTACATTCTGGGGGAAGACCCTGCTTGCATCAAAGTCTTTATCCATGCCGACATGGCCAGCCGGATCGACCGCTGTGTGGCGGAGTATCACATCCCCTCCGACAACATGGAGAGCCGGATCATCCAGATGGACCGGGGCCGCGCCAACTACTATAACTATTACACCGGCCACACCTGGGGGGAGATGCGCCGGTATGACCTGACCCTCAACTCCTCCATCACCGGCATCAATGGCGCCGTGGAGATGATCGCTCAGCTGGTGCGCCTGCGCTCTGCTCAGTTGGACCAGGCCCCTACCCAGGCGCCCTGAGGCGCCCTGAAAGGAGTTCCCATGTGTGACGCAGCCCGCTCTCCCCGCATCCTGATCTCAGGGGCGGATGGAAAGATGTCCAACTATGTCCGTGCCGTCCGCGCCGCGGGCGGCACGCCTGTTTCTGGTTACTGCCCCCCACCGGACCTGTCCTGCGCCGGGCTGCTGCTGTGCGGCGGCGGCGACCTGGACCCCGTCCTGTACGGACAGCCCGACCAGGGCTCCCAGCCCCCGGACCCCGCCCGGGACCAGGCAGAGCTGGAGCTGTTCCGCGCCTTTTATCAGGCGGGCCGCCCTATCCTGGGGGTCTGCCGAGGCATGCAGATCATTAATGTGGCCCTGGGGGGCACCCTGCTTCAGGACCTGGGGGACGTCCGGCGTCCCTCCCATACCCACCCCCAGGCGGACCAGGTCCACCCGGTCCGCGCCCAGCCGGGCAGCCTGCTCCACACCCTCTACGGCCCCCGCTTCTCCGTCAACAGCTCTCACCACCAGGCAGTGGACTGCCCCGCCCCAGGGCTGGTCCTTACCCTCCGGGCGGTGGACGGCGTTCCCGAGGCCATAGAGCACCCCTCCCGCCCCATTCTGGGGGTCCAGTTCCACCCGGAGCGGATGAGCGGCCCCCTTCTCCGCCCCGACACGGTGGACGGCGCTCCCATCTTCCGCTGGTTCCTGGCCCTCTGCGGCCGGACCGGCCCCGTCTCTTCTTCCACTCAGGAGGTCTCCCAGTTATGAACCATGCTCCCCTGCGCATCCTGACCGTAGCGGCGGCCCTAGTCCTCTCCGTCTCCCTGCTCACCGGCGCTGCCGTCCCTGTTCGGTCTCTCCCCGCCGCCTCCGGGGAGGAGACAGCCCTCTCCGGCCCCTCCCTTCAGGACCCGGACACCCTCGCCCGGGCGGTGGCCTGTCAGGCCCTCTCCTACTACCGCCCGGAGCTGCTGGACCGCTATCTGGCCTACGGCGCCCTTTGGCCGGAGCTCTCCCCGGAGGACGTGGTCACCCGGGTGAACATCGGCCTGGACGGGACCTTTTACGGCGATGTATCCCAGGCGGAGGAGCCGGAGAGCCTCTCCGTCCTAGTCAACAAATACCACCCGCTGCCGGACGGCTATGTCCCCCGGCTGCACAGCCTGCCCGCCCGGTACGCCCCCTCCGGGGGCTCCCTGGCCCCTGCCGCAGCCGCGGCCTTCATGCGGATGGCCGACGCGGCCCGGGAGGACGGCATCACCCTTTACAGCGTCTCCGCCTACCGCTCCTACTCCTATCAGGACTCCCTGTACCGCCGGTACACCGCTCAGGACGGCGTGGAGGCCGACACCTACTCCGCCCGGCCGGGCTTCTCTGAGCACCAGACCGGCCTGGCCCTGGACATCAATACCGCCAGCCGCAGTGCCCATTTCGAGACCACCGCGACCTACCGCTGGCTCATAGAGAACTGCTGGCGCTACGGCTTCATCCTCCGCTATCCGGAAGGCAGGGAGGACATTACCGGCTTCTGCTTTGAACCCTGGCACTACCGCTTTGTGGGGCGTACGCTGGCTCTCCAGGTCCGGGAGAGCGGCCTGACCTACGATGAGTTCCTGGCCCGCAGGGCAGTGGACAGGCCCCATACAGCGCTCTGCGCCGGGGACATGCCTCTGGAGGCCGTCCCCATCCTTCTGGACGGCATCTGCTGGCTGCCCGCCCAGGCGGTGGCCGCCGCCTTCGGCCGTACCGCCGCCATCTCAGGGGACCAGCTGGTCCTCCCCGCCGAGGAGGGCTCCGTGGTCCTTACCGCCGGCTCTCTCACCGGGGAGCGGGACGACCGCCCCTTCGCGCTCAGCAGCCTGCCCTTCCAGTGGGAGGGGGAGTTCTACCTCTCCCTGGAGGACCTGTGCGCTCTGCTGGAACTGACGGCCCGGCGAGAGGAGGGGTTGATCTCTCTCATTCCCCGCTCCGCCCCATCTGCTCTCCTGCCGGAGGAGCTGCCGCCCATCCAGCCACTCCCCTGCTGACCCTGCCCGGCGCCTCTCACGGCGCCGGGTCCTCTTATATAGTATGATGTGGTTGCAGATCTTACAAAAAAGGAGGCAGATCCATGTTTCGACCCATGCGGCGGCACCGCCAGCAGCTCTCTCAGGGGGACTGCGCCGCCATCCTGTCCCGGGGGACCTCCGGCGTCCTGGCCGTGGCCGGCGACGGCGGCTACCCCTATGCGGTCCCCCTCAGCTATGTGTATCAGGAGGGAACGCTGTTCTTCCACTGTGCCAAGGCAGGGCACAAGCTGGACGCCCTGCGTCGGTGCAGCAAGGCGTCCTTCTGCGTCATCGATCAGGATCAGGTGGTCCCCCCGGAGTACACCACCTACTTTCGCAGCGTCATCGCCTTCGGCCGGACCCGTATTTTGGAGGACGAGGCGGAGAAACAAGCTGCCATTTGGCTCCTGGCGGAGAAATACTGCCCCGGCGACAGCCCGGAGCATCGCCAGGAGGCCATTCGCCGGGAGGCCGGCGGACTGTGCCTTGTGTCGCTCTCCATCGAGCACATGACCGGCAAGCAGGCCATCGAGCTGGTTCAGGAAGACCGCCGGCAGGCTGATCTCCCTTTGTGACCCCCGATCCCCTTTTGTGTTCTGGGGCTGAATTTTCCTTTTTTCCACCCTGTCCCCTGCGGGGGCGGTAACACACAAAAGGCTCTTGAGCAGAAACAAGCGGATGCCCCGCTGGGGCATCCGCTTGTTTCGGTCCCGAAGAGGGCGCCCCGCACAGCGGGGCGCCCTCCTTATTCTTATGGGAGCTTATTTTGCCACGATGACTCGGATACGGCCGCCGTCCTTCTCGGAGCGGTCATACCAGGCGGACAGCTCGTAACCGCCGTCCTTCACCCGGTCCAGGGAGGACAGGTAGTAGTCGCCGCCCCTGTACTCATAGACCAGCACGTTGTCGGACATGAGGTAGGTCCGGTTGCCGGCCGTGACAGTGTTGCCGCTGACGCGGGCAGCCTCCACCTCGGTCAGCTGCCGGATCTTATCGGGGGCCTGGACATTGCCCATCACCACCACAGGGCCCTTCTTCACGCCGTACTTGACGCTCATTCCGGGCAGGGATACGGTCTCGCCCGCCAGATCCATGGTGTAACTCACGATGACGCTGACGCCGCCCTCCGGGCTGCTGTCCACCACATCAGTCATGATGCCGTAGCTGTGCATATCGCCGGTGGCGTCCTTCAGGATCAGCTTTGTGATCTCACCCGCACCGTTCAGGGTGTAGTAGCGCACCATATCGGTGGTCACGTTCAGCCCCGCCAGACGCTCGGGATAGATCCTTACGCCGGTGCCCTCATAGGTGTCCAGGATCTCCACGCCGTCTGCGAAGGGATAACTGCCCAGTTTGGAGGCGTCGGAGGACACCTTGCCGGAGAGCTTGCCGGTCTCGCTCAGCCGCTTGAGGGACACGGAGCCGTCCTCACTGCTGATGACCACCTGGACCAGGTTGCCCAGCTTGAAGTAGTCGGTGGTCCACTGATAGCTGTATGTGCGGCCGTCGGTGGCCAGGATGGTCACAGTGTCAGCGGTGTAGGAGGAATTGGCCCCGGAGCCGGAGTAGGTGCCGCGGCTCAGGTTAGTGACGATGCCGATCTTGCTGCCGTCCTGAGAGGCGGAGGCGGCGGCCACAGCGGCCACGCCGCCGTTCCGGCCCAGCAGCAGGGTGACGGTGTCCCCCACCTGATAGCTACCCAGGTCGGACAGCTCGTAGGCGGCGGAGGCTGTCTCGATCTCATAGGTCTGGCCTGCCACCTTCACGGATGTGGGGTTGGAGGGGGTGGGGCTCAGTTCCTGGATCGTGCCGGCCACCCGGTCGGTGTACACCCACAGGGTCTGCATGGACTCACTCCAGTAGACGATGTCGTTGTTCTGGATGGACTTGGCGGAGGAGGCGGCGCCGTCCCGGTACACCCGGGCGCTGTCCACATCGAAGGGGACGGACTGCTGCCAGCTGCCGGCCGCCACCACCGGGCCCTCCATCACGCCGTTGACCAGGGCCACCCGGTCCACCTCACCGGCGGCGTTGAGTGAGTAGCCCAGCTTGTTAATATAGGGGGTGCCCTCCTTGGTGTTGGTGGAGAGCAGGTTATAAAACAGATACAGGGTATCCTGCCGGGTCAGCACGTCGGTGGACTTCTGGGCGGTGACACCCCGGTCCAGCTTTAGGTTGCGGTACATGGCCAGCTGGCCGGTGGGATAGGCCCCAGAGAAGTCCTCTGCGGTGTAGCCCAGCAGCTTGAGGACGATGGTAGCGCCCTCCGCCAGGGTGATCTGGTTGGAGGGGCGGAAGGTCCCATCCAGATAGCCGGAGATCAGCCCGGCCTGCACCCCCGCCTGGACATAGCCGGCGGCCCAGTGGGTCCGGGGCACGTCGGGGTAGGGCGAGGTGGATGCCTCCCCCACCTGATCCCCGGTGCCGGTGGCGTTGACCGCCATGGTGATAAACTCGGCCCGGGTGACCCGGCGGTTCAGGTGGAACTCACCGCTCTCATCGCCCACCATGATGCCCAGGGCGTTGATGACCTGGATGGCCTCCTCTGTGGAGACTGTGGACGCGGCAGCCGCTCCTGCCGGCAGGACCATCAGGCCCAGCAGCAGCACTGCCGCCAGCAGGCCGGAGCAAAATCGTCTGATTTTCATCTGTGCTTCTCCTCCTTATTCATAGCGCAGGGCGTCGATGGGGTTCAGGGCGGCCGCCTTTTTTGCCGGCAGATAGCCGAACAGGATGCCGATGCCCACGGACACGCCGAAAGCCACGGCCACCGAGCTCAGGTTAGGCACCGCACTGAAGGTGCTCCCGCCGCCCATACTGCTGGTCATCATGCCTCCAATGAGGGAACCGGCCAAACTGGCCAGACCGATCCCCACCAGGATGCCCAGCACCCCGCCGATGGCTGAGGTGGTGCCGGCCTCAATGATGAACTGCCCGCGGATATCCTTCCGCTTGGCGCCCAGGGACTTGCGGATGCCGATCTCCCGGGTGCGCTCGGTAACGGAGACCAGCATGATATTCATAATGCCGATGCCGCCCACCAGCAGAGAGATGGCGGCGATGGCCACCAGCACCGCCATCATGGTGCCCATCATGGCGTTCATGGCGTCCATCATCTCGGCGGAGGTCATGACAAAGTAGTAGTCGCTGCTCTGGAAGGTCTTGTACAGCCGGTTCTCGATGATGCCCTTGGCCGTTGCAGCTGTGTCCTTGCTGGTGCTGGTGAACATGTATATGCTGGCGTCCGCGCTCCCGCTCAGGCGCAGGGCGGTGGTGTAGGGGAGGTATATGATGTCGTCCCCGCTCCCCTCGCTCATGTCGCTGTTCTTCTCCAGCACACCGATAACGGTAAAGTGCTCCCCGCCGATGGACAGCTGCTTGCCCAGGGCGTCGCCCTGGAAGGCCTCTTCCTCCAGATAAGCGCCGATGACGCATACGTTCTGGTAGCGGGCAGCGTCGATGTAGGAGATAAATCGGCCTTTGCCCAGGTTCTGGCCGCTCATGGTGGCCCCCCTCTCGTTGAGGAAGGTCTCACCCACACCATAAATGCTGGTGCGCTCAAAATCCTCGCTCCCCTGCCGCACCGCCAGCTGAGCGGAGACATAGGGGGTCACGCCGGAGATGTACTGGGGATATTTATCCACCAGTTCATACATATCGTCTGGGTCCACCGAACGGGAGTCCCCCCCGTACATAAACAATTGGACCTGGACCAGATTGGCGCCCAGCTTCTCAAACTGCTCGTTCATCATATTCTGCATGCCGTTGCCCAGGCTGGTGATAACGATGACGGCACCCACGCCGATGATGATGCCCAGCATGGTGAGCAGAGCCCGCATCTTGCTGGTCATCAGGGACTTCAGGGCCAGGCGGAAGGACTGTCCAAAGTTCATGCGCCCGCCTCCTGTTCCGCCGGGGAGGCGTCCGAAAATCCGCCTGCCGCCGGCTCGTCCTGCTCCATCTCCTCGGGCCGCACCACGGCCCTGGGGTCATGGGCATCGCCGTCGTAGATGATCTTTCCGTCCTGGAGGCGGACGATGCGGTCCGCCTTCACCGCGATGGAGTTGTCATGGGTGATGAGGACCACAGTGTCCCCCTCCCGGTTCAGCTTTTTCAGAAAGCCCAGCACCTCCCGACCGGTGCGGGAGTCCAGTGCGCCGGTGGGCTCGTCAGCCAGGATGACCGACGGGCTGCCCGCCAGGGCCCGGGCGATGGACACCCGCTGCTGCTGGCCGCCGGAGAGCTGGGAGGGCAGGTTCCTGCACTTGTCCGCCAGCCCTACCCGCTGGAGGGAGGCCATGGCTCGCTCCTTCCGCTCCGAGGCGTCCACCCCGGCATAGAGCAGGGGGAGCTCCACGTTTTCCAGCACGTTCAGCTTGGGGATCAGGTTATACTGCTGGAAGATGAAGCCCAGCATTTTGTTGCGGATCTCGGCCTGCTGGTCGTCGTCCATGGTAGACACGTCGATCCCGCCCAGATGATAGGTCCCTGAGGTAGGCACGTCCAGACAGCCGATGATATTCATGGCCGTGGACTTTCCCGAGCCGGAGGAGCCCACGATGGCCACGAACTCCCCCTGGTCGATGGTCAGGCTGACGCCGTCCAAGGCATGGACGGTCTCCTCTCCCATCTGGTAGATCTTGTAGACGTTCTTTAATTCGATCAGGTGTTCCATACGCTCAGCCACCCACGCCCATCATCATGGCCATAGCGTTGGAGGCGATATTCTGAACATAGACCGTCTCGCCCTCCTCCAGGCCGTCCAGGATCTCGATGTACTCGCTGCTGCTGCGGCCCAGGGTGACAGGGCGCTCCTCCAGCTTGGTGGGGTCCACCAGATTGCCGCTCTCATCCAGGGCGCCCTGACCGGCCACCAGCACGGTGTTGCCCCGCTGGACCGCCTCTACCGGCACGCACAGCACATTGCCCGCGTCCTCCACCAGCACCTCGGCAGACACGTTCATGCCCGGCTTCAGCTCCTCTGGTGTGCCCTCCACCACCACGGTGACCGGGTAGGTGGTGCGGCCATTGGCCGTGGTGCCGTTGATGTTGATCTTGTCCACATAGCCCTTGAAGGTCATACCCTCCAGAGCGTCGGCGGTGATCTCTACCTCCTGGCCCACCTGAATGTTGTTGATGTCCAGCTCATTCACCTTCATTTCAAAGGTCAGGGTGGACATGTCATACAGCACTGCCAGGTTCCCTCCCGCGGAGGTCACCGCGGAGCTGTCCACGTTGTCGCCGGCCTTGAAGTTTTTCTCGATAACGGTGCCGGAGATGGGGGCGGTGATCTCATAGTTCTCCAGGGCCTGGAGCCGGCTGTCCAGGGCCAGCTTGGCGTTCTCCACGCCGATGCGGGCGTTCTCCAGGGTGGTCTCCGCGGCAGTACCGCCGATGGTGGCCAGCACAGTGCCGTAGGACACCGGACTTCCGGAGGTGACATGGAGGGCGGTGATCTCCCCCGCTGTCTGTGCCACCACGGTCTGGCCGGTGCTTTGGCTGAAGGTGCCGCTTCCGGCGCAGGCCACGCTGCCCACCACAGCGGTGGCGGCGGTGGTGCCGGTCAGTCCGCCGGGATTGCTCACCCGGAACTTTACCTGACGGATCAAGGCGCCTCCGGCACCCACCTCGTCGGCGCCGGAGATGCTCTCGATGGTGCCGGTCACTGTCTCCATCGTCCCTTCAATGGTCAGTGTGCCCGTCTGGCCCACGTACAGCCCCGCGGCGTCTGCGCTGTGGAAGGGGATCTCCACCGTCATGGTGGTGTTGTCCCCCACGTCCGCGATGGGGTCGCCCACCGCCACCGGGTCGCCCACGCTGACATAGAGCTTCTGCACGATGCCGCTGGCAGTGGAGTAGGGGTTCACGCTCTCCTGAGCGGTGCGGTAACCCAGCTCCGCCTGCGCTACGCTCAGCTGGGCCTGCTGCACCGCGTTCTGAGCATCCTCTGCGTCAAAACGGTAGAGCAGAGCGCCCTTCTCTACCCAGTCGCCCTCCTCAAAGGGAGCCTCCACGATCTCCCCGTTGACCAGGGCGGAGACCTTGTAGGAGTCGATGGGCGTGATGGTCCCGGTGCTGGACACGGAGATCCTCAGGTCCTGCCGCTGGGCTGTCTCAGGCAGATAGGTGCCCGCCACGAACTGCTGGCCGGCGCTCATCATGGGCCGGATAAAAATCAGGAAAATGGCCGCCAGCACTACCACCGCGATAATCAGTCGCTTGAGCCATTTTTTCTTCTTTTTGGGCACCTTAAGCTTGGGCGGTTCCTTTTTGCCCGGTGCCTGGACCGCCTCTTCCGTTTTTACCTGTGTTGCTTCCATACCTTGAATCTCCTTTATGTCTTGGTCGCGGACGGGGCTGCTGTCCCCCGTCTCAAAATGTCCAGCTGGGCGCACAGCCGCGCCCGGGCCGGACCGCTGTCCTCTTCAAAGATCGCCTGTGTCATGGCAGTGGCCGAGATGTATATCAGGATCCGGAAGATGTCCATCAAGTCCTCTTCCCCCCGCAGGTCCAGCCTGTCCCGGTCCACCCGCCGCTCCAGCCACTCCCCCAGGTCCGGCCGATCCAGCGGGCTCAGCCGCAGGCCCAGGCGCATGTCCGAGTTCCGGCTGAGCATCCTGGCCAGCCCGGCCCAGTGCTTCCGCTGGGCCCGCAGATCATCGAACAGGGCGGGCAGCGCCCCGAGCAGATCGCCTCCCTGCTCCTCCAGCACCCGCTCCAGCCGCTGGAGCAGCCCGTCCTGATACCGCTTCAGGAGGTAGTGGAACAGCTCCTCCTTGTCACGAAAGTACATGTAAAAGCTGCCTCGGGGGATCCCCGCTGCCCGGATCATCCGATTGATAGACGCCTCAGCATAGGGCACACGGGCAAACTCCTCCTCAGCGGCCAACAGCAGCCGCTCCCGCTTCTCCGCGGGCAGGTGGAAGAAGGTCTTGCTGGGCATTCCCGTCCCGCCTCCTCACATGACAAGTTGTCACACAGTATAGTCCCCCTTCATTTTTCTGTCAATCGCCCCCCTCCAGGTTTCAAAAAATGTTCACAATCCTTCTCCGCCGTACGGGCTGCAGCGGACGGATATTCCGTCCCCCAGCCCCAGTCTCTGTCAGAGGCCCCATATGCTTTTCTTTTTTACCATATCAGAGAATCTTTAAGTACAGTACATAAGAAAAATTAAAATTTTCTTAAACCGGCTCCTCCGCTGCATCTGCCTGAGTCCTGACTCTACACCTTCCCCCAGGGGGAAGGTCAAGCAAAATCTGTGGCTGGCCCACATTTTGTCCACTGGATAAGCCTTTTCATTTTAATTCCTATTTTTTAAGAAGTCAATAATATTTTCTTTTTTACTAAGAATAACCAGAGGGATCGTCCTGTTCTGCATTAAAATAGGGGCAAAAGGAGCGTCAGAGCTATGGAAGAACTCGGATACGCCCTGCGGCTGGCGCGGGAGCGCAGGGGCTTGACCCAGACCCAGGTGATGAACCTCACCGGCATCAACAACAAAACGCTCTCCGGCTATGAGAACAACATCGCGGAGCCGGACCTTCAGACCCTGACCACCCTGCTGCGGCTCTACCGGGTGTCGGCGGACCGGCTGCTCCACCTGCCCGTCTCCGCTCAGGAGCTCCCCGCCGATGAGGTCAGGCTCCTTACCCTGTACCGTGCCTTTCCAGAGGAGCAGCGGCAGCAGCTGATGCTGGTGCTGGAGACCCTGTCCAGATCCGCTCCTAAGCCCAAGCCCGCCCCTAAGCCCAGGCAGCCGTGACCGGAATCTAGGCTTTTCCCTGGAAGCAGAGCACCCCCCGGAGCCTTGGCTCCGGGGGGTGCTCTGTACTATCTGGCCAGTTCCCAAATAGCGGCCGCCATCATCTGGGCGTTTTTCAGCAGGGTGTCCGCTTCCATATATTCGTCCGGCTGGTGCTCCGTCATCTCCTGTCCGGGGAACAGGGGCCCGAAGGCCACCAGGTTGGGACATGCCTTGGCGTAGGTGCCGCCCCCGATGGAGAGCAGCTCCGCCTCCTGCCCGGTCTGCTCCCGGTACACCTTGGACAGCGCCTGGACCAGCGGGCTCTCCGGGGGCATGTAGATGCTGTCCTGCCCCTCGGTGCGCTCCCCGGCAAAGCCGCCCCGCTCCATGGCCCCCATGAGCCTGTCGGCAAAGTCCTCATACCGGGCGGTGACGGGCCAGCGCAGGTCCAGGGTGAGGGACAGCTCCTCCCCGCCGCCCCGGATGATGCCCAGGTTCACCGTCAGCGCCCCGGAGATCTGGTCAGACATGGCAATGCCCAGCCCCTCGCCCCGGGTCTCCTCTCCCAGGACATCCGCCAGGAAGGCGGCAGCCTGGCCCGAGTCCCCATCCAGCCCCAGCTCCTTCAGGGCCAGCAGCAGGCGGCCGATGGCGTTGACCCCCTTCTCCGGGGTGGAGCCGTGGGCGCTCTGGCCCTCCGCCTCCACCAGCAGTCCCTCCGCTGTCTCTGTCACCCGGACGCCGTCCAGCGTCAGGGCGCAGGCGGCGGACCGCTCCTCCTCCGGCCAATTCAGCTCCGCCCGGGCCCGGTCAGGCACCACATTGTGAGCGGTCCCCCCGGAAATGCAGCGGATGGACCGGGGGGACGGGGCCAGTGCCCGACGGAAGTCCACCACGGCGATCCCCTTCTCCCCGTTGATAATGGGGTACATGCCGTCCGGGGTGAAGCCCATCACTGGGATCTCTCCGCCGGCCTCTACATAGTGGCGGATACAGGAGGAGCCCTTCTCCTCGTTGCACCCCACCAGCAGGCGCACCCGGCGGTGCAGGGGGGCGCCGCTGTCCCGCACCGCTTTCAGGGCGTACAGGGCCGCCGCCGCGGGCCCTTTGTCGTCGATGACCCCCCGGCCGTAGATCCGCCCCCCCGCCCAGGTACAGTCATAGGGGGGGTAGTGCCACCCGTCTCCGGCGGGGACCACATCCAGATGGCACAGGACAGCCACCATCTCCTCCCCCTCCCCGTACTCACACCAGCCGCAGTGGCCGTCCACGTCCCGGGTCTGGAAGCCCATCTCCGACGCCCTGGACAGGAACCAGTCCAGCGCCCGCCGGCACTCCGCCCCATAGGGGGCCCGCCCCGTCCCGGGGACCGAGACGCTGGGGATGCGGACCAGCTCTCTCAGATCCCGGAGCAGGGCCTCCTCTTCTTTTTGGATCAATTCATCAAAATTCATCCCTTTTCTCCCCTTTCCCACTCATTTTTCTCCAGACAGCGGGAGATGGCCCAGGCTACTCCCTCCTCCTGGTTGGAGGGGGCGGTCCGCCGGGCCGCCTCCCGCACCGCTGCCGGGGCATTGCCCATGGCGATGGGCAGCCCCGCCGCCCGGAGCATAGACAGGTCGTTGTCGCTGTCCCCCACGGCGGCGGTCTCCCCCAGGGGGACGCCGTACAGCAGTGCGATCAGGGCCATGGCCCGCCCCTTGTCCACCCGGTCGGGCACCAGCTCAAAGTCGTGGTCATTGGAGGCAGTCAGCTGCACCCCGGGCAGCGCGCCCAGCTCCTCCAGGGGGTAGCGGGCCTGGTTCCAGTCCCCGTGCACCTTGGTCAGCGGCAGCCCCCTCTCCTCCAGATAGACCCGCGGGTCCTCCGCCACCACGGCGGCGGAGTGGAAGATGGGGAAGGGGTAGGTCCGGGAAAGGGATTCCTTGGAAAAGGGGTCCACCACGATCTCCTCCCCGGCAAAGATCATCAGCTCGATCTCCCGGCCCAGGCACAGCTCCAGCGCCCGGCGGCCCGACTCCTCCGGCATGTCCCAGCGGCGCAGGGTCTCCCCCCGGACACCGTCCACCACGGCGGCGCCCCCCAGGCAGGAGAGCAGCGCATCGCAGCCCGCCTCCCCGGCGAACCAAACCGCCTCCTGGATCGGGCGTCCCGTATTCAGCACCACCCGCACCCCCGCCGTCCGGGCCCGGGCGATGGCATCCTTGGACGCCTGGGTGATCCGGCCCGCCGGGTCCAGCAGGGTCCCGTCCAGGTCCAGCGCGATCAGTCGTATCATGGGCATCTTCTCCTTGAGCAATTATAGGAACAGGCTCCCCACCTGGTAGACCAGCAGAGAGGCTACATAGGCCACCCCCAGCTGCCACCCGATGGAAAACAGGGTCCACTTCGTGCTGTTCATCTCCTTGGCCAGCGTAGACACCGCCGCCACGCAGGGGACGTACAGCAGGATGAACACCAGCATAGAGAAGGCAGACAGGGGGGTGAACCCCGTCATGGCCGCCGCCACCTGGGCGCCGGTGGCAGTGAGCGGGAAAGCGTAGAACATGGACAGGGAGCTGACCACCATCTCCTTGGCGATCAGGCCGGTGAGCAGAGCCACCGCCGCCTGCCAGAAGCCGAAGCCCAGGGGCTTGAAAATGGGGGCGATGACGCTGCCCAGGGCACCCAGCATGCTGTCCGCCTCGTTCTCCACCATATGCAGGGAGAAGTCAAAGGACTGGAGCAGCCAGAGCAGGATGCTCATCAGCAGGATCAGGGTGCCCGCCTTGATGAGGAAGCCCTTCACCTTCTGCCACACATGGGTGAGCATGTTGTGCAGGGAGGGCAGGCGGTAAGGGGGCAGCTCCAGCACAAAGGGGGCGGGCTCCCCGGCGAAGAGGGTATGCTTGAACAGCAGGCCGGACAGGATGCCCGCCGCCATGCCGATGACATACAGGCCGAAGACCACCAGCCCGGCCCAGGGTCCAAAGAAAGCCGAGGAGAGCAGCCCGTACACCGGCAGCTTGGCGGAGCAGCTCATAAAGGGCACCAGCAGGATGGTCATCCGCCGGTCCTTCTCGTTCTCCATGGTCCGGGCACCCATGATGGCGGGCACCGAGCAGCCGAAGCCCATGAGCATGGGAATGAACGCCTTCCCGCTCAGGCCGAAGCGCCGCAGCAGGCGGTCCATGATGAAGGCCGCCCGGGACATATAGCCGATGTCCTCCAAAAAGGACAGGAAGAAGAACAGCAGAGCGATCTGGGGCAGGAAGGAGAGCACGCCCCCCACGCCGGCAATGATGCCCTCACAGATCAGGCTCACCAGTACCTGGGACACCCCCGCCCCCAGCAGAGTCTCCTCCAGCGCGGCGGAGCATGTGTCGATGCCCGCCGCCACCAGATTGGACAGCCAGGAGCCGAAGGGGCCGAAGGTGATGACGAACATCACCAGCATGGCGCACAGGAACAGGGGCAGGGCCAGATATTTCCCCGTCACCACCTTGTCCACCTTCTCGCTGAGGGTCAGCTCCCCCGGCTTCTGCCCCTTGGTCACCGAGGCGGCTACCACCCGCTCGATGTACTGGTAGCGGCTGTCCGCCACCAGGGTCTCCCGGTCACCCAGGTCACTGGCGCTTTCGTATTCCGCCACCACCCGGTCCAGCTGCTCCTGCACCGGCTCAGGCAGGGCCAGTGCCCGCTCCACCAGCTCGTCCCCCTCCAGCAGCTTGATGGAGGCCCAGTGGGCGGGCAGGCCGGCGGCATAGGCGTAGTCGTGGAGCAGCTCCCCCATCCGGTGGTGGATGTCGTGGGTAAAGGCGTCATACAGGTCGTCGGGCTCTACGGTGCAGCCCAGGTGCATCTGCCGGTGGGCGGTGTGGAGCAGTTCCTCCAGCCCCTCCCCGGTGCGGGCGGTGATGGGGACCACTGGGATGCCCAGCTCCTTGGACAGCCGCTCCACATCAATCTGGTCCCCCCGTTTGGCCACCTCGTCCATAAAGTTCAGGGCCAGCACCGTGGGCCGCTCCAGCTCCAGCAGCTGGACGGTAAGGTACAGGTTGCGCTCCAGGTTGGTGGCATCCACGATGTCGATGATGCAGTCAGGGGCCTCCCCGATGATGAAATCCCGGGCGACGATCTCCTCCATGGAGTAGGGAGACAGGGAGTAGATGCCCGGCAGGTCCACGATGGTCAGGGTCTTGTCGCCCAGACGGGCGGTGCCCTCCTTCTTCTCCACCGTCACTCCGGGCCAGTTGCCCACATACTGGTTCGAGCCGGTCAAGGCGTTGAAGAGGGTGGTCTTGCCGCAGTTGGGGTTGCCCGCCAAAGCCACCCGCATGGGCCGGGTGTCGTGGGCAGTGGGGTCATAGCTCCCCCCGTGCTCCTGGAGCTCGTGCTCGTGGTCCCGCAATTGGCGGCGGGCGGTCTCCGGGTCGGTCACGTGCCGGGTCATGGCACCCCGGGCGGTCCCGCCCCGCTCCGTCCTCCTGGGCTGTCCCATCCGGATCTGGGCCGCGTCCGCCCGGCGCAGGGACATCTCATACCCCCGCAGGCTCACTTCCAGGGGGTCGCCCAGAGGGGCGATCTTGGTCACCTTCACCACAGTCCCGGGAGTCAGCCCCATGTCCACCAGGCGGCGCTTCACCGCCCCGGACTGGTTGCCCACCGACAGGATCATCCCGCTCTCTCCGGGGGTCAGGTCATACAGGGTCCGCTCCCCCGATCCACTGTGTTCTGACACAGGTCTCACTTCCTCACGATAATGATCTCTCACACTGGACCTAATTGTAGCCGACTTTTCCCCTCTTTTCAAGGGCAAGTCCCGCCTGGAGAATTCATAATTTATACAAATATTTTTTACACTCCATTCACCCTGCCGCCCCCGCCCCGGTCTATACTGTTCCCATCAGAACAGTTTCTTTTTGAACTATCGGAGGTGTGCCTATGCTCTCCCCCTTGGAGACCGCCCTGACCGGCCAGCCCTTCCGCCGCCTCTACTGCCGGATGCTGGACGAGCTGGCTCAGGAGTGGTCCCTCTCCCGCACCGAGGCAGAGGTGATGTTCCTGCTCTCCTGTGATAAAACCCTGGACACCGCCCGGGACATCTGCGAGACTCAGTTGCTGAAAAAATCCGCCGTCTCCCGGGCGGCGGAGGGTCTGGTGCGTCTGGGATGGCTGGAGGCGCTGCCCGACCCCCGGGACCGGCGGATCCAGCATCTCCGACTCCTGTCCCCTGCCCGGCCTTTCAGCGAAGAGGTCCGTCGGGCAGGAGAGGCGTTCTTCTGTCTGCTGCTCCAGGATGTCACCCTGGAGGAACAGCAACAGATGGAGAAGATCGCTCAGAAGATAGAGCACAATGTGCGCACCGTACTCAGCCAGTCCGATTCGATTCCACACATTTTGATGAAAAAGGATGGGAAACCGCTATGAAAGAAGTGAAGCAGCCCTCTAAAAAGCCTCTGGTCTATTACTACCTGGTGGCTCTGCTCATTCTGATGGTGCTGAACTTGACCCTGTTCCCCGCCATGCTGGAGACCCCGGTCCAGGATGTGACTTACGATCAGTTCATGTCCATGACCTATGAGCAGAATGTGGGCCAGGTCCAAATCGAGGGGGATGAGATCACCTTTACCGACAAGACCAACGAGAAGGTCTACCGCACCACCGCCACCAACGACCCTGACCGGACCCAGCGCCTCTATGAGAATGGGGCCCAGTTCCAGGAGATCGACACCCAGCCCGGCCTGCTCACCTCCATCCTGGTGGGCTGGGTCCTGCCCCTGCTCCCCTTCCTGCTCATCGGCTGGTTCATCAACAGACGGATGAAAAAATCCATGGGCGGCGACGGCATGATGTTCGGCATGGGCGGCGGCTCTAATGCCAAGATGTATGTCCCCTCATCCACTGGAATCCGCTTTGCCGACGTGGCCGGCGAGGACGAGGCCAAGGAACTGCTCAGCGAGATCGTGGACTTCCTCCACGACCCGGAGAAGTACCGCCAGATCGGCGCCAAGCTGCCCAAAGGCGCCCTGCTGGTAGGCCCTCCGGGCACCGGCAAGACCCTGCTGGCCAAGGCGGTAGCCGGCGAGGCCAACGTGCCCTTCTTCTCCATTGCCGGCAGCGAGTTCGTGGAGATGTTCGTGGGCCGGGGTGCCGCCAAGGTGCGGGACCTGTTCAAGCAGGCCAATGACAAGGCCCCCTGCATCGTGTTCATCGACGAGATCGACACCATCGGCAAGAAGCGGGACGGCCAGATCGGCGGCAATGACGAGCGGGAGCAGACCCTGAACCAGCTGCTCACCGAGATGGACGGCTTTGACGGCTCCAAGGGCGTGGTGGTGCTGGCCGCCACCAACCGCCCAGACAGCCTGGACCCCGCCCTGCTGCGCCCCGGCCGGTTCGACCGGCGCATCCCGGTGGAGCTGCCCGACCTTCAGGGCCGCATCGATATCCTGAAGGTCCACGCCAAGCAGATCCGTCTGGCGGAGGACGTGGACTTCGAACCCATTGCCAAGACCGCTGCCGGGGCCTCCGGCGCAGAGCTGGCCAACATCGTCAACGAGGCCGCTCTGAGGGCGGTGCGGGCAGGCCGCCCCTACGCCACTCAGGAGGACTTGCAGGAGAGTGTGGAGGTGGTCATCGCAGGATACCAGAAGAAGAGCCGGGTGCTCTCCGACCAGGAGAAGAAGATCGTGGCCTACCACGAGACGGGCCACGCCCTGGTAGCCGCCCTCCAGACCCACTCCGCCCCGGTGCAGAAGATCACCATCATCCCCCGCACCTCCGGCGCGCTGGGCTATACCCTCCAGGTGGACGACGGCGACCATTTCCTCATGTCTAAGGATGAGCTGCTGAACAAGATCGCCACCTATACCGGCGGCCGGGCCGCCGAAGAGCTGGTCTTCCACTCCATCACCACCGGGGCCTCCAACGACATCGAGCAGGCCACCAAGCTGGCCCGGTCCATGATCTCCCGCTTCGGTATGAGCGACGAGTTCGGCTTCGTGGCCTTTGAGACGGTGAGCAACCAGTACCTGGGCGGGGATGCTGCCCTGGCCTGCTCCCCAGAGACCCAGGCCCGCATCGACCGGAAGGTGACGGAGATGGTGGACACCCAGTACCAGAAGGCCATGGACCTGCTGAAAACCAACGAGGAAAAGCTCCACCAGCTGGCCCAGTACCTCTATGAGCACGAGACCATTACCGGGCGGGAGTTCATGGAGATCCTAGAGGGACAGCGGGAGGTCTGACAGACGGCCTTCTCCTTCCCTCCAGGGTCCGCCGCGCCAGGGTCCGAAAATTTTTCTTGACAAACCGGGCCTCCGGGCCCATAATACAGTTGCAAAAGACAGGGGAGCCTGCGGCAGCGGGCTGAGAGGAAGCTGAGCGCTTCGACCCTTCACCTGATGTGGGTCATGCCACCGTAGGGAGTCATGCTGGCCGTGACCAGACGGGGTGCCCACCGGGCACCCCGTTTTTTGATCCTTTCCGAAGGGAGCGTGAGGAGACACATCGGCGCCCCGGCCTGGCCGGGAGCGGGCAGAGGGGGAGCGCCCTGTGCCCGGGCCGCATACAGCAGCGATGGGAAGCCGTGTTCCGGCGTGAGAGGGGGCCAGTAAGCCCCGACCGAACCCAGGGAGGACCCTGTCTGTCCTTCCGGGACCCGATTTGTGGCCCCTCGGGGCCGGAAAAAGGGGAGACGCTGTCTGCTTTTGTGTGTTTCCCCATCCATTTTGAAAGGAGCACTTTCCCATGAATCAGAGCAACACCAAAAAGCTGGCCATTGCCGGCATTCTGTGCGCCGTGGCGGTGGTGGGCAGCCTGTTCACTTTCCCCGTCCTGGCCAGCAAGTGCGCCCCCATCCAGCATATGGTCAACGTCCTGTGCGCTGTCCTGCTGGGCCCCTGGTACGGAGTCGGGGTGGCTTTCGGCGCCAGCCTGATCCGAAACCTGCTGGGGCTTGGCACGATCATGGCCTTCCCAGGCAGCATGTGCGGCGCCCTGCTGTGCGGACTGGTGTTCTGGAAGACACGGAACCTCCCCGCCACCCTGGTGGGGGAGGTCTTCGGCACCGGCATCATCGGCGGCCTGGCCGCCTATCCCGTGGCCATCCTGTTTACCGGTGCAGACGCCGCCACGGTGGCTTTCTACGCCTACATCGTCCCCTTCCTCATCTCCACTGTGGCCGGCGCCATTCTGGCCGGCATCCTGGTTGCCGCCCTGGGGCGGACCGGGGCCCTGTCCTCCATGCGGACCGCCCTGGAGCGCTGAATCCCCACTTCTTTTCCCGGCCCGCAGAGCGGGCCGGGTTTTTTGCTTTTTTGCCTCCTCCGGGGTATAATGGGACCAACGACGAGACAAGGGAGGTCTTTTCCCATGGACATCACCCCGGAACAGGTCCGCGCCCACCGGCTGCGGGCCCACCATCTGGACCGCCGGTATCCCGCCAGCCGGATACTGGAGGCTGCGGGGGCCTGCGGGCTCCAGAACTCCCCGCCCGGCGGGTGGGAGACTGCCCTCTTCCAGCGCCTGGAGGGCTGTTCCCTCCCCCTCCTCCGAGACGTCCTGTACCGGGACCGGGCCCTGCTCCAGGCCTGGAGCATCCGGGGCGTGCCCCTGGTCTTTCCCGCCGGGGAGAGCGGCGTCTTTCTCTCCCCCCTTCTGGCCCGGGAGGGGGAGTGTCCCTGGATCTACACCCGGGGGATCACCGCGGCCCTGGACTTTGTCGGCATGTCCTTCGACGAGGCCCACGCCCGGGTGCGGGAGGCCGCCCGCTGCCTGGACGGGACCACCGTCCGCAGCAAGGAGGCCCTGGACCAGCTGCTGGCTGACCGGGTCGGGGCGCAGCTCCCGCCGGAACAGCGGGCCCTGTGGGACTCCCCCTCCATGTACGGCCGCCCTGACAGGCAGACCGTGGGAGGCGCCGCTGTCTCCTTTCTCCTCCGCCCCTGCTCCTTTGCCTCTCTGGTGGTGTTCGGCCGCCGGGAGGAGAACAGTCCCACCTTTACCTCCTTCCGCCGCTGGCTGGGCCGGGAGCCCTCCCCCTGCCCTCAGGGGGAGGCGGAGCTGGTGCGGAGATTTCTCCACTGCTACGGCCCCGCCGCCCCCGCCGATCTCCAGGCCTGGCTGGGCAGCTCTCCCCAACAGGCGAAGCGGCTCTGGTCCGCCGCCGCAGAGGAGATGGAACCGGTCCGGGTGCTGGGCCGGACCCGCTGGGCCCTGATCCGGGACCGGGACAGCCTCACCGCTCCGCCGGAGCAGCCCGGCCGCCTGATCCTGCTGGGGCCCCACGACCCCTATCTGGACCTGCGGGACCGAGCCCTGGTCCTGGAGGACCCCGCCCGCCAGCGCCAGGTCTGGCGGACAGTCTCCAACCCCGGCGCCGTTCTGAAGGATGGGCGCGTGGCCGGCATCTGGACCGGAAAAGCGGTACAGGGACGACTAGAGTTCTCCCTGTCCCTGTGGGAGCCCCTCTCTCCTGGAGCGCGTCAGGCCCTGGAGCGTGAGGCGGGGGCCTACGCCGCCTTCCGGGGCCTGGAGCTGAGTTTCCTGCCCTAATCGCGGGGCCGCCTGATCCGCAAGCTGAGCAGCTGTGCCCTACGGGCGGTGCTAATCAGTTTACGAACAAGCCTCGCAGAGTTCGCGCCCGCAGGCGCGAATCCAGTTCTGATCTGTTTTCCCCGGCGACATGTGCGTCGGGGAAAACACCTCTCAGGCTGCAAGTGTGGGGTTTGTCCGCCTGCGGCGGACAAACCCTGCGCGCGGCAGACTGCATCTTTCTCGAAAAAGTGGCCTTGCCACTTTTTCGACCCTCTCAGCGCCGCCCATCGGGCGGCGCTGCTGCTGTTCATTCCACTGTCTTCAGCGACTCCACCATATCCAGCTTTTTCAGCTTTCGGTGGGCCGCCAGATTGACCACCAGGGAGAAGACGGCGGTGAGTACCCCGGCGTAGAGATAGCTGGACAGGGCTAGTGTCCGCCCGAACATGAGCAGGTCGATCTCCACTGTCAGCACCAGCCACTGGTGGAGCAGCTTCCCCATCCCCATCCCCAGGGCCACGCCGAACACCGTGAGGATCACGTTCTCCCGGTAGATATAGGCGGACAGCTCGCCGTCGTAGAAGCCCAGCACCTTCAGGGTGGCCAGCTCCCGCATCCGCTCGGTGATGTTGATGTTGGTCAGGTTGTAGAGCACCACAAAGGCCAGAGCTGCGGCGCACACGATGATGAGGACCACGGCGTAGTCCACGCTCTCCAGACTGGAGGTGAAGACCTCCCGGGTGGCCGCCACCTGGGACAGGGTGGTGACGCCGTCCAGCCCCACCAGCTCCGCGTCCAGGGCCTCCGCCCCTTCAGCGGGGTAGGCCGCCAGCACCTGGTTCTCCTCCGGCGGCTGGCCATACAGGGTCTGGTAGTAGGCGTCGGTCATGTAGACATAGTGCATGATATAGTGCTCCGTGACATCCGCCACCCGTACCTGGACCCGGCTGTCCCCGTCCAGAGTGAAGGTGTCCCCCGCCGACACCCCCAGCAGAGAGGCCAGCTTCTCCGTCAGGACCACTCCGTCGTCAGGCAGGAGCACCGGCACGCTGTCCGTCCGGTGGCGCAGGGAGACGAAGGGGGCCAGCGCCTCCTGGCTGGGCACCACTTCCACCGTGCAGTCCACCGTGTACCGCTCCGTCTCGGCGGAGGCCGTCTCCGAGCGGCTCACCAGCCATCCGCTCACCAGCTCGGACCGCTCCAGCGTCCCGGTCACCTCCGCCAGCTCGCCGGGGGTCACTCGGTCCACCAGCCCGATTTGGGCGGTATAGCGGTAGATCTCGTCGTACTGCCTGTCCATAACGTCGAAAATGGAGCCCCGCAGGCCGAAGGCGGTGACGATCAGGGCCGCGCAGCCGCCGATGCCCACCACCGTCATCCAGAAGCGGCGCTGATAGCGGAACAGGTTGCGCAGGGTGATCTTGTAGTTGAAGGACAGCCGCCGCCACAGGGGGGCGATCCGCTCCAGCAGGATGCGCTTGCCCATGGGGGGTGCCTTGGGCCGCATCAGCTCCGCCGGCACCGCTGCCAGGGTGGAGAAGCAGGCCGCCAGGGCGGAGAGGGTCACCGTCCCCACCGCGGCCCCGCAGGCCAGCAGGGAGGTAGCGGGGTAAAAGCCGTACTGGATCTCCCCCACTGTGTAGAGGATGGCCCAGGCGTTGCAGATGATCCAGGGCAGCAGGGTCAGCCCCACTGCCAGCCCCAGGGCCGCCCCCGCCGCGCTGGCCAGGAAGCCGTAGCCCACATATTTCACTGCGATGGCCCCCTTGGAGTAGCCCAGGGCCTTCATCCCGCCGATGGTGATCCGCTGCTCCTCCACCATCCGGGTCATGGTGGTCAGGCACACCAGGGCGGCCACCAGGAAGAAGATCAGGGGGAACACCGCCGCCAGACTGCCCATCCGGTCGGCATCCATCTCGTAGCTGGCGTAGCCGGTGTTGGTGCCCCGTCCCAGGAGATACCAGGAGCAGTCCTCCAAGGCATCCAGGTCCCGCCGGGCCTGCTCCAGCTCCTTGCGGGCGTCCGCCAGCTCCTGCTCCGCCTCCGCCTTCCCCTCCTCATAGTCGGCCAGGCCGTCGGCATACTCCGCCTCGCCGTTCTGCAGCTCAGTCAGGGCATCCGCCAGCTCCGCCCGGCCGTCCGCCGACTCCCGCTCCAGGGTCTCCCGGGCGTCCGCCAGTTCCGCCTGGCCGTCCCGGTACTCCTGCCAGCCCTCGTCCAGCCCCTGCCTGGCATCCGCCAGCTCCCGCTCCCCGTCGGCGAGCTCCTGCTCCCCATCCGCCAGCCGGGCCGCGCCGTCGGCGTACTCCGCCTCCCCGTCGTCCAGCTCCCGCTTGGCCTGGGTCAGCAGCCCCAGGGAGGCGTTGAGCTCCAGGGCGCTGGACTGGAGCCGGGGCAGCCCGGCGGACAGCTGGGCCTCCACCTGGACGGCCTGGACCTCCAGTGCCTCCGCCTGGGCCAGGGCCTGGGCCGCCTGGGCCTGGAGCTGCTGAGCCTGAGCCGTCAGCTGCTGGGCCTGGGCCTCGTACTGCTGGGCTTGGGCTTGAAGCTGCTGGGCCAGCAGCAGATTTCCCATGGCTGCGGCCTGCTGGGCCTGGGCCGCATACTGCTGGGCCGCCGCACCGGCCTGGGCGGCCCCCTGCTGGGCCTGGACCGCCCCCTGCTGGGCCTGGGCCGCCCCCTGGCGGGCCTGCTGGGCCCCGGCGCGCATCTGCTCCACGCCCGCCAGCCCCTGCTCATACTGGGCCATCCCCTCGGTGTAGGCGGCCAGGCCGTATTCATATTTGGCGTACCCCTTGCGGTACTCCGCCCAGCCGTCGTCCAGCTCTGCCCGGGCGTCCGCCAGCTCCTGCCGGGCGTCCGCCACCTCCCGGCGGGCATCCTCCAGCTCGGGCAGGGCATCCTGGTACTCCTGCTCCCCGTCCCGCAGCTCAGTCAGAGCGTCCGCCAGCTCCGCCTCCCCGTCGTCGATCTCCCGCTGGGCATCGGCGGTCTCCTGTTCAAAGGTGTTCAGCCCGTCATAGTACTCCGCCCAGCCGTCATCCAGCTCCCGCCGGGCATCCGTCAGCTCCGCCTCCCCCTCGGAGAGCTCCTGAGACACCTCCGCCTCCCCGTCAGACAGCTCCCGCCGGGCGTCCGCCAGGGCCTGCTCGGCCTCTTCCCGGATGGACTCCCCCCGCAGGGCGGAGCGCTCCTCCGCCAGAGGCTCCAGGGCGTCGGAAAGGCTGTTCACCAGCTCGGTGTAGTCCTCACTGTAACACAACAGCTCCTCCGCCCCCTCCGCCCGAAGGTAGGCGTCGGTGTAGTAGTCCAGGGAAAAGGCCGCCTGCGGCAGCAGAACAAAGGCTGAGACCGCCCCCGTCCCCAGAGAGGAAGAACCCCGCTCCACGGAGATATACAGAGGGGAATCCGCCGTTCCCACGATGGTGAATTCCCGCCGGGCCAGGGCGTCCTCAAAGTCGCCGGTCCCGGTGTCCAGGCGGATGGTGTCCCCGATGGACAGGCCCGACTTCTCCAGAAACAGGGGCTCCACCAGGCACTCCCCCGCTTTCCGGGGCAGCCGCCCCTCTACCAGCCGGGGGCGGTTGGACCCCTCCTCTGCAAAGGAGTGGACCTTTACGATCATCTCCTGATCCTTCAGGGGGACGGCTGCGTCGATGGTGTAGGCCCCCTCGGCTTCCTCCACCCCCTCCTGCCGGGCCAGCAGCTCCACATCCTCCTCCGTCAGGCCCAGGGTGGAGACCACCCGCAGGTCCATCAGCCGCTGCTGATCAAAATACAGGTCACCGGTCTCCTTCATGTCGGGGGCGGTGGCCCGCAGTCCGGCCAGGAAGCACACCGCCAGGGCGGAGAGGACCAGCAGGGAGAGGAAGCGGCTGCGGGTGTTCCGGACCTCCCGGACCGCGTCGGTCAGCAGGCGGCTGGGGGCTTTTTTTCGGGACATGGGCTGTTCTCCTCCTCTCCTTTTTGTATTTTTTCTTCACAAAATCGCACTTTGTAGAGGCATTACCACTCAATGGTCTCCACGGGAACCGGGCGGTCGTTGTGGTCGATGCGCTCCACCCGCCCGTTCTTCACGTGGATCACCTGGTCTGCCATGGGGGCTATGGCGCTGTTGTGGGTGATGACCACCACCGTCATGCCCTGCTGGCGGCAGGTGTCCTGGAGCAGCTTCAGGATAGACTTGCCGGTGACATAGTCCAGTGCCCCCGTGGGCTCGTCGCACAGCAGCAGCTTGGGGTTTTTGGCCAGCGCCCGGGCAATGGCCACCCGCTGCTGCTCCCCTCCGGAGAGCTGGGCAGGAAAGTTGTTCAGCCGCTCCCCCAGCCCCACATGGCGCAGCACCTCCTCCGCGTCCAGGGGGTCCCGGCAGATCTGGGCGGCCAGCTCTACATTTTCCAGGGCCGTCAGGTTCTGCACCAGGTTGTAGAACTGGAACACGAAGCCGATGTCATATCGGCGGTATGTGGTGAGCTGTCGGGCCCCATAGCCGCTGATCTCCTGGCCGTCCACCCTGATAGCCCCGCTGTCACAGGCGTCCATCCCCCCCAGGATGTTCAGCACCGTGGTCTTGCCCGCGCCGGAGGGCCCCACGATGACGGCGAACTGTCCTTTCTCAATCTCAAAGGAGATGTCGTCCACTGCGGTGATGGTGATCTCCCCCATCTGATACCGTTTCCCCACATGCTGAAGGGAGATATAGGCCATAGGTCATCCCTCCTGTTGTCCGTTATAAAACAGGTGTTGAATATCTTGTATTTTTTATTATAATAGGGGATAACAGAGGATTGCAATGGACAAAAGGGCGGCTTCTGTGGAAAATCCGACAGGCTCTGTCCTCTGTGTCGAAAAACGGGGGAGGTGCGTCCATGGCGGAACAGCGCCAGGACCGGAGGGTCCGCAGGTCCAAGGCCCAGCTGCGGCAGGCCCTGATCCAGCTGCTCCAGGAAAAGCCGGTGGAGGAGATCACTGTCCGGGAGCTGACTGAGCGGGCCGATGTGAACCGCGGGACCTTTTACAGCCACTATCAAAACATCTACCACATGCTGGAACAGGTGGAAAACGAGCTCTTCGACGAGCTGGGGCGGCTGCTGGATGCCTATCCGCCCCACCTGCTCCGGGACGAGCTGACCCCCATCCTGGTGGACGTGTTCCGCTTCGTGCGGAGCAACAGCCAGCTGTGCCTGGCCCTGATGGGCGCATGGGGGGAGGGCGACTTCTTCCGCCGGCTGGACGCCATGATCTATGCCCGCTGCCTGCGGGAGTGGCAGGGCATCTACCCCCTGGGCAGTCTGGACGGCCCCAACTACTGTCTGGAGTTCGTCATCGCCGGGGCGGTGGGCATGGCCCGCTCCTGGGCCCTTCAGGGCTTTCCTCAGGCGGAGGAGGAGCTGGCCCGCCTGGCCGATCGGCTCATCTCCTCTGGTCTCGCCGGCACGCTTCAGCACTTCGATTGATTTCTTCATTTTTCGCTCCATCTTTTTGTGGAAATCGCCGGTCGAAAAAATGAAAGAAATCGTTGCGGGACCCTTCTTTTTTCGATAAAATGAATCTGTATCGGAACTTGAAAAAGAGGGATGGGACAAGCTATGGAGCTTTTGAAAGAGCGTATCCGCCGGGACGGCAAGGTAAAGGGGACCGACGTGCTGAAGGTGGACAGCTTCCTGAACCACCAGATGGACATCAAGCTCTTCGCCGAGATCGGCAGGGAGTTTAAGCGCCGCTTCGCGGACTGCCAGATCAACAAGATCCTCACCATCGAGGCTTCCGGCATCGGCATCGCCTGCATCACGGCCCAATACTTCGACTGCCCGGTGATCTTCGCCAAGAAAAGCCAGACCAAGAACATCGCCGGCGAGGTCTACACCGCCAAGGTGGAGTCCTTCACCCACGGCCGGGTCTATGACATCATCGTGGCCAAGGAGTTCCTGGGCCACGGCGACCGGGTGCTCATCATCGATGACTTTCTGGCCAACGGCGCCGCCCTGATGGGCCTGTCCAAGCTGGTGGAGGACGCCGGCGCCACTCTGGTAGGGGCCGGCATCGTCATCGAGAAAGCCTTCCAGCCCGGCGGCGACATGATCCGCGCCCGAGGCATCCGGCTGGAGTCCCTGGCCCGCGTCAAGTCCATGAATGAGGAGACCGGCGTGGAGTTCGTGGACTGAGCCCGCCGTCCCCAGAATTGAATCGCCCTTCGATTAAAACCGGCTCGCCCGGTTTTAATATATTTGTGCGGGACCCGTCCGGCTCCTGCACATGATCTTTTAAGGAGGAAAACACATTCATGAAGAAGCTTCTTGCCTTTGTCATGGCCGCCGCCATGACGCTGTCCCTGGCCGCCTGCGGCGGCGGCAGCTCCAGCTCCGCCGGCACCAGCACCCCCGCCGGCACCAGCTCTGCTCCGGCCGCCTCCAGCACCCCCGCTGACACCGCCGACTTCAAGGTGGGCGCCATCTACATCAACGGTCAGAACGACACCGCCGGCTACACCTTCCAGCACCACAGCGGCATCACCAAGGCTATGGAGAACCTGGGCCTGGACCCCGCCAGCCAGCTGCTCATCGTGGACAACGTGGCGGAGGATTACACCGCCGTCTCCAACGCCATCGACACCCTGGCCGGCCAGGGCGCCAATATCATCTTCGGCATCTCCTTCGGCTACATCGACGCCATGAATGACAAGGCGGAGGAGTACCCCGAGATCATCTTCTCCCACGCCACCGGCTACATGGGCAATGACACCAACTTCAACAACTACTTCGGTCGCATCTATCAGGCCCGCTACCTCACCGGCGTGGCCGCCGGCCTGAAGAGCCTGGAGATGGGCAACAACTCCATCGGCTACGTGGCCGCCTACAACCGGGAGTATGCCGAGACCTGCTCCGGCATCAACGCCTTCGCCCTGGGCGTGCAGGCCGTCAACCCCGACGCCGTGGTCCATGTGAACAAGATCTCCACCTGGGGCGACGAGAACCTGGAGCGCCAGGCTGCCCAGGCCCTGATCGACACCTATGACTGCTGCGTCATCGGCCAGCACTGCGATTCCGCCCAGCCCCAGCTGGTGGCCGCCGAGAACAACGTGTTCGGCTGCGGCTACAACTCCGACATGACCGAGCAGGCCCCCAACGCCCACCTCACTGCCGCCATCTGGCACTGGGATGTGTACTATCAGGCCGCCATCGAGACCGCTATGACCTGCGGCGGCGCCGAGAACTTTGTCACCGAGATGGGCGGCAACGCCTACTACGCCGGCCTGTCCGAGGGCTTCGTGGACGCCTCCACCCTGAACGAGCTGGTGGCTGCCCCCGGCACCGCCGCCGCCATGGAGGCCGTGCGTGAGCTGATTGACAGCGGCGAGTGGGACGTGTTCTCCGGCGTGAAGCTGAACATCACCGTGGACGCCGAGGCCGGCACCGCCGCTGTGGAGCAGGTGGATGCCCCCCTGATGTCCGACGGCTATGAGCTGAAGGACGGCGAGGTCGTGGAGATGGCCAACCCCGAGATCGTGCCCGCCGGCGGCGCCAGCGTGACCGACGACGTCATCAAGAGCGGCATGAACTACAACGTGGCCGGCGTGGTGGAGGGCTGAGTCCCCTCCCCCCGTCAGACACAGCGCAGACCCTGAACCGGGCCGGCCGGCATCCCCCGCCGGCCGGCCCGGCCTTTTGGCTCCTGCTCCCCGGTCCGGACCCGCCTCCGGACCGGGGAGGAGCAGCCAAAGGCGGCGGAGGGCCGCAGGGGACCGCCGGTCCCCAAGGATAATGAGAAAAGGGGAGAACGCCATGCCAACAGAATACGCCATCGAAATGAAGGGCATCACCAAGACCTTCGGCAGCGTGGTGGCCAACAGGGATGTGGAGCTGAACGTCAGACAGGGGGAGATCCTGGCCCTGCTGGGTGAGAACGGCTCGGGCAAGACCACCCTGATGAACATGCTGTCCGGAATCTACAAGCCGGACAGCGGCACCATCCTGGTCAACGGCCGGCAGGCGGTCATCAATTCCCCCGAGGACGCCAAGCGGCTGGGCATCGGCATGGTGCACCAGCACTTCAAGCTGGTGGACATTTTTTCCGCCGCGGATAACATCTGGCTGGGGGATGAGAAGTCCGGCCCCATTCTGAAGAAGGACCGGTACGCCGTCATCCAGGAGATGGCCCGGAAGTTCGGCTTTGACATCGACCCCCGGAAAAAGGTGTACAATATGGCGGTGTCGGAGAAGCAGACCCTGGAGATCATCAAGGTGCTCTACTACGGGGCCAAGGTCATCATCCTGGACGAGCCCACCGCCGTCCTTACCGTCCAGGAGACAGCCAAGCTCTTCGACGTGCTCCGCCGCATGAAGGCGGAGGGCCACGCCATCATCATCATCACCCACAAGCTCAACGAGGTGCTGGAGATCTCCGACCGGGTCTCCATCCTCCGCAAGGGAGAGTACATCACCACCGTAGACACCGCCCAGACCGATGAGCAGCAGCTCACCGAGTTCATGGTGGGCCACAAGGTGGACCTGAACATCGAGCGCCCCGTGGTGGAAAAGACCCGCCCCCTGCTGGAGATCCGGGACCTGACCATCCGCAGCGACGAGGGTGCCGTGGCCATCGACCGGGTGAACTTCTATATCCGGGGCGGCGAGATCCTGGGCGTGGCCGGCATCGCGGGCTGCGGCCAGAAGGAGCTGTGTGAGGCCATCGCCGGCCTGCGGCCCATCGAGGGCGGCCAGATGATCCACAAGGGGGAGAACATCGTGGGCCTCTCCCCCAAGGCGATCCTGGACAAGGGCATCTCCATGTCCTTCATCCCGGAGGACCGGCTGGGCATGGGCCTGGCCCCCTCCCTGTCCATCACGGACAACATGCTGCTGAAAACATACAGCGACGGCAGGGGCATCTTTGTGGACCGGAAGCGGGGCCGAGCGGAGGCGGAACACGTCATCCAGGAGCTGGAGGTGGTCACCCCCTCCACCGAGACCCCGGTGCGCCGCCTGTCCGGCGGCAACGTGCAAAAGGTGCTGCTGGGCCGCGAGATCAAGGCCGGCCCCAACGTCATCGTCACCGCCTATCCTGTCCGCGGCCTGGACATCAACTCTTCCTACGCTATTTACCACATTCTCAACGAGCAGAAGAAGTCCGGCGTGGGCATCCTGTTCGTGGGCGAGGACCTGGACGTGATGATGGCCCTGTGCGACAAGATCATGGTCCTCTGCCACGGCAGAGTGATGGGCGTGGTCCACGCCCACAAGGTCACCAAGGAGGAGCTGGGCCTGATGATGACCGGCGCCCTGGACCTGACCCGCAAGTATGAGGACAAGCCCGCGGGCATTGCCCGGGACACTCTGATCGAGGAGGTGGACCAATGAACCGGAAAGAACCGCTCTTCCGCGTGGTCAAGCGGGAGTCGTCCAGCCCCGTCCGCCAGGCCCTGGCCTATGTGGCGGCGGTGGTCATCGCCCTGCTCATCGGCGCGGCCCTCCTCTCCTCCATGGATGTGGACCCCCTCACCTTCTACCAGAAGATGGTGACCATGGGCATCCCGGGCAACAAATTCCCCTGGCGCATCGTGGAGAACTTCGTCAAGCTCTTTGTCCCCCTGCTCATCACCTCCCTGGCCCTGTCGCTGGCCTTCCGGATGCGCTTCTGGAACATCGGCGGAGAGGGGCAGTTCATCATGGGCGCCATCTGTGCCGCCGCGGCCGCCCACAAGCTGGGCCCGGTCCTGCCCCAGCCCCTGGTGATGCTGGTCATGGCCCTGTGCGGCATCCTGGGCGGCGGCCTGTACGGCCTGATCGTGGCCCTGCTGAAGGTGCGCTACAACACCAACGAGACCCTGCTCACCCTGATGCTCAACTACATCGCCCTCTATCTCCTCCAGTTCCTGGGGGAGACCAAGGCTGGCTGGAACTTCTTCCTGGACCCCGATTCCGCCCGGCCCAAGTTCGCCGGCTTCCCCGACAACGCGGACATGATCACCTTCCCCCTGGGCCCCTTCAACCTGAACCTGTCCCTGATCATCGCCATCGTCCTGTGCGTGCTCCTCTTCGGCTATCTGAAGTACACCAAGCACGGCTATGAGATCGCCGTGGTGGGGGACAGCCCCAACACCGCCCGCTATGCGGGCATGAAGGTGGGGCGGATCGTGGTGCGCACCATCTTCCTGTCCGCTGCCCTCATCGGCCTGGCCGGCGCCTTCTATGTCTCCTCCGCCGGCACCCTGTCCACCTCCGTCACCAACGATGTGGGCTGGACCGGCATCGTGGTGGCCTGGCTGGCCAAGCTGAACACGGTGGGCATCGTCATCACCGCCCTGCTCATCACAGTGCTCCAGTTCGGCTGTCAGGCTGCCAGCACCACCTATTCCTCCATCGACGCCAACTTCGCGGACCTGATCCAGGGCATCATCCTGTTCGCCGTCCTGGCCGCGGACTTCTTCACCCGCTTCCGTCTGGCGCGGCGCGCCGCAGCCCCCAAGGAGGTGTCCAAATGAACGCATCCATCGACGTATTGACCCTCTTCCTGTTCAACATCGTGCTGGTGAACATCCCCCTGCTCTACGGCACAGTGGGCGAGATCGTCACCGAGAAGGCTGGCAGCCTGAACCTGGGCGTGGAGGGCACCATGGCCATCGGCGCCATCTTCGGCTACCTGGCAGGCTGTATGGCCAACAGCCTGCTGGTGGGCCTGCTGGTCTCCTTCCTGGCCGCCGGCCTGTGCGGGGCCCTGTTTGCCCTGCTCACCGTCTCCCTCCAGGCCAACCAGAACGTCACCGGCCTGACCATCACCACCTTCGGCCTGGGCCTCTACTTCTTCATCGGCAAGGGCCTGGGGGACCGCTGGCCCGTCATGACAAGCGCCGACGCCCTGGTCAGCGGCTTCTCTGCCCGGGAGATCCCCCTGCTCTCCTCCATCCCGGTGGTGGGCAAGGCCCTGTTTTCCCACAACATCCTGGTCTATCTGGGCATCCTGGTGGCGGCGGCGGTGTGGTGGTACCTCACCTGCACCAAGACCGGCCTGCGCCTGCGCTCCGTGGGGGAGAACCCCGGCGCTGCCGACTCGGTGGGCGTCAACATCCTGCTGTATAAGTACGTCCACCTGATCCTGGGCTCCGGCATCATGGGGCTGGGCGGCTTCTATATGGCACTGAACATGGGCGGCTCCTTTGAGGGCTCCAACTGCTGGATCAACGGCTACGGCTGGATCGCCATCGCCCTGGTCATCTTCGCCAACTGGAACCCCCTGTATGCCATCCTGGGCACCCTGGTCTTTGGCTTCTTCAACACCCTTCAGATCTACTCCGGCTCTCTGGCCGGCGCATTCCCGGACGCTCTGGGCTGGCTCAACAGCATCCCCTCCCACCTCTTCAAGGCCCTCCCCTTCCTGATCACCGCTATCGTGCTGGTGGTCACCTCCATCCGCAAGCGGGAGGGCAGCGGACAGCCCGCCGCCCTGGGCCTGAACTACTTCCGCGAGGAGCGGTGAACGGCCTTTTTCCACCATCAGCGCCCTGTCCCCTATGGGACAGGGCGCTTTCTGTGTCCCGATGGGGGCATCGGACCCTACGGGGTGCAATCTTCTCCCATTGCCTGCATAGGGGCGCACATCGTGCGCCCGCCGGTCTCCCACCGGCCGCCCCTATTCTGCCAGGACAGGCGCGATCCCCTCGTGGGGTATGCCCGCCAATTCAACACACCAGCGGCGGCAGTACAAACGGGGGAACCGGGTGTCGTCCACCACCCGCGCCGGACGCGGGCGCCATGCCCAAGGGCCCGCGTCTCCCGTATTGGGGGTCCGTGGGAAAGCGGACTGCGGGACTCAGGCGGAACGCATGTGGAGCCGTGGTCCCGCCGGGAGCGTCACCCGGCGGCGCTTTGCCGCCGGGGGCAAAGTAGGCCGCCCCGCAGGGCGGAATCCCTTGGAGGCGGAGACGGTGGGATGGAAGGAAGACCCCTCATCCGTCACGGCATACGCCGTGACACCTTCCCCCCTGTGGGGGGAAGGCTTTGAGTGCGCTTCCTGGGGCCGCCCCTGTGCTGAAAACCCAGCCTTGTCCCGCCAGCACCGAACTATGACATCTGCCTGATGTCATAGTTTCACCAGAAATCTGTTATACTGATGCCACCATCCGCCGTCATTGGTTTGATACCGCCGTTCTCACACTCCATTTAACATTGATGGAAAGATTCTCCTGCTATAAAATACGTGAGAAAGAAGGTGAGTCCATGGAGAGAGATATCCTGCGCATTCGTCAGAAACCCTTGAAGGGAGAGGATGGGTGCCGCACCTTCTCTGTCCGCATCCGTGAGGATATCGTCTCCCGCATGGATCTCATTGCCGCCCAAACCGGGCGGAGCCGAAACGAGCTTGTGGGCATATTCCTGGAATATGCCCTTGACCACTGTGAGATAGAGGAGGGCACCCGCAATGAATCGTGATTACCGCGATTACCCGGCCAGCATTTGGGACGCCATCGGTGATGTTGACCAGGGGATCTGCTGTGCCGCCCTGGGCGGTGTGGTGTGGGATTTTATGAGCCATCTGACCCCGGCGCAGCTCCTCGCCGCCATGGACAGCGCCGCGCTGGAGACCCTGCGGGCCATCCGGGACATCCTGGAGGACGACACGCTGGAGGACCCGGAGTGTGTCCAGCGCATTGATGCCATTCTCTCCGCCTTCTATCTCAAGCTGGGGGCGGAGGTCCACCGCCGCGGAATTTGAATCGTCCCGCGCCTCTGCCCTCTGCGGGAATGAATCCCACCGCGCACGAAAATGCGCCCCGGCCTGCTCAGGCCGGGGCGCGTCTGTTTACTTTCGGGCCGCGGACAGCTCCTTCTCCTGTCTGGGCTCCTCCGTCTCCGGCCTGCGCCGCCGCAGGGCCTTTTCCGCCTCGCAGATGGGGATGGGGGCCATGGCCAGGGCCAGCACCGTCACCCACTGGGTCAGGTCCATGGGGCACACGGAGAACACCCCCTGAAGGGGCGGCAGGAGCAGCACAGACAGCTGCATGACCATCCCCGCCAGGAACGCCTTGTTCATGGCCGGGTTGGACAGCGCCCCCTGGGCCAGCAGGGACTGGTCCTCGCTGCGGACGTTGAAGGCGTGGAACAGCTGGCTCAGCGTCAGGGTGGCGAAGGCCATGGTGTTGGCCGCCGCCCCCTCCATGCCGGGGGCGCCCAGGTGGAACAGCCCCAGCAGATAGGCCCCCAAAGTCAGCCCGCCCACCATCAGTCCCTGCCACGCCAGGCGCAGGGAGAATCCCCGGGAGAACAGCCCGGCGGAGGGGTCCCGGGGCGGCTGGTCCATCACGCCCTCCTCCACCGGCTCCACGCCCAGGGCCAGGGCGGGCAGGGAGTCAGTCACCAGATTCAGCCACAGCAGCTGCACCGGCACCAGGGGCATCTGCCCGAAGTTCAAGAGGGTGGCCACGAAAATGGTGAAGATCTCCCCGATGTTGCAGGAGAGCAGATAGTGGATGGCCTTGCGGATATTGGAGTAGATCCCCCGCCCCTCCTCCACCGCCTGAACGATGGTGGAAAAGTTGTCGTCTGTGAGGATCATCTCCGCCGCTCCCTTGGCCACGTCGGTGCCGGACAGCCCCATAGCGCAGCCGATGTCCGCCGCCTTGAGGGCTGGGGCGTCGTTGACGCCGTCCCCCGTCATGGCCACCACCCGCCCCTTTTTCTGCCAGGCCCGGACGATGCGCATCTTGTGCTCCGGCGACACCCGGGCAAAGACAGCGAATTTTTCAATGTCCTCCTCCAGCATCTCCTGGGGCATGAAGTCCAGCTCCGGGCCGGTGAGGGCCAGGTCCCCTGGGCGGCAGATGTCCAGCTCCCGTGCCACCGCCATGGCCGTGGCACGGTGGTCCCCGGTGATCATCACCGGGCGGATGCCCGCCTGGTGGCACCGCTCCACCGCCCCCTTCACCTCCCGCCGGGGCGGGTCGGCCATGCCGAACAGCCCCAGAAAGGTAAGGTCCCGCTCCACCGTCCCGCTCTCCAGCTTTCTGGGCTGCAGGGACAGCTCCCGCCGGGCCACCCCGATGACCCGCAGGGCCCGGCGGGCCATGTCCTCATTGGCGGCGAGGATCTGTCTCCGGTCCGCCGGCGACAGTGGGCCTCTTGGGCCGGACACGCACCGCTCCAGCAGCACGTCCGGTGCCCCCTTCACCAGCACCAGGCGGCCGCCCCCTTCCTTTTCGTGGACGGTGGTCATCAGCTTGCGCCCGGAGTCGAAGGGGATCTCCCCGGTGCGGGGCAGGCTCTCGGACAGCTGGTTCCGGTCCAGCCCCTCCCGGGCGGCGGCCACCACCAGCGCCCCCTCGGTGGGGTCCCCCGCGGATACCGGGGCCCCCGCCTTCCACTCCAGCCGGGCGTCGCCGCACAGGGCCCCCGCCAGCAGGGCGTCCCGCCGGTGGCCCCCCGCCGGGACCCACAGCTCCCGCACCGTCATCCGGTTCTGGGTCAGGGTGCCCGTCTTGTCCGAGCAGATGACGCTGGCACAGCCCAGGGTCTCTACTGCGGGCAGCTTCTTCACGATGGCCCCCCGGTCCGCCATCCGCCCCACCCCCAGGGCCAGCACGATTGTGACGATGGCGGGCAGACCCTCCGGGATGGCGGCCACCGCCAGGGAGACGGCGGTGAGGAACATGCCCAGCATGTCCTTCCCCTGGAGCAGCCCCACCCCGAACATGACGGCGCATACGGAGAGGCACAGGAAGGAGAGGGAGCGTGAGATCTCCCCCATCTTCCGCTGGAGGGGGGTGGGCTGGGTCTCTCCCTCCAGCAGCAGGCCGGCGATGCGGCCCATCTGTGTGTCCATGCCGGTGGCGGTGACCAGGGCGGTGGCCCGCCCCGCCGTGACCAGTGTGCCGGAGATCACCATGTTGGTCCAGTCTCCCAGGGGGGCGTCCTCCGGCAGCGGCCCACCCGCCGCCTTCTCCACGGGCACCGACTCCCCAGTCATTGCGCTCTCGTCACAGCGCAGTCCCGCCGCCTCCAGCAGGCGGGCGTCCGCAGGCACCAGGTCCCCCGCCTCCAGCAGGATCACGTCCCCCGGCACCAGCTCCGCCGCCTCCACCCGGACGGGCGCGCCCCCCCGCAGGGCGGTGGCGTGGGGGGAGGTCATCTTCCGCAGCTCCTCCAGGGCCCGGTGGGCGTGGTCCTCCTGGGAGATGGAGATGATGTTGTTCACCACCACGATGACCAGGATGATGGCCGCATCCAGCCAGTCCTCCCCCCGGCTGGCCGCCAGGGACAGCCCCGCCGCCCCCAGCAGCACCAAGATCATGGGGTCCTTCATCTGGGCCATCACCCGGGAGAGCAGCCCCGGCCGCCTGGGGGGCTCCAGCTGATTCGGCCCGTACCGGGCCAGCCGCTCCTCCGCCTGCCGCCGGGTCAGTCCCCCGGGCCGCGCGTCCAGTTCCTGAAAAAGATCGGCCTGCGGCCGGCTGTGCCAGCTGTCCATGACCTCACGCTCCCTTCCTTTGTACCGCTCAGTATAGACCCCGGCCTGTCCATTTTTTGCAGAATCCAGGGGGCTGGGACAGGCTTTTTCCCGACAAGGCTTGACAAGTTCCTCCTACATATGTAGAATCATCTCAGAAATTCTACATGTGTAGGAGGGGTCTTTATGTGGAAGCTGACGGACAGCGAGTGGAAGGTGCTGGAGGCCCTCTGGGCCGGCGGGCCCCAGCATCTGGGGCAGATCCTGGGCGCCCTGGCGCCGGAGACCGGCTGGAGCCGCACCACCGTGCACACCTACCTCACCCGGATGGCCGCCAAGGGGCTGGTATCCATGGACCAGTCCTCTCCCCGGCGGTACGCCGCTATCCCCAGCCGGGAGACGTGCGCCGCCCGGGAGCGGCGGGATCTGGTGGACCGGGTCTATGACGGCTCGGCGGGCCAACTGGTGGCCGCCTTTGTGAAGGACGGCAGCCTCTCCCCCCAGGAGCGGGAGGAGCTGCGCCGCCTGCTGGACGAGATGGAGGTGTAGCCGTGTTCGATCTCTGGTCCTTCCTCCATCAGACGGCGGCGGCCAGCATGGCCGCCCTCTTCGTGCTCGTGCTCCAGCACATCTTCCGGGACAAGCTCTCCCCCCAGTGGCAGTACGCGGTCTGGATGGTTGTGGTGCTCCGGCTGATCCTGCCGGTGGGCTGGCTGGGCCGCTCTGCCATAGCCGACCTGACGGGGCTGGGCGAGGCCCTGCGGACTTGGGTCGAGCTGGGGCTGGACTCCGCCTGGTCCTCCCCCTGGACCCCCTCCCTGCCCCTGGCGGGCATCCCCATCCCCCCGGCGGGCGGACTGCCCCGCTCTGTCACTGACTGGCTGTTCCTCCTCTATCTGGCGGGGGTCCTCCTGTCCGCCCTGTGGCTGGCGGCGGGCGGGCTGCGGCTGCGCCGCTCCCTGGGGGAGGCCGTGCCGGTGGCCGGAGCCCGGCTGGAGGCCGTCGCCGCCCTGGCGGAGCGCTTCGGTCTGTCCATGCCCCGGCGGGTGGTGGAGAGCCGCGCCGCCTCCACCCCCTTCCTGGTGGGGGTGGTCCGTCCGGTGCTGGTGCTCCCCATGGGCTGGGCCCCGGACCGCAAGGTGATCCTCCACGAGCTGATCCATTTGAAACAGCGGGACGTGGCCGCCGGGTGGGTCACCGCCCTGTTCCGGTGCGTCCACTGGTGCAACCCCTTCCTGTGGCGCATCTTTGACCGCATCGACAACCAGCGGGAGCAGCGCTGTGACCAGCTGGTGCTGGAGCGGCTGGAGGGGGAGGACCGCCGGGACTACGGCCGGGTCCTGCTGTCCATGGCGGATGACGGCCGGCGCCGCTTCCCCGGCGCCACCACCATGGCCAACGGAGGACAGAACATCAAGGCACGCATCCAGGCCATCACCCGGTTCAAGGCCTTTCCCCGGGGAATGGGACTGGTCTCCGTCTGCATGGTGGTGACGCTGACCCTCTCCCTGGTAGTGGGCCTGCCGGTCTCCGCCGCCGATCCCCTCCCCGGCGCTGTCCGCCTGCTGGGCCCCGTGGGCAGTCTCTCCTACGCCCTGTCCCACCGGCCCGCCACCGTAGGGGGCGCCCTGGACGCATACAGCAAGGGCATCTACGCCCAGTATCACGACGTTCAGGACTGTTACGCCTACCAGGCCATGACCCTCCCCCAGGAGCAGCTCCCCGACCTGGTGGAGGAGTGGCGGCAGACGGACCGGGCGAGCTGGAGCGTGCTCCCGGGGACCGATCCCCGATCGGCGTCCTACCGCACCGGCCCCATCTTCCGGGGACTCTCCTATGATGGGGAGGGGGGTTACTGGACCCAGATGTACTTCTTCCGGGACGAGGGCGGGCCGCGGGAGGGCACTGAGCGCTCCATCGGCTACCGCCGCCACACCCTCCACCTCCAGCGCCGGGAGGACGGCACCTGGACGGTCTCGCCCCTGTCGGCAGCATCCGGGCTGCTGGATGAGCTGGAGGACTCCTTCTATTCTGCTCCCACAGACCACATCCCCTTCCCCGCCCAGGAGCCCCCGGTCTTTACCTGGCGTGGGGAGGCGGACGGAGTAAAATTGGAACTGTGGCCCGAGGCGGAGCTCCGGGTTCAGTCTGCCTATATAGAGGGCTATGAGGTCAAGGACCTGCATCTCAATGAATTTGGGGCCTCTATCCACACCGACGCGCCAGACCTGGACGCCCAGTTCACCAGTGTGGAGGGCATCATGCGGATCTGCCTCACCAACACCACCGGAACACACAAGTCCCTGACACTGAATGTGACCCAAAACTGGGGAGAGAGCCGCTCTGCCTTGGATGGGCCCGCTTCCCAGGAAGGCTCCAGCCCCGGCTTTTTGTCCAGCATGTTCTGGGGACAGCCTAGGGACAGCAACTATACCGGATATGATGTAGTGGAGCTGGGGCTGGAGCTGGCGCCCGGTGAGACCCAGATCCTCTATTACGGCGGCCGCGGCAAGGGGTATGCCAACCGCATCCCCGCCGCGGACTGCGTCATGGCGGACTGGCTGGAGGCCGTCTATACGGACAGCCAGGGGAACGAGGTCCCCATCCCACTGGAGCGGGAGGTGCATCTGGATTGAACTCAAAACTGATCCGCGGGGTCCAGTACGCCGCCTGGGCCTACTTCTTCCTCTATCTGGACATCAACCTTAACCGCTTCTCCCTCCTCCCCAATGCGGTGGGGTGGTATCTGCTGAGCCGGGCCGTCACCACCCTGGAGGAGGAACATCCAGACCTGCGGCTCCTGGGCCCCCTCACCTTCCCCCTGGGCCTCTGGGCGCTGAAGCAGTATGCCTTCCTCCTACCAGCCTGGGACCTGTCCCAGTTCTCCTGGCTGCTGAGCTGGCTGGCGCTGGCGGTGGAGCTCACCACCCTGTATTTCCACTTCCAGTTCCTCACAGACCTGGCAGACATCGCCGCCCGCCACGCCGGAGAGACGGGCCGTGACTTCTCCCCCGCCCTGCTCCGGGCCCGCACGGTGGTCACCGTCCTCTCCACCGCCGCCTCCGTCCTGTTTTACCTGGGGGTGGACAGCTCCGGCCCCCTGAGTTCCTTCTCCATCGCGCTGACCCTGTTCCTGCTGGTGGTGCTGGTGGTCCAGATCCTATGCACCACCGTTCTCCTGTTTCGCTTCTCCTCCGCTCTCCGGCGGGCAGGCCCCGTTTTGCCGGAGGGCCCCGGTATATAAAAACCTCCGCCCTGCCCCCACATGGGGGCAGGGCGGAGGTTTTTATACGCTGTGAAGGGTCTCAGTTCTGCGCGCTGCCGCTGGCGGCGGGGGCGCTGGCGGAGGCGGAGGCGTCCTCCTGGGCGCTCAGCTCCTCCATCCGGGTGCTCACCGCCTGCCGCAGGGCGGTGACCGTCTCATAGAAGGCGGGCACGTCCAGCTGGTCAAAGGCATCGTTGGTAACGATCTCATGCTCATCCAGCCAGCCCTGCTGGAGCTGGGTCATCTTCTCCTGCACAAAGTCCGCCTGATAGTCGGCCGGCTCCACCTCCAGGGGAAGGCGCAGGATGATGTGGTAGCCGTAATCGCTCTCCACGATGTCACTGATCTCGCCGGGCTCCAGGGCCAGGGACGCCTCCTCGAACTCGGGGACCATCTGACCTGCCTCCACGGCCTGATAGCCGTCCGGGTTGGTGGCCAGTCCGGTGTCCTCGCTGTAATCGTTCATCAGCTGGTCGAACAGGGCGGCGGGGTCGCTGCTCTCCCGCAGCTGGCGGAGCAGATCCTCCGCCTGAGCCTTCTTCTCCGCCGCGGCAGCCTCGTCCAGGGGCTCTCCGGTCTCCGGGTCCTGGGTCAGCAGCAGGATGTGCTTGACGGAGTACAGCTTCCGGTCGTTCTGGATGTAGGAGAGCAGGTCGGCGTCGGTGGGCTTCATGGTGCCGTTCTCTCCAAAATACTTATCCTGAAGCTGGCCGTTCAGGTCCTCGCTCTCACACAGCTGGGTGTAGAGCTCAGGAGTCAGGGGATACTGCCACAGGTACATGGCCATCACGTCCTCGCCCCCCATGGCCTCAGTCATAGTGGCCAGCTGATCGGCAAAGGTGTCCTGGAAGTCCTGGGACAGGGTCACGCCCTCCTCCTCCGCTATCCCGGGGATCAGGGCGTACAGGGCCGCAGTCCTCAGCGCGTTGTCCAAAGTCCCCTGGGTCAGGGTGACGCCGGAGGCGTCCTCCGTATCCCAGGGCAGCTCGGTGATGCCGAAATAGGTGCTGTAATAACTGAGCATGCTGTCGGCGCTGTACGCCACCCAGTACAGCAGCTCAGCGGCGGTGATGTCCACATCTCCCACCTGGGCCACCACAGTGTCACCCGGGATGCCGGCGGTGGTGAGGAACACATCCGTGACGGCGTCCAGGTCCACGGTGATCGGTTCACTGCTGGAGGTGCTCCCGGCGGCACTGGAAGAAGCGCCGCTCCCGGAGCTCCCGCCGTCCTTACCGCAGGCGGTCAGGGAAAAGGCCAGAATCAGGGCCGCGAGGGTCAGGGCCCCCGCCCGTTTCATCGATCTCATAAGAGCAGTTCCTTTCTGTTTCATCCAATTCAGATCTGTTCCGGTCCGCAGGGCCGGATACAGTTTGATATCATACCACATCTGTCTTCCGGTTTCAATGGAGAAGGGAAAAACTCCCCACTCTGAAATGCGGGGCGGCTTCAGCCCTCCGCCCCCGCGAAGTCGTCCACCACCTGCCGTGCGGCCCGCAGGGCGTCCTCCCCCTTTTTCAGCCGGAAGGTAAAGCGGGGCACCTCCCCCGGAGTGAGCAGCAGCCGGTTCTGATACCGGTCCATGGCGCACAGGGCGGAAAACTGCTCCAGACTGAACCGGGCCAGGGTAAAGACCAGCTGCCCCTGCTTCTGGGCGATGTCGGTGATCCCGGCCTCCGCCGCCGCGGCGCGGAGCAGGGCCACGGAGATCAGGTTGTTCACCGTGCGGGGGGGCTCGCCATACCGGTCGATGAGCTCATCCACCAGGTCGTCCGCCTCCGCCTCGCTGCGGATGGCGGCGATGCGGCGGTACAGGTCCATCCGCTGCTCCGGGGAGGGGACGTACCGGTCGGGCACCGACGCCGCCACGCTCAGGTCGGCGGCACATTCGGTCTTGGGAGGCACCGGCTGGCCCTGCTCCTGAAGCACCGCTTCCTCCAGCAGCTTCAAGTACATGTCGTAGCCTACCGACAACAGGAAGCCGCTCTGCTCCGGCCCCAGCACGTTGCCCGCACCCCGGATCTCCAGGTCCCGCATGGCGATCTTGAAGCCGGAGCCGAACTCGGCGAACTCCCGGATGGCGCTCAGCCGCTTGGCGGCCACCTCGGTGAGCACCTTGCCCCGGCGGTAGGTGAGGTAGGCGTAGGCCCGGCGGCTGGACCGCCCTACCCGGCCCCGGATCTGGTGGAGCTGGGCCAGGCCCAGGCGGTCGGCGTCCTCGATGATGAGGGTGTTGGCGTTGGGCAGGTCGATGCCCGTCTCGATGATGGTGGTGCACACCAGCACGTTCAGCTCCCCGTCGGTCATCCGGCTCATCACCTCGTCGATGGCCTCCTGGGTCATCTTGCCGTGGGCCACCCCCACCGCCGCATCCTCCCCCAGCATGGCCTGGATGCGGCTGGCGGTGCGGTCGATGGTCTCCACCCGGTTGTGGAGGTAGTACACCTGCCCGCCCCGCTCCAGCTCCCGGCGCATGGCGTCCCCCAGCACCCCCCAGTCGTGCTCCAGCACATAGGTCTGCACCGGCTGGCGGTCGGCGGGGGGCTCCTCCAGGGTGGACATGTCCCGGATGCCGCTGAGGGCCATGTTCAGCGTCCGGGGGATGGGGGTGGCGGACAGGGTCAGCACATCCACCTGACGGAAGTTCTCCTTCAGCTTCTCCTTGTGCTGGACGCCGAAGCGCTGCTCCTCGTCCACCACCAGCAGACCCAGGTCCTTGAAGCGCACGTCCCGGTTGAACAGGCGGTGGGTGCCGATGAGGATGTCCACCTCACCGCTCTCCACCCGCCGCAGGGTCTCCTTCATCTGGGCGCTGGTGCGGAAGCGGGAGACCACATCGATGGTCACCGGATATTTGGCAAAGCGCCGCAGGGCGTTGAGAAAATGCTGCCGGGCCAGCACCGTGGTGGGCACCAGCACAGCGGCCTGCTTGCCGTCCAGCACACATTTCATGACGGCCCGGAAGGCCACCTCCGTCTTTCCGTAGCCCACGTCGCCGCACAGCAGCCGGTCCATGGGCACCGGGCGCTCCATGTCCCGCTTGATCTCCTCCACGCAGCGCAGCTGGTCCTCCGTCTCCGCGTACTCGAACTCCTCCTCGAATTCCCGCTGCCAGGGGGAGTCGGGAGAGAAGGCGAAGCCGGGCTGCCGCTGCCGCTGGGCATAGAGCTGGATCAGGCCCTTGGCCAGATCCTTCACCGCCTTTTTGGCCTTGCTCTTGGCCTTCTCCCAGTCGGTGCCCCCCAGGCGGGAGAGCTTTTTGGTCTCCGCCGCGTCCTCGCCCCCGCCGATGTACTTGCTCACCAGGTCCAGCTGGGTGGCGGGGACGTAGAGCACATCGGAGCCGGCGTAGGCGATCTTCACATAGTCCTTCTCCACCCCGTCGGCAGGCAGTTTCACCATCCCCATGTAGCGGCCCACACCGTGATGCTCGTGGACCACCAGGTCTCCGGGGGACAGGTCGGCATAGGACTTCAGCTTCTCCCGGTTGGTGGCCGCCTTCCGGGGCCGGGGCTTTTTCAGTGCCGCCCCCTGTCCCTCGGTGAGTACCGCCAGACGGGCCTCCGGGTACTCCATCCCGGCGGACAGGCCGCCCACCGAGACCAGGGTCTCCCCCGGCCCAGGGAGGGTCTGGGGCTGGAACTCCACCGCCGCCCGGAGGCCCTGCTCCCGCAGCAGCGTCTGGAGATTCAGGGCCCTCTGTTCGCTGGACACCAGCACCAGGGTGCCCAGGCCCGAGCGCTGGTAGTGGTCCAGGTCGGAGACCGCCGTCTCCAGGCTGGCGCCAAAGGAGGGCAGCTGCTTGGCCGTCACCGACAGCAGGCAGCCGGGGGGCACCGGATAAGCCGACAGAGTGAAGGAGTCCAGATAGGCCGTCGGCCAGTCGGACAGCCGGGCGTTGAGCTCCGGGAAGGTGCGGGACAGTACGGCGCAGGAGCCGTCCAGCTCCCCCCGCTCCATCAGGGACTTGGCATCCTCCTCCAGCTGCCACTGGTAGGTCTTGGCCCGCTCCCCCACCCGGCTGCTCTCAGAAAAGAGCACACAGGCGTCCGGCGGCAGGTAGTCGGCCGCCGTGGCCAGCTGGGGATAGATCAGCGCCAGATAGCGGTCCGTGGCGGGGAAGCTCCGCCCCTGCTCCAGCGCCTCCCGGTCCTGCCGCAGAGTCTGGGCCAGCTCATGCCGCCCCGCCTTCTCCGCCCCTGCGGCCAGCTTCTCCAGCCGGGCTGCCAGCCCCGCCGTCCCTCCGGGCGCCAGATGGGGCAGCGCCTCCGCCGCCGGCAGCAGCACCGCCCGCTCCACGTTCTCCGTCCGGCGCTGGGTGGCGGGGTCGAACAGCCCCATAGCATCCAGCTCGTCTCCGAAGAACTCCGCCCGCACGGGCTGCTCCATCCCTGGGGAGTAGACATCCAAGATCCCGCCCCGCAGGGCAAACTGTCCCACGCCTTCCACCTGGTCGCACCGGCTGTACCCGGCGGCAGTCAGTGTCTCAGCCAGCTGGTTCAGGTCATAGCTCCCCCCGGTCCGCAGCTCCGCCCAGGCCCGGTCCAGCTCCTCCGGGGGCAGGGTCCGCTGAAGCAGTCCCTCCACCGCCGCCACCAGCAGGGGCACCTCCCCCGCCGCCATGGCCCGCATCAGGGCCAGCCGCCGGTGCTCCCACTGGCGGGAGACAGTGGCCGCGTTGTGAAAGATGTAGGACCGGGGGGCGAGCACCGGCACCCGCTGCCCCGTCAGGGACTCCAGATCCCGGGCCAGCCGCTCCCCTTCCCCCTCGTCGGCGCACACCAGCACCACCGGCCGGCCGGTGCGGGCGTAGACCCCGGCGGCAAAGTGGGCCCGGTGGACCGCCGACAGCCCGGACAGGGCCACAGGACAGCGGCCGCTGTCCATGGCGGCCAGCAGCTGGCCGAACTCCGGCACATTGTTCAAGATGTCGTTCAAAAGTTTCATAGCGGCCACCAAATAGAAAAATATGGAAATCGCAAACGCGACAAAGCCCCCCGTTCCCGACTTTAGGGAGGGGGTCATTTTCCAACAGTATATCGCCTTTTCTCCGGTCCGTCAAGGAAATTCCCGGGGATTTCCGCCCCCGGTCTCCATTCAGGGGCGGGTCCGGGCCCCCTACGGGATGCCTTCGGTCTCTGCGTAGGGGCGCGCTTTGCGCGCCCGCCAGCCGCCCTGCGGGGCGGAACCCTTTGGGGGCTATCCTGCGGCTGGGATGGGGGGAGGAAGACCCCTCATCCGTCACGGCATACGCCGTGACACCTTCCCCCCGGTGGGGGGAAGGCTTCGGGGGCGGCGCTGGAAGCCGCCCCTACGGGATGCCTTCGGTCTCTGCGTAGGGGCGCGCTTTGCGCGCCCGCCGGCCGCCCCGCAGGGCGGAACCCTTTGGGGGCCATCCTGCGGCTGGGATGGGGGGAGGAAGACCCCTCATCCGTCACGGCATACGCCGTGACACCTTCCCCCCGGCGTGGGGGAAGGCTTTGGGGGCGGCGCTGGAAGCCGCCCCTATGGGATGCCTTCGGTCTCTGCGTAGGGGCGCGCTTTGCGCGCCCGCCGGCCGCCCTGCGGGGCGGAACCCTTTGGGGGCCATCCTGCGGCTGGGATGGGGGAGGAAGACCCCTCATCCGTCACGGCATACGCCGTGACACCTTCCCCCCGGCGGGGGGAAGGCTTTGGGGGCGTCGCTGGAAGCCGCCCCTACGGGATGCCTTCGGTCTCTGCGTAGGGGCGCGCTTTGCGCGCCCGCCAGCCGCTCCGCAGGGCGGAACCCTTTGGGGGCCATCCTGCGGCTGGGATGGGGGGAGGAAGACCCCTCATCCGTCACGGCATGCGCCGTGACACCTTCCCCCCGGCGGGGGGAAGGCTTTGGGGGCGGTTCTGGAAGCCGCCCCTACGGGATGCCTTCGGTCTTTGCGCGCCCCTGCGGCACGTCACAGGTCCGGGAATGGCGGGCAGGGCCCGCCTCCTGTGTAAAGGCCGGAACCAAAACAGCGGGGAAGACCTCTGTCTCCCCCGCCCGGGTCAGCGGTTGATCTCCCGGTTCTCCGTCCGCCCCAGAAGATAGTCCACCGACACGCCGAAATAGTCCGCCACTTTCATCAGCTTTGGAATCGGCAAATTGCTGCCTCCGGCTTCAATCAACTGATAATGCCGGACCTGGCATCCTAGGAAATCCGCCATTCCCTGCTGAGTTTTTCCGGCCTCATTGCGCAATATTTTCAAGCGCGCGCCTAAAATCTCCATTTTTTTGCCCTTTCCTCTTGACGGATATAATATCCCACGATATAATATAACGTAACAAGTCCCGAACACGAAAGGAGCGCCTAGTATGTATGACCTGATCTCCATCCTTCTGGACTATGTGGAGGCCCTTCCCCCCACCCCGGACATGGACCGGGTATCCGAAGAGAGCTTTCCCTTCCTGCAGCGGCTGTATCAGCTGACAGGCGAGGACGAGGCGGACCGCATCTGGGGCGCGGCCATGGAGGTGGGCGCCTCCGAGGGCCGGCAGATGCTCCTCACCGGGCTGGCCCTGGGCCTGGAGCTGGGACAGGAGCTGGACCAGCTCTCCCTCAGCCGTTGAACCGGCTCATCCCCCGGTCGATGCCCTCGGCCAGGATGCACTCCACTGCGTCGGCGGCCCGCTTCACCGCCTGGTCGATGGCCTTTTTGTCCTCCCCCTGGAACTTGCCCAGCACCCAGTCCGCCATATCATAATCCGGGTGGGGCTTCTCCCCCACCCCCACCCGCAGCCGGGGAAACTGGTCTGTCCCCAAGTGGAGGATGATGTTTTTCAGGCCGTTATGACCCCCGGCCGAGCCTCCCCTGCGGATACGCAGACGGCCCACAGCCAGGGCGGTGTCGTCAGAGACCACCAGCACGTGGTCCGGCGCCACCTTATAGAAGTCCACCGCCTGGCGCACCGCCTCCCCGGACAGGTTCATGAAGGTGACGGGCTTCATCACCAGCACCTTCTGGCCGGAGATGGTGAACACGTTGGTCAGCGCCTTATATTTCAGCCTCTGGATGGGGGCGCGCTGGCGCTCGCCCAGCTCGTCAGCTACCATGAAGCCCACATTGTGCCGGGTGTTTTCGTATTTCTCCCCCGGGTTGCCCAGGCAGACCAGGACCCAGTCCACCCCGCCGGTTCCATTTCCAAACAGCATATCGGTCTCCTCAAACAGTCTGAAGAGGGGCGGGTATTGGCTACCCGCCCCCTGTTTTCGCGCCCTTCCGGTCCCCGCTCTCTCTTACAGGAACAGCGGGGAGACGGAGGTCTCCATATAGATGTGGCTGATGGCCTCCGCGAACATGTGGGCCACCGAGATGTACTTGATCTTGTCGCACTTGACGCCGGGCTTGGCCGGGATGGTATCCAGGAAGATGACCTCGTCCAGCACGCTGCTGTTGATGCGGTCGATGGCCGGACCAGAGAGGACGCCGTGGCTGGCGCAGGCGGTCACATCCTGGGCGCCGCCGATCTCCATCAGGGCCTGAGCCGCGTGGCACAGGGAGCCGCCCGTATCCACCATATCGTCCAGCAGGATGACGTGCTTGCCCCGCACGTCGCCGATGATGTTCATGACCTCGGAGGAGTTGGCCTTCTGGCGGCGCTTGTCCACGATGGCCAGGGGCATGTTCAGCTTCTGGGCAAAGGCCCGGGCCCGGGACACCGACCCCACATCGGGGGAGACCACCATGGTGTCGTCATGGCAGTCCGCGTACTTCTTGGTGAAGTGGTCCACAAAGATGGGGGAGCCCAGCAGGTTGTCCACCGGGATGTCGAAGAAGCCCTGGATCTGGTTGGCGTGCAGGTCCATGGTCAGCACCCGGTCTGCGCCGGCCTCCGCGATCAGGTTGGCCACCAGCTTGGCTGAGATGGGGTCTCGGGGCTTGGTCTTGCGGTCCTGGCGGGCGTAGCCGAAGTAGGGGATCACAGCGGTGATCCGGCCGGCGGAGGCCCGGCGCAGGGCGTCGATCATAATGAGCAGCTCCATCAGCGCATCGTTGACGGAACCGCTCTTGTCGTCCTTGCGGAAGGAGCAGGTGGACTGCACCACAAAGACGTCGGAGCCGCGGACGGTCTCATAGATAGAGGCGAAATTCTCCCCGTCGGAGAAGGCTCCCACCTCGGAGTCGCCCAGAGGGATGCCCAGCTCCTGACAGATGTTCTGGGCCAGCTTGGGGTTGGAGTTTCCGGTGAATACCTTGATATCCTTCCCGTGTGCGATCATAAACAACTTCCTTCCTTACGCGGACCGCCGGTACCTGGCCGGGTCGGTCACCAAATCTGCTTGCTCTCTGTTCCTCTATTGTGACGGCAGTGCCGATCAGCACGGATATGCGTGGGGCTTCTCCATCAAACTGCACAGATCCGGCACGTTATGCGGATACCCCCAACCATTATAGCATAATAGCAAGAAAGTTTCCTGGGTTCAAGAGAATTTTTCGAGAAATTTTCGAAAATTTTCCGGGAATTTTTATTCCTGCCTCTCTTTTCCTGAAAATGTCTAAAAATGCCCCGGCAGCAGACGCTGCCGGGGCATGAGGAGGTGCGGAGCAGATCAGGCCGCGTCGGCCTGGGGGGAACCCGCCAGGGGGACCACGCCCAGCTTCTCCCGCAGGCGGCCTGGGTGATAGATGTGGGAGAGCTCCAGCCCCGCGCAGAAGGTATCCACCAGGTCCACCAGCAGGGCCTCCAGGGACCGGGGCAGTGCCCCGCCCAGGGGCCACATGTGGGACAGGATAATGTTGCGCTCCTTATCGGAGAGCTTGGTCACCTGCTCGGCATTCCGGGCTGCGGCCCTGGGGTGGTCGAAGCACTGGCTGCCGGGGTGGGCGGACTTGTCCCGGGGGTCATAGAGGTACAGGTCGTGGAGCAGGCCCCCGCGGGCGGCGGCCCGTTCATCCAGACGCAGCCACCGGGCTGCCCGGAAGGACAGGTAGGCCACGAACAGGGAGTGGTCCAGGGTGGTGATCCGGCCGTGGTGCTGCCAGCGGCCCATCATCCGCACCGGCTCGCTTTCCAGGAGCTCTCCCGTCAGGCGGCAGAACTCCAGCAGATGCTTGTGCATCGGATATCAGTCCTTTCATGGGTATTTTCCTCCCTTTCACCCAGTTGGGAAAAGGGGGGCGGAAATGGGATGCCGCGGCGGGCGGTTCTGGGCCGTCCCCGCGATATCTGGCTCACGGCTCTGATGAGAGTGTCGCTCTGCTCCCATCATACCCGGAGACCGCGCATTTGTCAGCTGGAAAAGAGAGGGGGCGCCTCAGCGGATCTGGCCCCCGCCCCGGATCACGAACTTGAAGCTGCACAGCTCGGCCAGCCCCAGGGGGCCCCGGGCGTGGAGCTTCTGGGTGGAGATGCCCATCTCGCAGCCCAGGCCAAACTCCCCCCCGTCGGTGAAGCGGGTGGAGGCGTTCCAGTACACCGCCGCTGAGTCCACTGCCGCCAGGAAGCGCCGGGCCGCCTCCCCGTCCTCTGTCACGATGGCCTCCGAGTGGCCGGTGGAGTGGGCTGCGATGTGGCGGATGGCCTCCTCCGTCCCGTCCACCACCCGGACAGCCAGGATATAGTCCAAAAACTCGGTGTCGAAGTCCTCCGGACCCGCGGGCGTGCCGGGGATGATCCCGGCCGCCGTCCCGTCCAGGCGCAGCTCCACCGGCCGCTCCCCCCGGGCTGCCCTGGCATCCGTCAGCCGCTCCCGCATCCGGGGCAGAAAGACCGGGGCCGCCTCCCGGTGGACTAGGCACACCTCGGCGGCGTTGCACACGCTGGGCCGGCTGCACTTGGCGTTCTCCAGGATGTCCAGCGCCATGTCCAGGTCCGCCGCCCGGTCCACATAGACGTGGCAGATGCCGGTGCCCGTCTCGATGACGGGGACGGTGGCATTGTCCACACAGGCCCGGATCAGCCCCGCGCCCCCCCGGGGGATGAGCAGGTCCACGTATCCGCTGGCGGTCATCAGCTCGTGTGCGGAGGCCCGGGTGGTGTCCTCCACCAGACACAGGGCCTCCTGGGGCAGTCCGGCCCGGGAGAGGCCCCGGCACAGGGCGGAGACGATGGCCGCGGCGGAGCGGTGGGCCTCCTTCCCGCAGCGGAGCACACAGGCGGAGCCCGCCTTCAGGGCCAGGGCTGCGGCGTCGCTGGTGACATTGGGCCGGCTCTCATAGATGATGGCGATGACCCCCATTGGGACGGCGGTCTTCTCGATCACCAGCCCGTTGGGCCGCTCCACCCGGCTGAGGACAGCCCCCACCGGGTCAGGGAGGGCCGCCACCTCCCGGATCCCCTTCGCCATGCCGGCGATCCGGTCCGGGCTGAGGGCCAGCCGGTCCAGCATCACCTCGGAGATGCGGCCCCGGGCCCCCTCCAGATCCAGGGCGTTGGCCGCCAGGATGGGGGCCGTGTCCGCCTCCAGCTCCTCCGCCATGGCCAGCAGGGCCCGGTCCTTGGTCTGTGTATCCGCCAGAGCCATGGCCCCTCTGGCCTGTCTGGCACGCGCAAGCAGTTCTTGTGTGGTCATCCCTTCCGCCTCCTTGTGGTCCTTCGCCTTTGAGCCCCGTCAGGCCCGCCGGCCCAGGAACCGGGTCCCCACCTGCTTCCCCTCCACGATATCATAGAGCAGCTGGGGCTGGTCCCCGTTGGTGATGATCATGTCGCAGCCCTGGCCGGTCACCATGCGGGCGGCCCGCAGCTTGGTGGCCATGCCCCCCGTGCCCAGGCCGGAGCCAGCCCCGCCGGCCAGCGCCTCGATGTCGGCAGTGATCTCCTCCACCACCGGGATCAGCCGGGCACCCGGGTCCTTGCGGGGATCTGCGGTGTAGAGCCCCTGGATATCGCTGAGCAGGACCAGCAGGTCCGCTTTCACCGTGCAGGCCACCACGGCCCCCAGGGTATCGTTGTCCCCTACCTTGATCTCAGCGGTGGCCACGGTGTCGTTCTCGTTGATGATCGGCAGGGCGCCCAGCTCCAGCAGGCGGAAGATGGTGTTCTGGAAGTTCTCCCTCCGGTCGCTGTGGTCGATGTCCTCCCCAGTGAGGAGGATCTGGGCCACAGTGTGGTTGTATTGGGTGAACAGCCGGTCGTAGGTGTACATCAGCTCGCACTGTCCCACGGCGGCGGCCGCCTGCTTGCCGGGCATGTCAGTGGGCCGGCAGGGCAGATTCAGCTTGCCCACCCCCATGCCGATGGCGCCGGAGGACACCAGGATGATCTGGTGTCCTGCATTCTTCAGGTCGGAGAGCACCTTGACCAGCTCCTCCACATGGCGGATGTTCAGCCGCCCCGTGGCATGCGCCAGAGTGGAGGTGCCCACCTTGACCACGATCTTCATAGCATCAAACCCCTTTATTCAGCTCGGGAACCGGAGGACAGGGCCGTTCCCCTGTCCTCCCTGGCTCCGCCTGTCCCTTATTTTGTCCCTAATTCCTGCGTCTTTTCATAGGCGGCCAGCACCGCGTCCATGGCGGCGGCCCGCAGACCGCCCTTTTCCAGCGCCCGCACCCCTTGGATGGTGCTGCCCCCGGGGGAGCACACCGCGTCCTTCAGGGCACCGGGGTGAGCGCCGGTCTCCAGCACCATCCGGGCCGACCCGGCCAGCATCTGGGCGGCGTAGGCCAGCGCCTTGTCCCGGGGCAGGCCGCAGGCCACCCCGCCGTCCGCCAGGGCCTCCAGGAACAGGTAGGCAAAAGCGGGGCCGCAGCCGGACACGCAGCTGGCTGCGTCTATCAGCCCCTCAGGCACCTGATCCACCAGCCCGGCGGGGGCCATCAGGTTTCGGAAGGAGGCCATATCCTCCTCCGTGGTCCCCAGGCCGCAGAACTGGAGCACCCCCTCGCCGATGGCCGCGGGGGTGTTGGGCATCACCCGGATCACCGGGCAGTCCACCCCCGCCATCTCCCGGATCCGGGCGCAGGTCAGGCCGGCGGCCATGGTCACCAGCACAAAGCAGTCCTCCCGCTCCTTCAGCACAGGGGTAAGAGAGGCCAGCATCTCCCCCATCACCTGGGGCTTCACTCCCAGAAAGATCAGCCGGCAGGCGCGGGCAACCTCTTCATTGGTACCTGCGGCGCAGCCCAGCTCTTCGGCCAGGGCTTCCGCCTTGGCGGGGGTGCGGTTGGCCAGCAGCACCTGCTGGGGGGGCACAGTTTTACAGACGGCCCGGGCCAGAGCAGCGCCCATGTTCCCCGTTCCGATAAATCCGACAGTCGCAGTCATGTGTGGGAGCCTCCTTCTTCTGATGCTCTTTTCGCCTATACTATATCACGGCCGCTCGCCTTTTTCAAACGGAAACAGATTAAGAAATGGTAAATCTTCTCCCTTTTTGCGTGGAGATCTGACGGTCCTCTCTCCCCCTGAGATAAATCCTAAGAAAATCTTAAGGATTTCTTGCTTGATTTTTCGGTCCCGTCCGCATAGACTAACTGTACTAATACAGTGAATACAGTTTGAAGGGAGGCGGCAGTATGCTGAATCTGGACTACCGGGATGCCCGGCCCATCTACGAGCAGGTGCGGGACAATCTGCGCCGGCTGATGGTGAGCGGCGCCATCCAGGAGGGGGAAAAGCTCCCCTCTGTGCGGTCCCTGGCCAGCAATCTTGCCATCAACCCCAACACCATCCAGCGGGCCTATGAGTCCCTGGAGGCGGAGGGCTATGTCTATTCTATCCCTGGGAAGGGCAGCTTCGCGGCCCCCCGCACCGGGGTGGATGAGGAGCGGCGGGACCGGCTGCTGGGGCAGTTCGACAGTCTGACAGCCGAGCTGCTGTACCTGGGGGTCACGCGGGATCGGCTGATCGCCCGCATCCGGGAAAAAGGGGGAGAGGTCCAATGATCAAGGTAAACAACGTCGTCAAGACCTTCGACGGCTTCCGCGCCCTGGATGGGCTCACCATGGAGGTGGAGAAGGGCTCCATCTATGGGCTGGTGGGCCCTAACGGCGCGGGAAAGTCCACCATCCTGCGGCACATCACCGGCATCTACCGCCCCGACTCGGGCACCATCACGGTGGACGGGGCGCCGGTGTACGAAAATCCGGCGGTGAAGTCCCGGGTGGCCTTTATCCCCGACGACCTGTACTACTTTCTGTCCGCCTCCACCCGGGACATGATGAAGTTTTACCGGGGGCTGTATCCCGCCTTTGATGACAAGCGCTATCAGGTGCTGAAGGAGGCCTTCCCGGCAGTAGACGAGAAACAGCCCATCCGCCGCCTGTCCAAGGGGATGCAGAAGCAGTCCGCCTTTTGGCTGGCTCTGTGCTGCAACCCCGACCTGCTGGTCTTGGACGAGCCGGTAGACGGCCTGGACCCGGTGATGCGGCGTCAGGTCTGGTCCCTGCTCATGGGGGACGTGGCCCAGCGGGGGACCACGGTGCTGGTCTCCTCCCACAATCTGCGGGAACTGGAAGACGTGTGCGACCACGTGGGCATCCTCAGCCGGGGCAAGGTGCTCCTGCAGCGCTCCCTCACCGATCTTCAGGACAACGTGGTCAAGATGCAGATCGTATTTCAGGAGCCGGAGATGCCCAAGCTGCCGGAGGACCTGGACCTGCTCCATGTCACCCAGGTGGGCCGCATCCACACCCTGATCGTCCGGGGCAGCTCCGACGTCATCAAAAGCCGGCTCGCCGCGTTCCAGCCCATCCTGATGGAGGCCCTGCCTCTGACGCTGGAGGAGATCTTTATCTATGAACTGGGAGGTGAGGACTATGCGGTCCGTGACATCATGCTTTAATTCCACCCTCTACCGCAAAAACCTCAGCCGCTTCTGGCCCATCTGGGCCCTGTACTCGGTGATCTGGCTGTTTGCCCTGCCCCTCAATCTGCTCACCACGATCCAGCGGGGGCAGAACTGGGCTCTGGAGGACCTTGCGCACAGCCTGGACTATTTTTCCCGGGTCTCGGTGGGCTACTCCCTGAACTTGGGCACGGTGCTGGCCGTCATCTTTGGCCTGCTGGCCGCTATGGCGGTGTTCAGCTATCTGGATGCCAGCCGCTCCGCCTGCATGATGCACGCCCTGCCCCTGCGGCGGGAGGCTCTGTTTTTCACCAACTATCTGTCCGGGCTCAGCTTCCTGCTGCTGCCCAACGCCGCCATCTTTGGCCTCACCCTGGCCGGCGAGGCTGTGGGGAACTGTCTGGATCTGAAGGCGCTGGCCATCTGGCTGCTGGTCCAGTCCGCCTCCTGCCTCTTCTTCTACTCCTTTGCCGTCTTCTGTGCCATGTTCACCGGCCATCTGCTGGCCCTGCCTGTCTTCTACGGGGTGCTGAACTGCCTGGCGGCTATCATCAGCGCGCTGATGGACTCGGTGCTCTACCTGTTTCTCTACGGCTACAACGGCCTGAGCGGCACCACCCAGCAGGCTGTGGCCTGGCTCACCCCTCTGGAGAAACTGGGCGGTGCTGTATCCTGGACCCAGGCTGCGGACAGCGGGGCCTATCAGCTTGCCCAGCCCGCCGTGGTGGCGGTCTACGCCGGTGTGGGGGTGGCCCTGTCTGCGGCCGCCCTGTTGATCTACCGCGCCCGCCAGATGGAGTCGGCGGGAGACGTGGTCTCCGTGCGGGTGGTCCGCCCCATCTTCAAGTACGGGGTGGCCGTCTGCGCCGGTCTCTCCGGCGGCACCTTTACCTACTATGTGCTGTTCGGAGACGGCCAGCTCTCCCTGGTGCTGTCCATCCTCTTCTGGGCTGCAGTGGGCTATTTTCTGGCGGAGATGCTGCTGCGCAAGTCCTTCCGCGTCTTCTCCGCCTGGCCGGGCTGCCTGGTCCTGCTGGCGCTGCTCTCCGCCCTGTTCCTGTGCATCCGGCTGGATCTCACCGGCTATCAGGACTACATCCCCGCCTCCGGCGAGGTGAGCCAGGTGACTGTGGATCTGGAGGGCAGCACCTATCCCAGCGACGGCTTCGGCGGGAGCGTCCAGATCACCGACCCGGAGCAGGTCGCCCAGATCACCGCCCTCCACCAGGCCATCGTAGCTGCCCGCTCCAGGGAGGATAGCATCTATGACGACTCCTTCTACATCTCCCTCTCCTACACCCTGTCCAACGGACAGAGCATCCGCCGCTACTACCACGGCGTTCCGCTGTACCGGGCGGAGCAGGGGATGGAGGGCACCGTCACATGGGCTCTGGATCAGCTGGTCTCTGACCGGAGCTTCGTCCGGGCCGGCTATGGACTTGACCAGTCCGCGGACTGGAGCCTGACGGAGGCGTACGTCTACGATCTCTGGGACATCCAGACCCAGAGCCACGAGTCCGCCTCCCTCTCCGCCGCCCAGGCGGAGCAGCTGTGGCAGGCCGTGCTGACCGATTTCGACGCGGGCACCATCGGCACCCGCTACCTTTTTGAGGACCAGGACCGCCTGGAGAACACCTGTGAGGCTGACCTGGACTTCAGCTTCTACCTGACGGAACAGGACAGCATGGTGCACCGGGGCGGCTCTGTGACCATCACCCTCACCCCCCAGGCCTCCCACACCCTGGCCGTTCTGGAGGAGCTGGGCGTTCTCACCGACACCCGCATCGCCCGCACCCATGCCCAAGCCGATCGCTGGTACGCCATGACGGATGGAGCTGAGGATACTTCTTCCCTCTACACCACCTCCCCCTGATGGACCCACACAGTCAAACATGCCCCGCCCGCTCCCATTGGAGCGGGCGGGGCATGTTTCTTTTTTATGGCTGGGCCTCCATGGTCTGTTCCACGATATCCCTCATGATCTCCCCTGTCATGGCGCTCTCCACATAGCCGTAGAGATTGCCCTCCCCGTCGATCATCCAGGTGGTGGGGTAGGCCCGGATGCCGTACTGATAGGTGAGCTGGTACTCCGTGTCCATCACTGTGGGGAAGGTATAGCCGTTCTCTTCCAGGAAGATGGCGATCTCCTCCTGGGTCCCCTCCTGCCCCAGCCCAGGGGCGGCCACTCCCAGTACCACCAGGTCCCCCTGGTTCCCGCCATACTCCTCATACAGCGCCTGGATATCCGGCATTTCCCCCCGGCAGGGGCCGCACCAGGTGGCCCAGAAATTGAGAAAAATGGTCTTGCCCTTGTAATCGGACAGACTGTGCTCCCCCCCGTACTGGTCCACCAAGGTGAAGTCAGGGGCAGGGACCACCGGCGGCTCCGACGCACCGTTGTCTGCATCTGTGGAGGCGGACGGCCCCTCCCCGCTGCCGACGCTCTGACTCTGAGGCACGGCGGAGCCGGTCTGGGACAGATATTCGGTGAAGCCGTTCATAAAGCCGGTAAAGGTCATCACCCCCATCAGGATCAGCAGAGCCGCCCCCGCCTTCCCCGTCCAGCGCACCACCTGCTGGTGCCGCTTGAAGAAGGACAGCACCCCGCCGGTGAACAGCCCCACCGCTAGGAAGGGCAGCACAAAGCCCAAGGTGTACACCCCGATGAGCAGCGCCGCTGCCGGGGCCGAAGCCGAGGATGAGGCCATCAGGAGCACGCTCCCCAGCACCGGCCCTACACAGGGGGTCCAGGCGAAACTGAAGGTAAAGCCCAGGACCAGGGCCACCAGCGGCCCCATGGTCCGGCCGCCCAGCCGGAAGGGCAGCCTGTGCTCCCGCTCCAGCGCCATGGAATGTCCAAACACCCCCAGCTGGTACAGCCCGAACAGCACCATGATAATGCCGCTGATCCGGGCAAACCACAGCCGGTTATCGCTGAAAAACTGCCCCAAAGCGGTGAAGCCGAAGCCCAGCAGGAAAAAGGTGGCGCTGATCCCCAGCACAAAAAACAGGGTGTTCCACATCACCCGCCCCCTGGGGTAGCGGATGGTGCCGTCCGCCTCCACCGTCTTGGCCCCGCCTGCCAGATAGCCCACATATAAGGGGACCAGAGGCAGGACGCAGGGGGAGAAGAAGCTGAGGATGCCCTGTATGAAAACCGTCAGCGCCGGAACGCTGATCTCCAGATCAAACCCCATAAAAAACCTCCATTCGCACTGTTCTCTGCGGCGGGATCATCCGCCGCCGGGGCAGGGTCCGCCGGAGAGCTTCCGGTCCACCTGTTCCACTGTGATCTCCTCCAGCCGGGCCATGCACCGGCCGTCCAGGTCATCAAAAAGAGCATCCATCACCTGAGCCATGCCGGTGGCCACCAGACACTTCACCTCCTGGCTGCCGCTGTGCCAGGAGGTGGAGACGAAGCGCACCTCCAGCGCCCGGGCCACCTGGGCCAGGGACACCTCCCCCGCCCCCTTGGCAAAGCGGTAGCCTCCGCCGGAGCTGCCCTCCTTGGTCTCCACCAGGCCGTCCTTTTTCATACGGGCGAGCACCTTCCGCACCCGGGCGGGGTTAGTGCAGATGTTCCGGGCCAGCTCCTCGCTGGACAGGACGCACCCTCTTCGGTTGAGATAGACCAGAGCGTGGACCGCCACGCAGAAATCGCTGTTCATAATGGTTCTCCTCCCAGGGAGCTATTTTCTGTAACTTTATCAAATACAGAAGAGGCTGTCAAGAGGGTGTTCGTCCCACCATCAGGGACAGGCCCTGCCAATCCTGCCGCCAGCAGCACACCCGGCCCATCACCAGAAAACTGGCCAGGTACCTGCAGAACAGGCGGTCGCCAGGGACGGACAGGCGGCCGGCACGCAAGCGTGCCGGCCGCCCAAACGGTCCTGCGAATCCTCCCGGCTCACTCCAGGGTCAGGTCCCCCTCCCGGATCCAGCCGATCCGACGGAAAAACAGCCCGAACAGCCAAGCGAGGACGGCGGGCAGTACAAAGCAGATCAGCGCCATGGCCAGCCAGTCCATGCCGGTGATGGCAGCCTTGGCCCCCGTGGCCACATCGTTCACCCAGCCGGCATAGACTCCGATGGGGCCCACCATACCGCAGGTCCCCATTCCAGCCGCCACACCCCCGGCGGGGTCATTCATCTCAAACTGGAACACACAGGTGGCCAGGGGGCCGGTGACCGCGGAGGCGAGGATAGCGGGGAGCCAGATCCGGGGATTGCGGACGATGTTGCCCATCTGGAGCATGGAGGTGCCCAGCCCCTGAGAGATCAGGCCGCTCCAGCGGTTCTCCCGGAAGGACAGGACGGCGAAGCCCACCATGTTGGCGCAGCACCCCGCCACTGCGGCCCCGCCGGCCAGGCCGGTCAGCCCGATGGCGGCGCAGATGGCGGCAGAGGAGATGGGCAGGGTCAGGGCCACGCCGATGACCACCGACACCAGGATGCCCATCCAGAAGGGCTGGAGCACAGTGGCCCACTTGACGAAGTCCCCCACCGCGGAGGCCGCCGTGCCGATGGCCGGGGCCCACCAGGCCGACAGGGCCACCCCCGCCAGGATGGTCACCAGAGGGGTGACCAGGATGTCGATCTTGGTCTCCTTAGACACCGCCTTGCCCAGCTCCGCGGCGATGACCGCGATAAACAGCACCGCCAGAGGGCCTCCGGCGCCGCTGCCCCCGGACAGGGTGACGCTGCCCAGGGCATTGGCCGCATAGCCCACCGTGACCAGGGAAAAGAGGACCAGCGGGGGGGCCTTCAGGGCGTAGCCGATGGCCACCGCCATAGCCGCCCCGCTCATGGCCGAGGCGTATCCCCCCACTTCGATGAGGAACTCCATCCCCAGCTGCTGGCCCAGCGTCTTGACGATGGTGCCGATGAGCAGGGAGCAGAACAGGCCCTGGGCCATGGCTCCCAGGGCGTCGATGCCATACCGCTTGGCTGAGATCTCAATGTTTTTGCGCTTTAAAAACGCGCGGAGCTTTTCCATTTCTCTCACCTTTTTTCGTGATAGTCCCGCACCTGCCGGCAAAAAGGCCATACAGGTGTCAAGACACTTGTATGGCCTATTATAGCGGCTCTATCCTGTTTGTCAACGAAAACTTTTCCCTCCGGCAGTCAAGCCCCGCCCGGCCGCAGCTCACCACAGCCGCTCCTTCGAATCATCCCGGCGTCCCCATCCTCCAGGTCAGGGCCGCCCCCCGGGCAGCCTTGGTCAGGCCGATCACCTTTTCCAGCCGGGGAAAGAAGGTATCCTGGGCCAGCTCCGCCAGCTTCTCTTCCTTCTCGGCGCGCTCCTCCTCTGTATCCGTCCAGTCCGGCCCGGTATTCATCGGCTCCGAGTACCAATCTGTGTACATGGAGTCCGGATAGGAGTAACTCTCTACCAGGTGCAGCCCCTCCCGCCCCGGCCCGGGCAGGATGAGCAGGCCGTCCTTGGGGGAGGCAAGCAGGGCATTGCGCAGTTCCAGGTCCCGCAGCACCAGCTTGGTAAAGGACCGGTCCGTGGTGGTGATGGTCCGGCCCCGGGTCACCTCCGGGCAGCCGTAGTCCTCGTGGAGGTCCGGTCCGGAGGGCAGCTTCTCCAGTCCCCGGTCCAGGACGCCCAGCACCGTGTTGAGGCCGGTGGACATGGCACTTTTGGGGCGGATGCGCAGCTCATAGTCCCGCTCCAGATGGATCGCCAGCCGGACGCGGATGGAGGTCGTAGTGTACCGGCCATTGCTCTCCCCCACCGTCCGGATGATGAGCGGTTCGTCCCGGTAGCTCAGCACCAGCTCCCCGTCCCAGTCTGCTGCCCGGCTGCCCATAAATACGCCCCCCTTCTCCTTTTGATAGGCGTAAAGCATCTCGTTCCAGCTCATAAGTCCGCTCCTTTCCCGCTCCCGCCGGGTCTCATGCCCGCCGGAACTGCTTCTCCAGGTCCTTTCGGGTCAGCTCGATGGCCACCGGCCGGCCGTGGGGGCAGTATTTGACCTCTCCCCGCATGACGGCTCCCGCCACCTTCTCCAGCTCCTGGGGACTGGTGCGCCAGCCCCCCTTGATGGCCGCCTTGCAGGCCATGGTGTGGAACAGCTCGTCCCGGGCGGCGGAGGGGTCCGCCCGCCCGGTGGTGAGCAGCCTGCCCCCGATCTCCAGCAGGGTGTCCTCGATGTCCCCCGGGTCCACGTCAAAGGGGGCCTGCCGCACCACCAGCGCCCCCCCGCCGAAGTCCTCGGCGTAGAAGCCGAACTCCTCCAGCAGCGGCAGGTTGGCCAGCAGGGCGGCCCCCTCCTCCGCCGGGGGATGAAGGGTGACCGGGGTGAGCAGGGTCTGCACCATGGGGGTGTAGCCCTCCGCCTTCATGCGGTCGAAGTTCATCCGCTCGTGGGCGGCGTGCTTGTCGATAAACAGGATGGTGTCCCCCTGTTCCACGATGATGTAGGTGTTCAGCACCTCCCCGGCGATGCGCCAGGGGGCTGCCTCTCCCTCAGGCTCAGGCTCCGCCGGGGCGGAGATCTGGGGCGCGGGCCCTTCCTCCAAGGCCGGAGCCGGGCCCGGGTCTGGTGCGGGCGTCTCCGCCGGCGCGGGGGCGGGGCGCTCCGTCCGGGTCCCGGCCAGGAGGTCGAAGTCCTCCGGCGCCATCCGGTCGTGGCAGGTCATCCCGCCCTGGGCTTCACCGGGGCAGGCGGGGGCCGGGGCCTCCCCGGTCTTCCGCTCCCCGGGGGCGGTCATTTCTCCAGAGATCGGGCCCCTGGGGCGGGGAGGCTCCGCCGGGGCGGGCTGGGGTGTGCGCTCCCGCTGCTGGGGCGAGAGGAAAGAGGCGGCGGAGGGCATCCGGGACAGGCCGGGCACCTCCCGACGGCTGTAGGTCACGTCGTGGAGGGGCAGCTCCCCGGCGGACAGCCTGGTCTGGTTGGGGGTTACGGTGTCGTGGGCCCGGGGCTTCTCCAGCGCCACGGCGGGGCGGACATGGTCCCGCTCCAGGGCGGAGAGGACCGCGTGGTACACCGCGCTGAACACCCCCCGCTCGCTGCCGAACTTCACCTCCGTCTTGGCCGGGTGCACATTCACGTCCACCGCGCTGAGCCTGGTGGTCAGATGGAGGACACAGCCGGGAAATTTGCCCACCATCTTCTGATTCTGGTAGGCCTCCTCCAGGGCGGCCATCATCAGCCGGGACTTCACCTGCCGCCCATTGACGAAGAAGAACTGCCAGTTCCGGCTGGCCCGGCAGCAGGAGGGCTGGGAGACGAAGCCGGACACGGACATGCCCTCGTCCGAGCTGTCCACCTGGGTGAAGCCCAGGGCCAGATCCCGGCCCAGCACCGCGTAGACGGCGGAGCGCAGCTGTCCGTCCCCGGGGGTGGCCAGCTCCTGCTTTCCGTCCCGGAGGAATTTCACTGCCACCTCCGGGTGGGACAGGGCCACCCGCTGGACCACGCCGAATACGGCGGCCCCCTCGGCGGCGTCCTTTTTCATGAACTTCAGCCGGGCGGGGGTGTTGTAGAACAGGTCCCGCACCACCATGGTGGTGCCCAGGGGGCAGCCCGCCTGCTCCACCGGCCCGGCCACGCCCCCCTCCAGGGACAGGGAGGCCCCCAGCGGGGCATCCTGGGTGCGGCTCATCACGTCGATGCGGGAGACGGCGGAAATGGCGGCCAGTGCCTCCCCCCGGAACCCCAGGGTGCCGATGGCCTCCAGGTCATACTCCGTGCGCAGCTTGCTGGTGGCGTGGCGGAGGAAGGCGGTCTTCATCTGGGGGGCCGGGATGCCGCAGCCGTCATCGGTGACCCGGAGGAAAGTGAGGCCGCCGTGGGCGATCTCCACGGTCACCGATCTCGCCCCCGCGTCGATGGCGTTTTCCATCAGCTCCTTGGCCACGCTGGCCGGCCGCTCCACCACCTCGCCGGCGGCGATCAGGTCGGCAACGTGGGGATCTAACACTTGGATCTCAGGCATAGAGCACCTCCAGAAATTCAAAGCTCCGCTCCTGCGGGCCGTTTTTGGTCATAATAGTCAGAATACAGATCCCGGGACGGGGCCGGGCCTCCCCCGCCCCTTATCCCATAAGGTCCAGCCGGACAGAATCCGGGTCCACAAAGGCCCGCCCCGGCCGGTCCGGGTCCAGCCAAACGAGGACCTCCGCCCCCTCCTGGGGCTCCCCCCACAGCAGGCCGGTGGACACGGTATAGTCCCGGCCGCCCCAGGTGTACCCGCACACCGCGCTCCAGGGCGAGTTCCGGCCCGGGACATTGACAAAGGACTGGGTGTTCCAGGTCACGAAGATGTGGTGGCGGACCGAGCGGACGGTGCCGGAGACCGCCGTGCCCTCCCGCCGCAGCCGCGCCTGGCTCCGCCGCCGGGCCAGGCAGGCCAGGGCGCACCCGCCCCCCGCCGCCAGCAGGGCGGCCCCTATGGGCAGGAAGGCCCAGTCGGGCCCCGCGCCCCCCACCGGGATGTCCCACAGCAGGACGGCCCCGCCGAACAGGAGGAAAAACGCCCCCATCAGTCCCAGCACCCAGGCGCACAGCTCCGCCCGAGAATTTGGACGCCCCATGCCGCTCACCTCCTCTTTCATCCGGGCCTCTCCGCCCCGCCTCAGCTCTCCTGCAGGTCCTGCTTCAGCTCCGCCAGCAGGTTGAGGGCCTCGATGGGGGACAGGATGTTCACATCGGTCATCCGGAGCTTTTTCAGCACCGTCTGGCTGCCCAGGTCCATCAGGGAGACCTGCTCCCCGTCCGCCGGAAGGGCCGGTCCCCCGGCGGGGAGGACGCCGCTCCCCGACTCCAGCTCCTCCAGGATGGTCCGGGCCCGCCGAATGACCCGGTCGGGCACCCCGGCCAGCTTGGCCACCTCGATGCCGTAGCTCTGGTCCGCGCCCCCCCGGACGATCTTCCGCAGGAAGATCAGGTCGTTCCCCCGCTTCTTGGCGGCGATGTTGTAGTTCTTCACCCCGGGGATCTCCCCCTCCAGGGCGGTGAGCTCGTGGTAGTGGGTGGCGAACAGGGTCTTGGCCCCCAGCCGCTTCCGGTCGGCGCAGTACTCCAGCACCGCCCGGGCGATGGCCATGCCGTCATAGGTGGAGGTCCCCCGGCCGATCTCGTCCAGGATGAGCAGGGAGCGGGCGGTGGCGTTCTTCAGCAGTCCGGCCACCTCGTTCATCTCCACCATGAAGGTGGACTGCCCGGAGGAGAGGTCGTCGCTGGCCCCGATGCGGGTGAACACCCGGTCCACCACGCCGATGCGGGCGGAGCGGGCGGGGACGAAGGAGCCCATCTGGGCCATGAGGACGATGAGGGCCACCTGGCGCATGTAGGTGGACTTGCCCGCCATGTTGGGGCCGGTGATGATGGCGCACAGGTCCTCTCCGCTGTCCATGTGGGTGTCGTTGGGGACAAAGGGGGTGCCGGCGGGGAGCACCTTCTCCACCACCGGGTGGCGCCCCTCGGAGATGCTCAGGGAGTCGGAGCCGTCCACCTGGGGCATGCAGTAGCCGTTGACGGCGGCCACCACCGCGAAGGAGGTGAGCACATCCACCTGGGCCACGGCGGCGGCAGCCTTCTGGATCTGGGCCACGTGGGCGCAGGTCTGCTCCTTCAGCTGGCAGAAGAGCTGGTACTCCAGGGCCACCACCTTGTCCTGGGCGGAGAGGATGGTGTGCTCCAGGTCCTTCAGCTCCTGGCTGATGTACCGCTCGGCGTTGACGGTGGTCTGCTTCCGGGCCCAGTCGGGGGGCACCAGCCCGGTCTGGGACTTGGCCACCTCGATGTAGTAGCCGAACACCTTGTTGTAGCTCACCTTCATGTTCTTGATGCCGGTCTGCTCCTTGGTCCGGGTCTCCAGGTCGGCCAGCATCTCTGCCCCGTGGTCGATCACGTTGCGCAGGCGGTCCACCTCCTCGCTGTACCCCGGACGGATGAACTTGCCCTCCCGCACGGAGAAGGGGGGCTCGTCCACCAGGGCGGAGCTGAGCAGCGCCCGCAGCTGGGGCAGGTCGTCCATCTCCCGGCGCAGGGACCGGATCAGGGCGGAGGGGCAGCCCTCCAGCAGCTCCCGCAGCCGGGGCAGCCTGCCCAGTCCGGCGGACAGGGCGGCCAGGTCCCGGCCCCCGGCGGTTCCGTACACCACCCTGCCGATCAGGCGCTCCAGGTCGGTGATCTCCTTCAGGCAGAGCACCACCTCCTCCCGGGTGATGATGTCCTCCACCAGATCGCTCACCGCCTGCTGCCGGCGGTTGATCTGCACCGGGGAGAGGAGGGGGCGCTCCATCCATCCCCGGATCAGCCGCCGCCCCATGGCGGTGCGTGTCTTGTCCAGCACCCACAGCAGGGAGCCCTTCTTCTCCTTGCCCCGCAGGGTCTCGGTGAGCTCCAGGGTCTGCCGGGCGTTCAGGTCCAGCTCCATGAACTGGCCCGCGGTGTAGCAGGTGAGGGCGGCGATGTGGCTCAGGTCGGTCTTCTGGGTCTCGTACAGGTAGGAGAGCAGCCCCCCGGCGCACTGCACACAGGCCTGGTCCTCCGGGGGCAGGCTGTCCAGCCCGGTGCGGAACTGCTTTTGCACCAGGGGCAGGGCGGCCTCATAGCGGAAGCGGGCCTCCCCCCCGTTCTCACAGCGGCAGTCCAGCCGCTCCCGCAGGAACTGGGGCAGGCCCTCCAGGCTCCAGGCCCCGTCGGAGAGCACCGCCTCCCGGGGAGAGAAGCGGCCCAGCTCGTTTTTCAGGTGGTCCATGGCCTCCGCCCCCGCCGGAAAGGAGGTGACATAGAACTCGCCGGTAGAGATGTCGCACAGGCACAGCCCCAGCGCCCGGGAGTCGGCGTACACCCCGCCGATGTAGTTGTTTTTCCCCTCCTCCAGCATGGAGGAGTCGATGAGGGTGCCGGGGGTGATGATGCGGATGATGTCCCGGTCCACCAGCCCCTTGGCCTGGGCCGGGTCCTCGGTCTGCTCGCAGATGGCCACCTTGTAGCCCTTGGCGATGAGGCGGGCGATGTAGCTCTCGCAGGAGTGGTAGGGCACGCCGCACATGGGGGTGCGCTCCTCCGGGGGCTTGTTCCGGTCCCGGGTGGTGAGAGTCAGGTCCAGCTCCCGGGAGACCAACTTGGCGTCCTCGTTGAACATCTCATAAAAATCCCCCAGCCGGAAGAAGAGGATGGAATCGGGATACCGCTCCTTCATCTCCAGGTATTGGCGCATCATGGGGGTGATCTCAGCCATATCGGCACCGCCTTTCGGTAAAATAAAAGTAAAAAGTGCAAAATCCTGTGGAAAGTGTGGAAAAGTACAACGAAACAGACAGGAGGCGCACTAACCGCCAGCGCGCCTCCCGGGGGTCAGCTCTCCTCCGGCCCCCCCTGGTCGCTCCGTCCCGCCAGATAGTCCAGGGTGACCCCGTAAAAATCCGCCATCCGGATCAGGGTGGACAGTTGGGGTTCCTGCTGACCGTGTTCATACCTCTGATAGGTGCGGAGGGGCACATCCAGCGCCTTTGCCGCATCTTTCTGCAACAGTTTCTTGGTCTCTTTCAGTTCCTGAAGCCGCGTTGAAAACGTCGCCATTTACACACCTCGTATTGACATGCCATTTTTGGCATGTTATAATCAAAATACGATAACCCGCAGAAGGGAGCGCTATTGTTTATGACTTCTTTTTGGGACCACTTATATCAATACGCCCAGGAACATCTGGTCGTCCGCTATCTCCAGGAGGAGCCCACCGGCTACGGCCGGCTCTCCATCCAGACGGACGCCCGCCGGCGGGGGCTGGAGGACCTGCTGCGGGGCCCCGCCGCCCGCTCCTTCCGCCGCCTCTGGGAGGAGCAGCAGGAGCTGCACAGCCTGGAGGAGCAGGCCCTCTTCCGGGCCGGGCTGTCCATGGGCCTGGCCCTGGGCGGCCGGGTCCGGGACTTGGAGTAGCCCCGCCTCCCGTCCCCCTGCGGGGCCCTTGGGGCGGGGGCTCCCCCCTCACTCCGCCAGCTCCCCGAACAGGGACCAGGTGTTGGCGTCGGTGATCCGCACCTGCCGGAACTGGCCGATCAGCTCCGCCGGGCCGTCCAGCCGCACCAGCCGGTTGCCCGGCGTGCGGGCGGCCAGGGGATACCGGGCGTCCCCGCTGTCCCCGTCGATCAGGCAGCGCAGGGTCTTCCCCACATAGGCCGCGTGCTTCTCCGCGGAGATCTGGTTCTGGAGGTCCACCAGGCGCTGGAAGTTGGCCTGCTTCTGCTGGTGGGGCATGGGGTCGTCCATCTGGGCGGCGGGGGTCCCCACCCGGGGGGAGAAGATAAAGGTGAACAGGGCGTCGAACCGCACCTGCTCCAGCAGGGACAGGGTCTCCTCAAACTCCTCCGTGGTCTCCCCGGGAAAGCCCACGATCACGTCGGAGGTGAGCACGATGTCCGGGATGAGCTCCTTCAGCCGCCGCACCTCGTCCAGGTATTGCGCCCGGTCATAGTGGCGGTTCATGGCCCGGAGCACCCGGTCATTGCCCGCCTGGAAGGGCAGGTGGAGCACCGGGGCCACCTTCCCGCACCGGGCCATGGTCTCGAACAGCTTCTGGGTGGCGTCCTTGGGGTGGGAGGTCATAAAGCGGATCAGGAAGTCCCCGGGCACGGCGTTCACCCGCTCCAGCAGGTCTGCGAAGTCCAGGGGCTCCTCCAGGTCCTTGCCGTAGGAGTTCACGTTCTGGCCCAGCAGGGTGATATCCCGGTACCCCTCCGCCGCCAGCTGCTCCACCTCGGCCAGGATGTCCTCCGGCCTGCGGGAGCGCTCCCGGCCCCGCACATAGGGCACGATGCAGTAGGAGCAGAAGTTGTTGCACCCGTACATGATGGACACCCAGGCCTTTACCCGGTCCTGCCGCACCACCGGGATGCCCTCGGAGATGGAGCCCGCCTCCTCCGCCACCTGGAACACCCGCCCCCGCTGGGTGAGCAGGGTGTGGATGAACTCGGGAAAGCGCCAGAGGGCGTGGGGCCCGAACACCAGGTCCACGTGGCGGAAGGACTGCTTGATCTTCTCCGCCACATGGGCCTCCTGGGCCATGCAGCCGCACACGCAGATGATCTGCTCCGGGTGGCGGCGCTTCACGTGGACCAGGGCGCCCAGGTTGCCCAGCACCCGCTGCTCTGCGTGCTCCCGGATGGCGCAGGTATTGAGCACGATGATCTGGGCCTGCTCCTCGTCCTGGGTGAAGCTGTAGCCCATCTCCCGGAGATAGCCCCGGATGCGCTCGGAGTCCGCCTCGTTCTGCTGGCAGCCGTAGGTGTCCACAAAGGCCAGGGGCTGGGCGGGCCGGGCGGCGCTGAGGGCCGCGACCTCCCGGCAGTACTGGAGCTGGCGGGAGATGTCCTCCGGGGAAATTCGGGTGGTCTGCTGTCTCATAGATCGCAACCTCCTGAGGGGGATTTGATGGTCGTCCGGCCCCTCCTGCTGCATGGAGACACCGATCGAATAATCATACCATTTTTCCCGAAAAAGCACAAGGCCGGACTTTTGCTTTTCGCCGCTTTTCCACCCGGTCCCCGCAGGGCGCGGCTCTCCGCCCCTCCCTGGAAAAATGCGGGCCCCCTCGCGGTTTTCCGTTGCGTTTCTCTCAAAAGGGTGATAGAATGAATCGTTAAATGGTTACACTGGAGGGAGACGTATCTCTCTCCTTCCCAACAGAGAGAAAAAGGGGGCTGTGCCATGCGGGTGCTGGTCATTGAGAAGGCGGCCGTAAAGCAGAACATCAGGGTGGTGAAGCGCCGTGCCGGAGGGGCCGCCGTCTACGGCGTCCTCTCGGGAGACGCCGGGGGCGCCGGCATCGCCGAGATGGCCGAGCTGCTCCGGGCCGAGGGCATCGGCCGCTTCGCCGTCAGCGAGGCGGAGGAGGCCGAGGCGCTGCGGAAGGCCGGCTTTGTGGACGAGGAGATCCTCATGCTCCGCTCCACCACCGACCGGGAGGTGCTGGAGCGGCTGGTGGACCTGAACGTGGTGTGCACCATCTCCTCCGTGGACACGGGCCTGGCCCTCAACGCCCTGGCGGAGAACCGCTCCACCGTGGCCGAGGCCCACATCCAGGTGGACACCGGCATGGGCTTCGGCGGCTTCCTGGTGGGGGAGCCGGAGAAGATCCTGCTGGCCTACCGCTCCCTGCCCAACGTGGCCCTGTCCGGCATTTACACCCAGATCCACGCCGCCCCAGCCGGCCAGGAGGCGGAGCACCAGCTCCAGCAGTTCCAGCGGGTGCTGGACGCCATCCACGCCGCCGGCTTTGAGACCGGCACCGTCCACGCCGCGGGGTCCTACGCCCTGATGCACTGCGATCTTGCCCGCATGGACGCGGTGCGGGCGGGCTCGGTCCTGCTGGGCCGCTGCCGCCGCACCAAAGACGACGGGCTCTCCACCGTGGGCCACGGGGAGGCCGGCATCGCCGAGATGCGCTGGCTGCCCAAGGGGCACACCGTGGGTGCGGAAAAGACCGCCGTTTTGAAAGCGCCCACCCGGGTAGCGGTGGTCCCTGTGGGCTATCAGCACGGCTTCGGGGTGGAGCGGCCCCGTCCCGCCGGCCTGCTGGGCACCCTGGGCCGCTGGCGGCGGGGCAGGCGGCTTTATGTCCGGGTGAACGGCCAGCGGGCCCGGGTCATCGGCTCTGTGGGCGTGAGCGAGACCCTGGTGGATGTCACCGATCTGAAGTGCTCCGCCGGAGATGTGGTCTCCTTCGACCTGGACCCCATGTACGCCCGGGGCTGTGTCCGCCAGTACCGGTGATCCTCCCTGCGATTTCAAGAAAAAGGTGTTTGCTATGTCCAGAACGGTGTCTTTTCAGCCGCTGCTCTTCGGCGGCGATATCAATGTTTACAGTGTGGCCCGTGCCTTTCACGAGGCCTATGGGGTGAAGAGCGTGGCCTTCGGCAAGTTCCACACCTTCCCCTGTGCCTTCAGCTCCATCATCGACTACCGCACCTGCCCCGACAATGAGGACCCCGCCGTCTTCCTCTCCAATGTAGAGAAGGTGGCCCTGGAGTTCTCCCACAAGACCGTCATCGTCCTGGGCTGCGGGGACAGCTATGTGCAGCTGTGCGCCCACCTGAAGGACCAGTTTCCCCGAAACGTGGTGGCCCCCTACATCGACGGCGCCCTGCTGGACCGCCTCATCAACAAGGAGCACTTCTACGAGCTGTGCGACCAGCACGGCATCGACCACCCGGCCACCTTTATCTACGATGGCTCCATGGGCCACGACTTCACCCTGCCCTTCGGCCCCCCCTATGTGGCCAAGCCGGCCGACAGCGTGGCCTACTGGGAGCACGAATTCGAGGGGGTGAAGAAGGTCTTCATCTGTCAGACCTGGGAGGAGCTGCTCCATGCTCTGGACCTGGTGTACGCCTCCGGCTACCCCGACCATATGGTGATCCAGGAGTTCATCCCCGGAGACGACACCTACATGCGGGTGATGACCAACTACTCCGACCGCAGCGGCCAGGTGAAGCTGATGTGCCTGGGCCATGTGCTGCTGGAGGAGCACTCCCCCCACGGCATCGGCAACCACGCCGTCATCATCACCGAGTACGACGAGGCCCTTTCCCTGAAGATCAAACAGCTGCTGGAGGAGCTGCATTACACCGGCTTCTCCAACTTTGACATCAAGTACGACAGCCGGGACGGCAAGTACAAGCTCTTCGAGATCAACTGCCGCCAGGGGCGCAGCAATTACTACGTCACTGGCGCGGGATACAACATCGCCAAGCTGCTGGTGGAGGACCGGATCGAACACCGGGAGCTGCCCTTCGTCATCACCAAAAACCACGCCCTGTGGCGGATGGTTCCCAAAAAGGTGGCCTTCAAATTCATCCCCAAGGCATATCACCCCCAGATGAAGGCCCTGATCCGGGCGGGGGCGTCCACCCACAGCCTGGAGTACCACCGGGACTATACCCCGGCCCGCATCTGGCGGGTATGGAAGACCCACATCGGCAACATGGTCCGCTTTGACCGCCACAACAAGGTCCCGGAGAACTGAGCAGACTGGAGGGAAGCCATGTCAACTGTCAAGACCCGCGGCGCCAAGGGCGCCAGAGAGCCCCGGGAGCCCAAGCTGGGCGTGCTGGGGGGGATGGGGCCCCAGGCCACCCAGGTGTTCTATCAGTACGTGCTGGACCGGACAGAGGCCTCCTGCGACCAGGAGCATCTGCCCGCCCTGATCCTGTCTGACACCGGGGTCCCGGACCGGACCGCCTCCATCCTCACCGGGAACACCGAGCCTATGTACCAGCGCCTGCTGGCCGACGCCCGCCTGCTGGAGGAGTGCGGCTGCACCGTCATCGCCATCCCCTGCAACACCTCCCACTACTTCGTGGACCGCATCCAGCAGGAGATCGGCATCCCCATCCTCCACATGATCCGGGAGACCGCCCGGACCTTGGTGGCCCAGGGGAAGCGCCGCCCCGCCATCCTTGCCACCGACGGCACCATCCGCACCGGCCTGTATCAGAAGGAGTGCGCCGCCTTCGGCCTGGAGGCCGCCCCTCCGGAGCCCGCTGTCCAGCGTCTGGTCATGTCCATCATCTACGAGGAGATCAAACGGGGGGAGCGGGGCAGCCGGGAGAAATTTGCCCAGATCGACCGCGCTCTGGCCTCCATGGGCTGTGACTGCGCCATTCTGGGCTGCACCGAGCTGTCCGTCTTCCGCAGCTACCACAGCCTGCCCCCCTTCTACGTGGACGCCATGGAGGTGCTGGCCGAGCTGGCCGTCGTCCGCTGCGGCAAACAGCTGCGCACCATCTAAGAAAACATCTCCGGGGCGGTGCCTGCCCACGCCCGCCGTTGGAACGTACTCCGCAAATTGAAAATGGGGGTGGCGCCCCCATCCACACATGACAACACCAGGAGGTTTGCTCTATGGATCTCACGCCCCACACCCTGGGCGAATACTGCGCCCTGCTGGAGCCCCAGCTGGCCGCTCCTCTGCCCGAGGGGCTGGACCTGTCCCAGTCCGTCGCCCTGGTCTCCTGCGACAGCCAGGAGGTGGTCCCCGGCACTCTCTTTCTGTGCAAGGGCGCCCACTTCAAGGAGGCCTATCTGTCCCAGGCCGCCCAGCGGGGCGCGGTGGCCTATGTGAGCCAGACCCCCTACCCTGCCGTGGATCTGCCCTGCATCCTGGTGTCCGACATGCGCCAGGTGATGGCCCCCCTGGCCGACCGGTACTACGGCCATCCCTCCGGGCTCCTGTCGGTCATCGGCATCACCGGCACCAAGGGCAAGTCCTCCACCGCCTATTATCTGAAGTATATCCTGGATGAGTATCTGGCGGAGCAGGGCGGGCCGGAGAGCGGCATCATCTCCTCCATCGACACCTACGACGGCTCGGAGCGCTTCGAGTCCCACCTCACCACGCCGGAGCCCCTGGATCTCCAGCGGCACTTTGCCCACGCGGTGGCGGCCGGCATCCCCTACCTCACCATGGAGGTGTCCAGCCAGGCGCTGAAGTACCACCGCACCCTGTGCACCCGCTTCGCCGCCGCCTGCTTCCTGAACATCGGCCTGGACCACATCTCCCCCATCGAGCACCCCGACTTTGAGGACTACTTCTCCTCCAAGCTGCGGATCTTCGCCCAGGCGGAGGTGGGGTGCGTCAATCTGGACTGCGAACACGCCGGCCGGGTGCTGGTCGCCGCCCAGGCGGGCAGCCGCCAGGTCATCACCTTCTCCCAGAAGGACCCGGAGGCGGACATCTATGCCTCCCAGGTACGCAAGCGGGGCAACGACATCCTGTTCCGGGTGCGTTCCCGCCGCTTTTCCCGGGAGTTCCGGCTGACCATGCCCGGCCTGTTCAACGTGGAGAACGCCCTGGCAGCCATCGCGGTGTGCGAGGGGCTGAACATCCCGGAGCGGGCCGTCTATGTGGGGCTGATGAAGGCCCGGGTCCCCGGCCGCATGGAGGTGTACACCAATGCGGACAGCCACATCGTGGCCATCGTGGACTACGCCCACAACCGCATGTCCTTCGAGACCCTGTTCCGCTCCGTTCAAACGGAGTACCCCGGCCGCCGGGTGGTCACCGTGTTCGGCTGTCCGGGGAAAAAGGCCCTGGACCGCCGGCGGGACCTGGGGGAGATCTCCGGCCGCTGCTCCGACCTGGTGGTGCTGACGGAGGAGGACTCCGGGGAGGAGGACACCCTCTCCATCTGCCGGGAGATCGCCTCCTATGTGGAGGCCCAGGGCTGCGACTACTCCATCGAGCCCAACCGGGGGGAGGCCATCCGCCAGGCGGTGCTGGGCTGCCGGGAGCCCTCCGTCCTCCTCATCACCGGCAAAGGGGCGGAGACCCGCCAGAAGCGGGGCACCGAGTATATCGACACCCCCTCTGACGTGGACTATGTCCAGTCCTTTCTTCAGGAGTACGACGTGCGCCATGGCCTGGACGGCATGGAGAAGGTGCGCTCCCTGCTGTCCATTCTGCCCATCCTCAAGCGGGACGAGGGCCGGACCGTTGTGGTGAAATACGGCGGCTCCGCCCTGGGGGCGGAGGCGGCCACCGACACCACCCTCCAGGACGTGGCCGCCCTGCGCATGGTGGGCGTCCGGGTGGTGCTGGTCCACGGCGGCGGCAAGCACATCACCGCCCTGCTGGACAAGTTCCAGGTGCCCACCCGTTTCGAGAACGGCTACCGCTATACCGACCAGGCGGTGCTGGAGACGGCGGAAATGGCCCTCTCCGCCCAGGTAAACAAGGCCATCGTCTCCCGTCTGAGCCAGCTGGAGGTGTCTGCCGTAGGCCTGTCCGGCAAGGACGGCGGCCTGCTCACCGCTGTGGAGAAGGACCCGGCCCTGGGCCGGGTGGGGTCCATCACCCGGGTGGAGCCCCGTATCCTTCAGACCCTGCTGGACGGGGACTTCCTGCCGGTGGTCTCCCCCATCGCCGCGGGGGAGGACGGCGGCGGCTTCAACTGCAATGCCGACGACGCGGCCCGGGCGGTGGCGGCGGCTCTGGGGGCGGACAAGCTGATCTTCCTCACCGACACCGCCGGGGTGCTTATCGACAGCCACAACAGCAAGACTGCCGTCCCCCACATGGATGTGAAGCGGGCGGAGGAGCTGATCGACACCGGGCTCATTGCCGGGGGCATGGTGCCCAAGGTGCGGGGCTGTATCCAGGCCATCCGCGCCGGGGTGGGCGAGGTGTCCATCCTGGACGGCCGGGTGGAGCACGCCCTGCTGCTGGAGATGCTCAACCAGCGGGTCCAGGGGACCACCATCACCGGCTGACCCCCGTTCAAAAGAAAACGGGGCTGTCGAAGAAGCGGCTTTTCCGCTTTTTCCACAAGCTGAAACGGCGCCCCCGCCTGTGGCGGGGGCGCCGTCTATTTCAATTTTCAAGGTCCGCCGGCCGGGCCGGTTTTCATTGGCTCTGTGCTCTCTTTACAGGATCGCGTCCAGGATCACGTCTTCCAGCTGGAGGGGGTCCAGCTGGCCCCGGTTGCACCGATCGGCCAGCCGGTCCATCTCTCCCCGGTCAATGGAGACGTCCCGGTACTGCGCCACCGGCGGCGCGTCTTTCCTGTCCCGCCGGTAGCAGTCGATCCCGTACACCTGCCGTGCCCCTGTCTCCTGAAAGGTCATCTGGCACTCATTCGGGCGGTAGAGATACTGCATGAGTCCCTCTCACCTCGCTTTTCAACACATCTAAACTGATATTTGATTCGCTGGCGATATGGATCACCGTGGACAGCTTGGGGTTGACCCGGCCGGCCTCCATGTCCAGATAGTGCCGGGGAGACACCCCGCACCGCTCGGCCGCTTCCTCCTGGGTCAGCTCGTTCTCCCTCCTCCAGGTGTACAGGAGCCTGGAAAAGCGCCATTTCAGCGCCATCAGCTCCCCGCCGGTCTGAAGGATCAGCCCGTCCTCCGGCCCGCACCCGTCTGCCACAGAAGCAGCACAGACAGGACCAGAACGGTCCGTCCGCTCCACCTCCGTGTCACCAGCGGGGCGAGTCCGCTCCATATGGTGTACCATCCGTCATCTTTTGGCCGTCACCTCGTTGGTGTAGACGGAGCGGCCGTCGCTGCCGCCATTCCGCATCGCATAGACACCAACCAGGGCACGGTAGTCCCGACCAATGACTGTGTCATCAAAATCAAAGGTGCCATAGTACAAAGCTGAATCCTCTTCATACATGTTCAAATCCTCTTTGATGAAGGTCTCCAAAGTGGTCCAGGTCTTTCCCCCATCTGCGGACTCCTGAACTGTAATATAAGTGACTCCCACCTCATCGGAAGTTCGGACCGCCTCCACATCCGCGTGGATGCGGACCACGCCGTCGCTCTTCGCGGTGGCCCACACACCGTAGGCTCCCAGGTAGTCACTGGCACGGGCAAAGGCGGTGGTCATCAGCAGCCCGGCCAGCATGGCACAGGCCAGCAGCACGGCGCAGCCGCGGGAAATCTTCTTTTTCATCGGTTCTCTTTCCTCTCTGTTCTCTTTTCTAAGTATAGATGGAGTCGATCATCCGCTCCAGCTCCTCCTCCGTCACATCTCCCATAATTGATACCATATTGAGTCCATTGGTCCAAGACGCTGTATAGGCCGCATTGTTTTGTGCAACCGAATGCACCACGCCACCTTTAATATATTTTGTATCCTGCTGTCCTTCTTGTTTTTCAAGAGAAAACTTGTCAAGGACTTCCTCTGAATTGCAACGTCGAACAACAATCTTTGCCTCTTTTTCATTGTCTTTATATGTTGCTGCAATCCTTAAAAATTCAGCATCAAAATTTACTGTCACTTTAGCAAACTCAAACCCCTCCGGCAGCCACTTGGGCGCCAGCGGCTCGGTGATGCCATACGCATCCAGCGCCTCCTGCAGGGAGGTGAACTCCAGCTCCTCCAGGGGCGGCTGGGCAGAGGTCTGGCCGGACTGGCTGGCCCCGGGGGGGACGATCTGAAGCGTGCCCTGGGTCAGATGGACCACGGACTCCCACAGCCTGGAACTGCCGGCCATGCTCCCCAGGCCAAAGAGGACGGCGACCACGGCGGCAGCGATCAGTGTGCGCGGAAAATGGCGGAAACGGCGGAGGCCGGCAGGACGGGACACTGCCGCTTGGGCCGCCGGCTCCTCCGGCGGCGTGGACCTGCTTTCCTCGCCGGCGCGCTCCTCCAGGAACCGCTGGAGGGATGCCTCCGGGTCCAGTTCCAGGCCCAGGGGCTCCTTCTCCTCCAGGACGTCCAGATAGAGGCGGATCAGCTCCGGGTCACAGCTCTGATCCGTCATCTCCTCCATCCGCGCGTCCAATTCCTTCAGGATCTCGCCGGCAGATAAATTTTCCAGATGCCGCTGGATTAAAACCAAGTCCCCACTCCCCCCGTCCGGCGGGGCGACTCGCTTTTCCGACATCTCGACACCTCCTTACTTTTTATATCCTTAAAAAACTTCATTTCGTTACAGGTTCCCCAAAGTTTCTTCAAATTTTTTCAGCTTCTCCCTCAGACGAAACAGGCGCACCCGGCACTGGATCTCCGTCATGCCCATCTTTTCCGCGATCTCCTGATAGCGGTAGCCCTCCAGCCGGAGGCGCACGATCCGCCGGTCCGCCCGGGATGTGTCGGGCGGAAGGTAGTCACTCAGATACAGCCTCCGCTCCACAGGTGCCGCAGGCGGGTGGGCCAGCTCGTCCAGCGGCACCGTGCGGACCTTCTCCATGTCCTCCCGCATCTTCTTGAGTTTGATCTTCAGGGCCTCCCAGAGCCAGCCCCTGGGATTTGGATGGTGCTTCACCCGCTGTCCCTGCTCCCAGTTCTTCCAACATTCCGCGAATGTGTCCTGCGCCACGTCCTCCGCCAGACCGATATCGCCCAGCCTGCGCGCGGAGTAGGCCGTCATTTGCTCCAACATCTCCAGGCAAAGCCTGGAAAACAGCGGATCACAGTCAAAATCCGACACTTTTTACCCTCCCTTCACACAATTGGCGGGGTCCATCATATCATACCTCCCCGCGCTTTTCAATGACTCGGGCCAGAAACAGCCCCATCCACATAAAATCGCCGTTTTCCCTTGTAAATTAGCGGAAAAGCATCTATAATGGACAAAAGAATACCCGGGACGCCCGCGGCGCCCCGGAGTCACAGAAAATGGAGAGGATCACCTATGAACCGCACCACCATCGCCGCCATCTTCGCCGACCAGGACAAGCTGGGCGGAAAGACGGTCACCGTCTGCGGCTGGGCCCGGACCATCCGGGACATGAAGACCTTCGGCTTTATCGAACTGAATGACGGCTCCTGCTTCAAAAATCTTCAGGTCGTCATGGACGCCAACATGCTGGACAACTACAAGGACATCGCCAGCCAGAACGTGGGGGCCGCCCTCATCATCACCGGCACCGTGGTCCTGACCCCCCAGGCCAAGCAGCCTCTGGAGGTCAAGGCCCAGACCATCGCTGTGGAGGGAGCCTCCACCCCCGACTACCCCCTTCAGAAAAAGCGCCACACTGTGGAGTATCTGCGCACCATCCAGCACCTGCGGCCCAGGACCAACCTGTTCTCCGCCGCCTTCCGGGTGCGCTCCGTGGCCGCTCACGCCATCCACTGCTTCTTCCAGGACCGGGGCTTCGTCTATGTCCACACCCCCATCATCACCGCCAGCGACTGCGAAGGGGCGGGCGAGATGTTCCAGGTGACCACCCTGGACCTGAACAACGTGCCCAAAAATCCTGACGGCACCGTGGACTATACCCAGGACTTCTTCGGCAAGCGGGCCAGCCTCACCGTCTCCGGCCAGCTCAACTGCGAGAACTTCGCCATGGCCTTCGGCAACGTGTACACCTTCGGCCCCACCTTCCGGGCGGAAAACTCCAACACCCAGCGCCACGCCGCCGAGTTCTGGATGATCGAGCCGGAGATGGCCTTTGCCGATCTGAACGACTACATGGACACCGCAGAAGCCATGATCAAGTATATCATCCGCACTGTGATGGAGAAGTGCCCCGATGAGATGAACTTCTTCAACTCCTTTGTGGACAAGGGCCTCAAGGAGCGGCTGGAGCACGTAGCCTCCTCTGACTTCGCCCGGGTGAGCTACACCGAGGCAGTGGAGCTTCTGAAGCAGAATAATGACAAATTCGACTACAAGGTGGAGTGGGGCGCCGACCTCCAGACCGAGCACGAGCGCTATCTGACGGAGCAGGTGTACCAGCGCCCCGTCTTTGTCACCGATTACCCCAAGGAGATCAAGGCCTTCTATATGCGCCAGAACGACGACGGAAAGACCGTGGCTGCGGCGGACTGCCTGGTCCCCGGCATTGGTGAGATCATCGGCGGCTCCCAGCGTGAGGAGCGGCTGGATGTGCTGGAGGCCCGCATCCAGGAGCTGGGCATGAATCCGGAGGACTACTGGTGGTACTGTGATCTGCGGCGGTACGGCTCCTGCCGGCACGCCGGCTTCGGCCTGGGCTTCGAGCGGATGGTCATGTACCTCACCGGCATCAGCAATATCCGGGACGTGGAGCTGCACCCGAGAACGGTGGGCAACGCGGAATTCTGATCGGCCCGTTTTGACCGGGACCGCCCCCGCAGGGGCGGTCCTGTCCTTTTTGTCTGGAGCCTTTTACTCCGCCAGCCGCTTTTCGTATTTCTTGAGCAGGTCCTCGATGGCCTCATCGAGCAGTCTGGATTTGGGGATCCGGGTCTTTTGAGCAAGGATATCAAAATCCTTCATCAGCTCATTTTTCAGGGAAGAGGTGAACCGGGTCCGGTTCACCAAAATTGCCTCAGCCATGCTGCGCCTCCTGCACCATTTTATTCTGCGCCCCATTCCGCTCTGCGCTCCCGGGGCGAAGTCTCCCTCTCTGCCGGTCCCCCTTGGCAGGGGCCTCAAAGGGGCGGGGTTCTCTCTGCCTTATAGTATATAGACAGCGGAGGGAAAAAACAAGGACTGAAATCACCAATTAGCGACACAAAATAACTCTTTATCAACAGGGGCCGGCGGAAAAAGGCATCGGTACTGTCAAAAGAGTGACTGTGCCGCTTTTTCGAAAAAGCACCAGTCTGCCGTGCGCAGGGTTTGTGCGCCTGCGGCGGACAAACCCCACACTTACAGCCTGAGAAATGTTTTCCCCAGCACACATGCCGCCGGGGAAAACAGATCAGGTCTTAATCCGCGCCTGCGGGTGCGGACTCTGGGAGGCTTTTTCCATAAGCTGAGGCGCCGCGGTCTCCCTGACGGGAGACCGCGGCGCCCTGCACAGTTGGAAGGGGGATCAGGATGAGGAAATCGGGATCAGAAGATGCCCTGAGCCATCATGGCGTCGGCCACGCGCTGGAAGCCCACGATATTGGCGCCGGCCACCAGGTCATAGCCCAGGCCGTAGCGCTCGGCGGCCGCCACAGAGGAGTGATAGATGTTCGCCATGATCTGATGCATCTTGGCGTCCACTTCCTCGGCGGTCCAGTACAGCCGCTCGGCGTTCTGGGCCATCTCCAGGGCGGACACGGCCACGCCGCAGGCGTTGACGGCCTTGGAGGGGGCGATCACCATGTGCTTCTGCTCCTTCAGGAACTCCAGAGCGTCGTTGGTGGTGGGCATGTTGGCAACTTCGATGTAGTACTTGATGCCGCTGGCGGCGATCTTCTTGGCGGAGTCCATGTTGACATCGTTCTGGGTGGCGCAGGGCATCATGATGTCCACCTTGTCGGCGCCCAGGCCCCAGGGCTTCTCCCCGGCATGGAACTCACAGCCGAACTTGTCGGCGTAATCCTGGACCTTGTCGCGGCCAGAGGCGCGCATCTCCAGCAGATAGTTGATCTTTTCGTCGGTGACAGCGCCATCGGGATCGTAGATGTAGCCGTCGGGGCCAGCGATCGCGACCACCTTGCCGCCCAGCTCGGCAGTCTTCTTCACCACGCCCCAGCCTACGTTGCCGAAGCCGGAGATGGCCAGCCGCTTGCCCTCGATAGACTCGCCCTCGTGCTTGAGGACCTCCACCAGATAGTACACGGCACCAAAGCCGGTGGCCTCCGCGCGCATGATGGAGCCGCCGGTGGTCACGGCCTTGCCGGACAGAGCGCCGAACTCGGAGGCGCCCACCAGACGGCGGTACTGGCCATACATATAGCCGATCTCACGGCCGCCGCAGCCCAGGTCGCCGGCGGGGCAGTCGATGTCCTGGCCGATGTGGCGGTACAGCTCGGTCATGTAGGCCTGGCAGAAACGCATGACCTCGGCGTCGCTCTTGCCGCGGGGATCAAAGTCAGAGCCGCCCTTGGCGCCGCCGATGGGCAGGCCGGTCAGGGCATCCTTGTACACCTGCTCAAAGCCCAGGAACTTGATGATGGACAGGTTGACGGAGGGATGGAACCGCAGGCCGCCCTTGTAGGGGCCCAGGGCGCCGTTGAACTGGACGCGGTAGCCGCGGTTGACCTGATAGTGGCCCTGGTCATCCAGCCAGGTGACACGGAACTCGATGGTCCGCTCGGGCTCGATCATCCGCTCCAGAAGGGATGCCTTCTCATACTCGGGATGGGCGTCGATCACGGGGGCCAGGGAGGTCAGGACCTCCTCCACGGTCTGCAGGAACTCAGGCTCGCCGGCATTCTTCTGACGGCACTCTTCCAGAACTCGGTCGATATACTTGCTCATTGCACTCATTCCTCCTAATTGATATATGTGTGTGTTTGGTCAAAATCTGACGGATTCCCTTCATTTCAGGGAAGGGGCTCCGTTTTGCCCTCTTCATGTATAGCATAACACAATTCCAGCAGAGCGCAAGCACGTTTTTTGTGGATGTTACCACAACAAAAAAACTGTGGTATGAGAAAAACAAAATATCCCATTTAAAAAATCGATCGATTTTCCCAAAAAAGGCCGCGGCCTCATAAGATGGCCGCGGCAGCGGAGAAAATGCAGGATTTTAGTCAAATGCCAGTCCAAGATAGGCGGTGCGGGACCAGTCCCAGGCCTCCTCCCGATCCGGGGAGAGCCACTTGAGCATCCCAAACTGCCAGCCGCCGGACGCTGCCGGACGCTGGGCCAAAGGGCCCCGCACCAGAAAGCGCTCCCCCGGGACCATCCGGGGCAGATGGGGCAGAACGGTCCGCAGCTTCGTGCCCAGCAGCTCCTTATACACCACCAGACCCGCCCCGTCCCCTTCGGCGCAGGCGCAGACAGGGCCGTCCTCCGTCTCCCCCGCAAACAGGCCTCCGCCGGACAGGGCGCAGCATCCGGCCTGATAGGCCAGCGCCTCCTCCGGATAGGCGATGTGGGGGCAGTCTGCCAGGATCTTCTCCCGCACGGCCCCGTATTCCGCCGGAGAGACGGGGCGCAGGGGGTTGTCCCAGGCGGGGGCAGGGAGCTCACCTGGGTCCAGGTCCTCCTGGAGCAGGGTAAAGCACTCTCGGAAGCCGTTGGCCCCGAAGAAGTTGTGGAGGGAGGGCTCCGCCGGGACGGTGGTCACCGCAGGGATGGCCAGACCGCGGAAGTATTCGTCCGCCCCCGCCAGCAGCCGGCCCGCCAGCCCCCGGCCCCGGGCCGCCGGGTCGGTGGCCACGGCATAGAGGTACGCCGCCCGGAAGCGGCCCTCCCCGGGGAGGACCAGCTGAGTATCGAACCAGGCGGTCATGGACTGGACCACGCCGTCCTCCTCCAGCAGGAGCATCCGCTCCGGCTTGTAATAGGTCTGGTAAAAGTTGTCCACATAGGCCCCGTCATCCCCGAAGGCCAACTGCCAGAGCTCACGCTCCCGGGCGGCATCGCCTGGGGTCCCAAGACGTATCTGCGTCATGCCGTATCCTCCTCTTTTTCAGACAGACATACCGCCTGCCCTCTCTCAGTGAGGGGCAGGCGGCCCTGTGCTCCTCAGTATCCGGGGTACACGTCGCTTTTACGAGGCATGATGACGGCACAGGCCAGATAGACCCAGAAGGCAGTGGAGAAGGTGACAAAGGTGGCGATCACCCAGCCTACCCGCACCAGAGTGGGGTCGATGTCAAAGTACTCCGCGATGCCGCCGCACACGCCGCACACCATCTTATAGGGCCCCTCTGTCTTATACAGCTTCTTTTTCTCCATGACATGCTTCACTCCATTTCCATGAGATCGCCGAAACGTTCTTTCTGTGGATAGGATACTACACAGAACCTGAAAAAATCATAGGGAACGGATTAAAAATGCTTTAATTTTTTCCACCGCCCCGCTCCAGATACCACAGCCGCCGGGCCAGCAGGGTAGTGGAGAGGACGAAAAATATCTCCAGCGCGCTGCTGATGATCCCCACCATCGCGAACAGCACCAGGGAGAGCAGCACCGTCACTCCCAGCCACTTCATACAGTCCCAATAGCGCTGCCGGTCCTGCCGCGCTTTCTGGAGCAGGAGCAGAAACAGGGACAGCACCAGCAGGCAGCTGGCCGTAAAGGCGCATATCACATGCAGATCCGCGATCTTCGGCAGCTCATCCGGGGTATAGGGCAGCACCACTGCCGACAGCAGCAGCAGGAAGCCTCCCAACAGGCAGAGCCGGGGCCACAGCGGCCTGGGCAGCGCGGCCATCACCGGCAGCAGGACGCACAGCAGATAGACCCCCACCAGCATCCCCCACAGGAAAAAGCCGTGCCGCTGGTCCCGGGCGGCGGCGATCACGGAAAAATTCGTAGTGAACCAGCGGGTGTCATGGGTAAAGAGCAGGGTGTAGAGCGGGATCAGAAAACAGGCGAACAGATCCAGCAGACGCGCCCGCCAGTCCGGCCGCAGCCACTTTCTCACCCGTTCCCTCCCACTTCCTCCAGCTCCCCCGCCTCGTTGAAGCGGACGGCCCGGATCTCGTTGCCGGTGTTCTTGCGGATGTCGTCCAGCCGGATGCTCTCAGTGATGGTGGACACCAGGGTATAGGCCGCCCCGCGGCGGCGGGCCCGGCCCGTCCGGCCGATGCGGTGGATATAATACTCGTTCTCGTCGGGCACGTCGTAGTTGAACACTGCGTCCACATCGTCGATATCCAGTCCCCGGGCGGCCACATCGGTGGCCACCAGCACCCGCAGCTCCCCGTTTCGGAAGCGCTGGAGGGTCTTCTCCCGCACTCGCTGCTGGATGTCCCCGTGGATGCCCTCGCAGGAGATGTCCCGCATCTTCAGCAGACCGGTGAGGCGGTCGGTCATGTTCTTGGTATTGCAGAAGGCGATGACCCGGTCATACCCCCCCAGCTCCATCAGGCGTACCATGGTGTCCACCTTCCGGTTCCGTTCCACCTCCAGGCGGTACTGGAGGATATCCGGCTTGTTCTCCTGGTCAGCGCGCACCGTGATCTCTACCGGGTCCCGCTGGTACACCCAGGAGATATCCATCACTTCCCGGGAAATGGTGGCGGAGAACATGCCCAGGTTCTTCCGTTTGGGCATCAGGTCCAGGATGCGGGTCACATCCCGGACAAAGCCCATGTCCAGCATGCGGTCGGCCTCGTCCAGCACCACCGTCTCCACCTTGTCCAGCCGGACGGTGCGCCGCTTCACATGGTCCATCAGGCGCCCTGGGGTGGCCACCACGATCTGGGGGGCCTTTTTCAGCTGGAGGATCTGTTTGTCGATGGGCTGCCCGCCGTAGAGACACACGGTGCGCACCCCCTCCTTGAACGCGCACAGGTCCCGCAGCTCGTCCCGGATCTGGATGGCCAGCTCCCGGGTGGGGGCCAGCACCAGGCCGGTGACCTGGGTCCCCTGGGGATCGGCGTGCTCGACCATAGGGATGCCGAAGGCAAAGGTCTTGCCCGTTCCGGTGGGGGCCTTCGCGATCACGTCCTTCCACTCCATGAAGTAGGGGATGGCCCCCGCCTGGACCGGGGTTGCCTGGACATAGCCCTTTTTGTCGATGGCCCGCATCAGCTCCGGGGACAGGTTCAGGTCCGCGTACCGGACCTTGTCGTTGACGATCTCGCCGTTGATTTCCATATCTCTGTTCATCCTTTTCCGCATGTCTGGTCCGATCCAAGGCCCCCTCTCACCGCCCGCGGTGCTCCGCGGACCAGACACGCCCTTTCCCCGGCGCGGCCTCAAATCAGCTGGGGAGGTCTGCCCTCCCCCCAAAAGCCCGCTCCTGTGCGGGAATTTGTATCATTTTATCATAGTCTGCCCCAAGAAGCAAGCGAAGCGCCGCCCCTGCGGCCCTTTCCAGCCGATTTTCCCCATTTCGCTGTTGTGCTCCCGGCCGCGAGGTGCTAAAATAAAACAAAAACTCCCGCTTTTCGGGAGCTGTCCAAAGGAGGACCACCATGCCCTACGCTGTGCTCGCCGCCGCCCTTGTCGCCTTGGACCAGCTGGTGAAATATCTGGTCAGCCACAACATCCCCCTGGGGGGGCATGTCCCCTTCCTCCCCCACCTGGTGGAGCTGACTTACTTTCAAAATACCGGCGCCGCTTTCTCCATGCTGGAGGAGCACACCTGGCTGCTCACCCTGATCTCCGCCGTCATGTCCGTGGTGCTGGGCGTGGCGGTGTGGAAGAAGTTCTTTGCCCACCCCTTCGGCCGCTGCGCCCTCACCCTGGTCCTGGCAGGCGCGGTGGGCAATCTGATCGACCGGGCTCTCCAGGGCTATGTAGTGGACATGTTCAACGTCCTTTTTATGGACTTCGCCATCTTCAATGTGGCCGATATCTGCGTGGTGGTGGGCGGGATCGCCGCCTGCGTCTATTATGTCTTTTTCTATGAGAAGCTGGAAGGAAAGGGGACCCTCCATGAGCACGCTGACGCGGACCGCTGACCGTCCCGGCGAGCGGGCGGACGCCTTCCTGGCCCGGGTGGTGCCTGACCTGACCCGTTCCGCCGCCCAGCGGCTGCTGGAGGCCGGCGCGGTTCGGCTGGCAGGCAGGCCGGTGCGGAAAAACTACCGCACCGCCCCCGGAGACGTGCTGGAGGTGGACATCCCCGCCCCCCAGCCGGTAGACCTGGTCCCCCAGGATATCCCCCTGGACATCGTGTACGAGGACGGGGACGTGATCGTGGTCAACAAGCCGGTGGGGATGGTGGTACACCCCGCCCCCGGCCATTCGGACGGCACGCTGGTCAATGCCCTGCTATATCACTGTGGAAATACCCTCTCTGGGATCAACGGCACCCTGCGCCCCGGCATCGTCCACCGCATCGACCGGGACACCAGCGGCCTGATCATCGCCGCGAAGAACGACCGGGCCCACCTGTCCCTGGCCGCCCAGCTCCAGGACCACAGCCTGTCCCGGGTCTATGAGGCGGTGGCGGTGGGCGGGCTGCGGGAGGATCGCGGCACCGTGGACGCCCCCATCGGCCGACACCCTGTGGACCGGAAGAGGATGGCCGTCGACCGGCAGAACGGCCGGGAGGCGGTGACCCACTGGCGGGTGCTGGCGCGCTACCCGGGCTTCACCCATGTGGAGTGCCGCCTGGAGACGGGACGGACCCACCAGATCCGGGTCCACCTGGCCTCCATCGGCCACCCTCTGCTGGGCGATGTGGTCTACGGCAGCAAAAAGCCGGTGCCCGGCCTGGCCGGCCAGTGCCTGCACGCCCGGCGGCTGCGGTTCACCCATCCCTCCACTGGACAGCTTGTGGAGCTGGAGTGTCCCCTCCCCGGCTGGTTCCAGGATGTGCTGGACCGGCTCTCCCGCCTGAATTGACTGCGCCTCCCCGGTCCTTCAGCCAGGGAGGCGTTTTTTTCACCCGCTCCCCATGGGCGGCATAGGATAGAGGGCTGTAAAACATGGTGGAAACGGGGGTGCCGGGCTTGGAGCAGACGGGATGGGACGCCCTGCGGGGCCAGCTGAACACCCTGGACACCTCTCTGCTGTTCCTGGCTCTCCTCACCGGGGCCACCGCCCTCTCCTGGGCCATCCTCTCCCGGCAGCGCGGAGCCCTTCTCTCCCTCCTCTCTGGAGAGGACATCCCGGAGCCGGACCTGATCCCGGCCCGGCTGGCCGTCTCCGCCCTGGTGGTTGGCTCCCTGAGCTACTTTTTTCTGCTGTCCCTGGAGACTCTCTGCACCGCTCGATCCCAGGGGGCGGCAGCCTGTGCCTCGGCCGGGCGCAATGCCCGTGCCTCCCTGCTGGTGCTGGCGGCTGCTCTGATCCGGCTGTATGACCTCAACATCCTCCGATGCACCGCTCCCGCCCTGGAGTCAGAAGAGCTCCCTGCCTAGCGGACCGCCGCAATAGAAAACACCGCGCCTCCTCGGCTCTGGGCCGGAGGGCGCGGTGTTCTCGTTTCAGTCGATGACGGTGCCGTTCCAGTAGTACTCTGCCTGGGGCAGATCCAGATCCTCCTCGGTCAGCGGCTGGTCGTAGGGGTTGACCAGCTCGTTCAGGGTGGGCAGGATGTCCTCCGCCTGGAAGACAAAGCAGTATTTGTATCCCCGGACCACGCCCTCGCCCCGGCCCTCCAGAGTGCCCTGGGTAATGCCGGTATCCAGGTCCACTCCCACTGCCTGGCTGGCGAAGTAGAGCATGTCGGTGGTGGACAGGTCTGTCTTGACATACTCCTGGAAGATCTCCACGAACTCCTGCACCTTGGTCAGGGAGTTCCAGGAGACCACTTTCTTGGCCAGGGCCACCAGCACCTGGCGCTGCATCTCCGCCCGGCCCACGTCGGTGTAACCGCTCCCGTCGTTGTTGTGGCGGAAGCGGACCACCTCCATGGCCTGCTGACCGTTCAGGTGGTGCTGGCCCTTGGTGTAGTGGATGTGCAGGTCCTGATAGGGGTCGTCATAGTTCATCTCCTCCGGGATATAGACGTCCACCCCCTCCAGCTCGTCCACCAGGGCCACGAATCCCTTCAGGTCCACATAGATGTAGTAGTCGATGGGGATGCCGAAGGTCTGCTCGATCTCCTCCTTCAGCACATCCACCCCCGCCCCCGCGTAGGCTCCGTTGATCTTGGGGTCCTTTCTCCAGTCCCGGTTTACCGCCGTATCCCGGGGTATGGAGATCATCCCCACCTTCTGGTTGGCTACATCGTAGCTGACCACGATGATGGTGTCGGTGTTGGCGCTCTCCCTGTCCCGGCCCAGAAGGACGAAATTGTACACATCCTCCCGCCGCTGCCGTCCTGCGGGCTGCTCCTGTTCCACCGGCTCCGCCGCCTGGCTCCCGCTGCCGGCGGGGGGGGCCGGGTCGGGCTCCTGGGGGATCTCAGGCGGCCGGACCGTCAGGTTCCACACCGCGTACACCCCCACGATCACGGCGGATAAAGCCACCAGTATTCCGTAGAGCACCATTCCGATCCGAAAAAGCGGGCTGCGCTTTCGGCGCTTTCCTCCCCGCTGTGTCTGTATGCGTGCCAGAGCTGTTCCCCTCTTTCCTGTTTCGGCAATATACCTGTCCAGTATAACCAGTTCGCCTCGATTCGGCAAGAGGGACTTTTTCTCTTTTAAAAATTTTAAAAATTGGTTCCTCCCTTCAGGAGATCATCTCCGCCCCCACGGCATAGCTCCAGCGGTCCCCCTCCTGCCGGGCGGTGCAGTCATAGAAACAGTAGGCCCCCAGGCTGGAGCGGTATTTCTGGAGCGAAAAGGTGTGTCTCCCGTCCGCCTCGATGCTGTCCTCCACGGTGAGCAGCAGCCCGGCGGGGAACTCCTCAAAGCCGCTGTCCGGGTCCGCCCGGATCAGACCCTCCTCCGCCAGCTCCTCCAGGGTGCCCCGGCGGGTGTCCAGCCCAAGTTCGGCACCTAAGGTCTCCATGACCCCCTCCTGCTCCCGCTCCGTCAAACCGGTGCAGCCGGTCCAGTCAAAGGCCAGCAGCTCCGCGCCGCTGTTCAGGCCCGGATCAGTCTCCCACAGGTCCCTCAAGGCCCGGCAGTACAGCTCCGCCAGGCCAGTCAGGGGCTCCGGCCGGGTCTGGGGTCGGGTGCGGAACACATAGCTGGCTGAGCCCACATCACCCCACTGGGCGCAGATCTCATACACGCAGTCCCCGTCCCCCGGGAGCAGAACGGTCCCGTTCTCTGCCTCCAGGGTCTCCGCCTGGTCCTCCCCCTCCTGGGTCCGCCCCACATATTCAGCGGGCCAGCGGCGGAGGGCCACCTGTGTGGGCTGGACCTCGAAGGCCAGCGTCAGCGCCGGGGCGAGGGAGGCCACTCCTCCCCCCTCTGTTTGTCCCGCCCCCGCGGGGATGCCGGTATAGAGGACCGGGTATTCCTGACTGTCCAGGGGGTGGAGGCCGCAGGCAATCCAGGTCTCCCCCTCCCCATCCGGTCCCGCTTTGCTCCAGCTGGCGTTCCCCGACCAGGACAGGGTGATCTGGTCCCAGCCGCAGGATACGGTGAGCGCCGGCGGCTCCGCCAGCTCTTCCAGGGCCTTCTCCCCATCGGAGAGGACCTGGGTCCCGGTGGTCTCCCCCGCTCCGCTGCTCTCTCCCCCCGCCGGGGCCCGCTCTGAAACGCAGGCCGGAGCGCAGGCAGCCAGCGCCAGCATCAACACCAGCGCCGCCGGAACGATCCATTTTTTCATCTCTCTCCGCTCCTTTCTTACGGCTCCGCCTCCAGCAGATGGTCCAGCGTCAGGGCGTCTCCTTCCCCCTGCAGAACGGCGGAGAGGAAGCTGTCACTCCATCGCGCGGCCTCCTCCCAGGGCTCCTCCGCCCCGGCAGACGCCCGGCTCTCAGTCTCCAGGACGACCCACATGTCTCCGGTCAGAAACTGGCTGTGACACAGCCCCTCTGCCCTGCCGTCTCCGTCCAGGTCCCCTGTCAGTCGCCAGGCAGTGACCTCTGTCCCGTTCACCTCCGTCACTGTCCCGCCGGGGACGGCCTCCCCTGGGGAGGGCAGGTCTCCCGGAGCCAGGGTGAGGGCGAAAGAGGTCTGCGCCTCCTCCCCGACTCCGCCCCCCCGTACCGTGACCCGGAGCAGGGCCCCCGAAGCGTCATACAGGGCCTCTCCCCCCAGCTGGCCGCAGTCCCAGCCCAGCTCCCGAAGCAGATCCTCCCGAAAGAGGGCGGTCAGCTCCTCTGGAGTCAGCGCCCGGCTCCGTGTCTCCGCTGCCGGGGCCTGGTCTGTCAAGGCTGCCCCCAGGCCCTCCTCCCCCCGGTACAGCGTCCCAATGTCCGGGTAGTTCACCGCCCACACAGGGGGCGAGAGCTGCTTTTCATCCTCCTCCAGGGCCTCGGAGCTCCCCTGGTGCGCGGCCCCGCTCTGGGCGGACTGCATCCCGGCACTGTCCATGCTGTAAGCCTGGGCGGCCCCATCCGGCTGCCGGACGCCGCCGGCCCAGGCCAGTCCTGCTGCCAGCACACAGCAGGCAGCCAGTATTCCCCACCGGTACCGGTGGGGAGCCCGCCCCGCAGGGGCGGGCCCGTCACCCTCCGCCAGCGCTGTCAGCCGGGCGTGGAGCGACGGGGATACCCCCTGCCGGTCCATATACTTTTTGTATTGATTCATTTTGTTTCTCCTTCTAGCAATCGCCTGAGCCGGGCCCGGGCCCGGGAGAGCCGGGACCGGACGGTCCCCTCCGCCTGTCCTGTGAGCCGGGCGATCTCTCCGGTGGAGAGTCCCTCGTAGTAAAACAGATGGATGACAGCCCGGTCTGCCGGCGGGAGGGAAAAGATCTCCTCCAGCTCCTGCCGCTCCTCCGGCTCTGGGGCGGGGAGGGACTCCCACAGGGGGACGCTTCGCCGCCGCCAGGCGGCCCGCAGCCGGTCCCGGCACCCGTTCACCAGCACCCGCATCAGCCAGGCGGGAGGACTGTCCAACTCCGCCGGAGCCTTTTCCAGAAATTTTAAAAAGGTGTCCTGCACCGCGTCCTCCGCCTCCTGGGCGTCCCCAAGGATGGCCAGCGCCGCCCGGTACAGGCGGTCCTCATTCTCTTTCACCAGCGTCTCCCAATCCACCGGCCGGTTGGATATCTGAGACATCCCCTGCTCCCCCCTTTCTATCCCTTCAGACGGATGAGCCCGCCCTTTTGCTGCACGGAACGGAAAATTTTCTGCCTGCTGTCTCTGCTCCTTTAGACGTCCGCGCTCCCAAAAAGTTCCGGCCCCCCTGCCGGGGGCAAAAAAACGGGGGCCCGGTCTCCCGGCCCCCGTCCCTGTTCCGCTCTCCTCACCCCTGTCCGGACGCCCCGCCCTCCAGGCGCTCCACCGGCCTGACGTATTTGAAGCACCGCCCGGGGTCATAGTAAAAATACATCAGCCGCCCGGGGGTGAGATCCAGGCGGCAGCCAGCCCCGGTGTAGTCGAAGCCGGCCATGGCGGCCTCGATCCTCTCTTCCACGACACGGTTCTCTCCCTCGTAGTCAAAGGGCCCATGCTCGAACACCACGTACTCCCCCTCCGGCACGTCCATCAGCCGCAGCTGGGGCGGCACCCCGCCCCCGTAATCCGAGGGGAGCCTCACCCCCCAGCACTCGGTCCGGGGGATCCCCCAGCCGCACAGACGGCCTTTCGGGTCGTTCCGGTAGGCCATGATCTGGCCGCTCCCGCAGTTGGCCTCGCTCCCGCCGCTGTCGTCCAGCTTTCCCTTGATGCTGTCCAGCAGGCCGCAGATGGTGTCGTAGTCCTGCCCCGGGATCTCGGCCTGTCTCTGCCAGAAGTCCCAGTATCCGTTGCTCTCCCGGTCCTCCAGATACAGGAATTTGTGGGCAGGGATGGTGACAAAGTAGATCTTCACCCCCTGGCAGGAGCCGATCATGCCTATCTCCTCCGTACCGAAAAAGTACCGGTCAATGGGGCGCAGCTTGGTACGCAGCACCACGGGCCTGGGGTTGCGCCGGTACTCCCCCGGGGGCACGCCATAGGCTCGCCGGAAGGCCCGGGTGAACGCCTCTTGGGAGGAAAAGCCATACGCCAGCGCAATGTCCAGCAGGCTTTTCTCGCTGTCCCGCACCTCCTTCAGGGCAACGGCCAGCCTCCTGCCCCGCAGATAATCCCGAAGCCGCATGCCCGAGATCTCCCCGAACTTTCGGGTGGTATAAGATTCTGAGTAGCCCAGCCTGCGGGACAGGGCCTGCAGGGTCAGCGCCTCGCTGTCCTGCTGCCGGATACACCGGTCTATCTCGTCCACGATGCTCTGGATCTGCCGCTCCCACTGATACATTTCCACCGCTCCTTCCATTAATGTGTCTTCCCCCTTATGATACCCCATTTCCTCCGCCGCCGCTTGATCCCAGCTGCTCAGTTCCCCTTTCCAGATATAAAAATCCCCGCCGGTCAGAAGGCCGGCAGGGAGCGCACTTACAGGGGCAGGATCCAGGTGGCGAAGAAGAAATAGATCAGCAGGGAGAGTGCGTCCACAATGGTGGTGATGAAGGGGGAGGCCATCACCGCCGGGTCGATGCCCAGCTTCTCCGCCGCCATGGGCAGAGTGCAGCCCACCACCTTGGCGCACAGCACGGTAAAGACCAGGGTCAGGCAGACCACCAGGGCCACCAGGGGGGTGACCTCCGGGTTGTGCATCAGCCACCGGTCTACCACCATCATCTTGACGAAGTTGGCGGTAGCCAGGCACACGCCGCACAGCACCGCCACACGGATCTCTTTCCACACCACGGCCACCAGGTCGGAGAAGTCGATCTCATCCAGGGACAGGGCGCGGATCACCGCCACCGACGACTGGGAGCCGGAGTTCCCGCCGGTGCCCGAGAGCATGGGGATGAAGGAGGTGAGCACCACACAGGCCGCCAGGGCGCTCTCAAAGCTGGTGATGATGATGCCGGTGAAGGTGGCGGAGAGCATCAGCAGCATCAGCCAGGGGATGCGGGAGCGCCAGGTCTCCAGCACGCCGGTCTTCAGGTAGGGCTTATCTGAGGGCAGGATGGCCGCCATCTTCTCGAAGTCCTCGGTGGTCTCCTCCTCAATGACGTCCATGGCGTCGTCAAAGGTGACGATACCCACCAGCCGGTTGTCGCCGTCCACCACCGGGATGGCGGACAGGTCGTACTTGTTCAGCAGCTGGGCCACGTCCTCCTTGTCCTCATGGGTGTTGACCGAGAGGACGTTAGTCTCCATGATGTCCCGGATGCGGGTCTCATAGGAGGACAGCAGCATCCGCCGCACCGTGACCACCCCCAGCAGCACCCGGTTCTGGGTGACATAGCAGGTGTAGATGGTCTCCTTGTCGATGCCCACGCTGCGGATGCGGGCAAAGGACTCCTCCACCGTGGCGTCTGGGTGGAGAAAGACGAACTCCGTGGTCATGATGGAGCCGGCGGAGTCCTTGGGATAGTTCAGCAGTTGGTTGATCTGGCTGCGGGTGGAGGCGTCGGTGTTGCGCAGGATCCTGGAGACCACGTTGGCAGGCATGTCCTCGATGATGTCCACCGTGTCATCCAGGTACAGCTCGTCCAGCACCTCCCGCAGCTCCCTGTCGCTGAGGGCCCCGATCAGCTTCTCCTGGTCCTCGGTGTTCTCCAGGTAGGTGAACACCTCCGCCGCCGTGTCCTTGGGCAGCAGGCGGAAGACCAGGATCTCCTGCTCCACGTCCAGCTCGTCCAGGAACTCGGCGATGTCCACCTCGTTCATCTGGGACAGCAGCTCCTTCATGCTGCGGAACTTCCGCTGTTCCACCAGCTCCAGCAGCAGGTCCAGGTCATAGTTTTCGTGCATGCGTTATTTCCCCCTTTTGTTCATCGCTTGGAACAATTCGGGACGCAAAAAGGCCACAAGGGCGACGGACATCTGGAAAACGGCAGGCTGGGCGGAGCCCCGCTTTCGGCTCCTGCCGTCTTTCAGATGCACTTCGACCCTGTGGCCGCACACGAAAGGGGCGGGGGCTTCCCATCCCCCGATCTGTTCAGATACCGGCGGCGCGGCGGGACCGCAGCAGGCCCCTGTTCTGCGCCGCCCCCCGTTCGTGACAGCGGTCGTCCCGATCCCGATGGCGACTTCGGCCTTCCATGCGTTCCCACATCCTCTCCCGGCATATGCTCAGGGGGCTCCCCCTTCTGCCTGTATGGGTCCCCGTCCGCTCCGGGCGGTGACCTGTATCTATCTCTCAGTATAGCATTCCCATCCGCATTTTTTCAAGTAAAATCTTTGCTCATCCGGCCTCCTCCGGGCTTTTTGCCGCCCAAGTCACCTCCGTGCCGGTCTTGACGATGTTGATGTAGCTGTGGCCCACGCCCAGAGCCGCTGGCTGGCCGTCCTCCCGATAGAAGGAGAGCCGGTCGCTCTCTCCCTCCCGCTCCCAAGTGATGGGCCAGGCCAGGCCGTCCCGCACCAGCAGTCCGCCGCCGCTGCCGGTAGTGCGCACCTTCAGCCGGCCCGCGCTGTCCCCTGAGAGCTGGGACACATCGGTATAGAGCACCAGCACGTTTTTCACCGCCACCTGCTCTCCGGTGTTCCCGTCCACATAGGGCTCGCCGTACTCCTCCACCAGATACAGCCCGCTGTCCGGGTCGTATTCAAACACGCCGGTCTTATAGGTGGAGAAGGGGACGGTGAGGATCTCCGCCGCCTCTCCTCCGGCCTCCGGACCCTCCTGGAAGGTCCAGCCCACCTGGAACCCCTCCTCGTGGTCCAGACGCACCCGCTGGTAGGTGGGCAGCAGCTCCTGGATGGTCTCGCTGGAGGTGAGCACTGAGTGCTCCAGGCCGGCGCTCCGCCGACGCTCCTGGTCCCGCCAGAACAGGGTGCCCTCATAGGGGCCGTTGACGCAGTCCAGGGCAGTGACGCCCCGGCTCTTGATGAACTCATATGCCTGGGGGCTGCCCCCGGCGTGGAGGTAGACCGCATCGTGTCCATAGGCCAGGGAGGCATAGTAGTCCCGGGCGGAGCGGACCGTTCCGATCTCTCCCGCCCCCGCCACATCCTGGAACACGGCCATCATTCGGGTGATGCCCCCCTCCGCCAGGATCTCATAGATCACATCCGCCTGGGATACCCCCACCTGGGGCAGTGCCTTCTTCAGGTTATTGAGCATGACAGCGATGGGCCGCCGGGCGCCCACATCCACCTCGCAGCCCTCGCCGGTGAGGGGGTTGGTGTAGGGCAGGACGGGCTCCGGTTCAGGCTCCGGCTGGGGCACCAGGACCGACACCGCGGGCTCGTTGGGGCCCTCGGGCTCGCTGGCAGCCCCCTTCCCGCCGCAGGCGGGCAGCGTCAGGACCAGGAGCAGGCAGGTCAGCAGGCAGGCCAGGCGTTTGGTGGGCATCTCAGATCTCCCCCTCTTGCTTTCTTTCCTTTATCATACCCGCCCCAGGGGCGGGTGTCAATCTCATGCGTGTCGATGGAGGGGGAAAACTTGCCGGCGGGGCCCAAAATACACAGCGGGCCGCCAAAAGGGCGGCCCGCTGTCAAACTGGGCGTTCAGTTGAACTTATAGATCTTCCGAGCCAGCCGGTAGAGGCCCACCGACAGCCGCCGGCCCTGATAACCCGGGAAATTGGTAAAGGCGGAGACGGCCCGGTACTTCATCTTGTGATAGATCCCGGTGTCCACCGTCCGCAGATATTCCCACAGCTGGGTCTTCTTCCCCAGGCACTCGGGGGTGTCGGCGATGGTGAGGAAGATGGAGGAGATGGCCATCATCATGGCCAGATAATTGAACATGTACCGCCCCAGCTTGGGCTGCTCTGCAGTGAGGACCCGCAGGTCGTGGGAGTCGATCATCTGATAGGTGACCCGCAGCTGCTGGTCCACCCGGCCCACCATCACCGTCTCGTTGACGGACTGGTCCGCCCGGCCGATGAAGTAGCGGTACAGGTCCACATCCAGATAGTAGATGTTCCGCACCGAGGGCAGGGGCTGATACACGAAGATGTTGTCCACATAGAAGGTGTGCTTGGGCAGCTCCAGCCCGCAGTCCCGCAGCAGCTGGGTGCGGTAGATCACCGAATGCATCAGCAGATACTGGGAGGGGCGGAAGCGCCCGATCTGCTCCCAGCCGAATACCCGGTTGCGGGGAAACACATTGCGGTAGTGCATCACCCGCTGGGTGTTGTCCTCCACATGCTCATAGACGTAGTTGCACACCAGCATATCCACCAGCTTGCCGTCCCGCACGAACTGACGCAGCTTGTCCAGGGCCTTCTTCAGAGCGGGCACGTCCACCCAGTCATCGGAGTCCACCACCTTGTAGTAGACGCCCCGGGCGTTCCGGATACCCTGATTGACTCCCTCGCCGTGGCCGCCGTTCTCCTGGTGGATGGCCCGGACGATATCGGGGTACTGCTGGGCATAGCGGTCGCAGATGGCGGGGGTGTCGTCTTTGGTGGAGCCGTCGTCCACCAGAATGATCTCGATGTCGTCGCCCCCCTGGAGCAGCGTCTCCACACAGTGGTCCATATAGGCCGCCGAGTTGTAGCAGGGGACGGCAAAGGTGATCAGCTTATCCATACTTCTTTCTCCTGTCTGTCAGGTTTTGGGCGCGGTCCGGGCCGCAGGGTCAGATCAGCTGTCCGGCCAGCTCCAGCGCCCGGGCCACGATGGCGTCCATGTTGTAGTATTTATATTCCGCCAGGCGGCCCAGCAGGTGCAGGTTGGGGAACCGCTCTGCCAGCGCCCGGTATCGGGCATACAGTGCGTTGTTCTCCCCATTGATGATGGCGTAATAGGGCGTCTCCTCCGGCGCGCCGGTGTAGGCCCGGGAGAACTCCTTCACGATAGTGGTCCTGCCCTCCAGCTCCTGGCCCGTCATGTGCTTGAATTCGGTGATGCGGGTGTAGGGCTGGTCCACAGTGTAGTTCACTGTGCCCCGGCTCTGGAACCAGGTCTGGTCCAGGGTCTCGAACCGGAAGTCCAGGGTGCGGTAGGGCAGGGGGCCGAAGCGGCGGCCGAACAGCTCATCCGCCGCGCCGGTGTAGACCACCGGCCCCTGGAACGGGACGCCGTCCACCGTCAGCACGTCCCCGTCCAGTCCCAGGTGGGGGATGGCGTCCTCCCCCAGCCGGACAGTAATGTTGGGGTGGTCCAGCATGGCCTCAAAGAGGGGGGTGTAGCCCTTCAGGGGCATGCCCTGATACTCGTCCTGGAAATAGCGGTCGTCCTCCGACAGGAAGACAGGCACCCGGGCAGTAGTGTTGGGGTCGATCTGATCCGGGGTCTGGCCCCACTGCTTCATGGTGTAGTGGACGAACACGTGCTCATAGACGTAGTCAGCCACCTTGGCCAGCTCCGGGTCCTGATTCTGGCGCAGCTCCAGGATGGTGACCTTCTTCTCTGCGCCGTAGGCGGCGATCAGCTTCTCCCCCAGACGCTTCCCCTCCTCGGGTCCGAAAGCCTTCCGCAGGGAGGTCAGGTTGAAGGGCACCGGCATCTGCATCCGGCCGCCGTCCGGGGCCGGCAGGTCGGCCACCACCCGGTGCTGGTAGTCCCGCCACCGGGTGAAGCGGCACAGATAGCGGAATACCGCCTCGTCATTGGTGTGGAAAATATGGGGGCCGTACTGGTGGATCAGCACGCCCGCCTCATCCAGCCGGTCATAGGCGTTGCCGCCGATGTGGTCCCGGCGCTCCAGCACCAGGACCCGCTTTCCGCCCCGCTCAGCCAGCTCCCGGGCACACACCGCGCCGGCATAGCCCGCACCCACCACCAGGGCGTCAAAATTCAATTCCAAGGGGTCTCCCACCTTTTTCTGTTTTTTGGGGACAACGCCCCATGCCGGGACAGTATATCATAAATTTCCCTGAAAGGAAATAAAGAATCGATTAAATGTGGATTGAAATGGTGCCGGACAACGGGCGCAGATATAAATTTTACGATGTAAAAATTCTTATTTACAAATATCATATAGATTGGTAATATATGGGCGGAGCCAATTTATAATTGGGGATGATTTGAAAAAATGAAGCGATTTGTCGCCGGCCTCGCACTTTTATTCCTTGCCATCACAGGCTGTTCTGCCCAGGAAGCGGCAAGCAGTACGCCGCATATATATCCCCCTCTCATTTATGTGAATGATTGTCTTTATCATGACCTAGGACGGTTCAGAGCCGTCACAAAACTGCCAGACGGATGGATATTATGGGGAGAGGTGGAGCAGCGTGTGCCCCAAACCGAGGAAATTCCAGAAGAAAATTTCACATCCAACTCTTTAGACCCGGGAACTGAGCTGTTTGCCAATGAAACGGATGACACGAAGATCTATGCAAAACTGGAGGAAAAGTATTATCTTTTGTATGAACAGGTTATAGAAGAGGATGCGGACTCCTAATGCCGCAGCGAGTCAATCACTTTAACAGATCGCTGCAACATATATTGCAGCGATCGTCCTAAAAGAGGCGCGGCCCTCCTGCTCTCCAGGAGGGCCGCGCCTGTCTTAGTCTGGGGGATCAGTGGAAGGGCACCATCTCCATGCGCACGAAATAGCCCTGAGGGTGGTGGCACACGGGGCAGCTGGCAGGGGCCATGGTGGACTCCACCACATAGCCGCAGTTCAGACACATCCACTGACAGGTCACGGAGGAGACGAACAGCTCCTCCCGCTCCAGCAGATCGGCGAAGCGGCCGAACCGCTCGCCGTGGATGCGCTCGATGCCTGCAATGGAGTCGAACAGCTTGGCCACCAGGGGGAAGCCCTCCTCGCTGGCTGTCTTGGCGAAGTGGGCGTAGTCGTGCTCCCACTCCTGGAACTCATTGTGCTGGGCCGCCCGCAGGTGGGAGAGCAGGTCGGGATACAGGTCCACCGGATAGGTACCGTCCGCCCGGACGGTCTGGCCGGACAGGTCCGCCAGCTGCCGGTAAAACTGCTTGGCGTGGGTCAGCTCCTGGTCTGCGGTGAACAGAAAGGCCTGCTGGACCACGTACAGGTTTTTCTCTCTGGCCATACCGGCGGCGATGGTATAGCGGTTCCGGGCCTGGCTCTCCCCCGCGAAGGCCCGCATCAGGTTGATGTGGGTCTCACTGCGGGCGAAGGTCTCTGCTTTGTTTGGCATGAGATTACCTCCTTTTCTGAACTGGTTCCCGTTCAGTATGCCCGCGGGGGAAACTCCTTATTCCAGTATCAGGAAGAGCCTCCCTGTCCGACATGGCATCTGCCGCACCACCTTCCGGGGGAGGTTTGGAGAGATATCCCCCGCTGAAGCCGGGCCCCGCGCCCTTTTCCCTTGCCTTTTCCCTCTTTTCCAGGTATAATAATGAAAATACACACGGGTGTTGACACCCGCGGGGGCGGGAGCGGAGCATCCCCTCCCCGAAGAGGAGGCATCCCCAGGGATGAAAGAAAAGACAAATCTGACCATGCTGTGCGACTTCTATGAGCTCACCATGGGCAACGGGTACTTCCAGACCGGACTGGGCGAGCGCATCTGCTACTTTGACGTGTTCTTCCGCTCGGTCCCGGACCAGGGAGGCTTTGCTATAGCGGCGGGGCTGGCCCAGGTCATCGAGTATATCCAGAAGCTGCGCTTTGACGAGGAGGACATCGCCTACCTCCGCTCCAAGGGCTGCTTTGCCGAGCCCTTCCTGGACTATCTGCGCCAGTTCCGTTTCACCGGCGACATCTGGGCCGTGCCGGAGGGCACCCCCATCTTCCCTGGGGAGCCCATCCTCACCGTGCGGGCCCCGGCCATCCAGGCCCAGTTCATCGAGACCTTCGTGCTGCTGTGCCTGAACCACCAGAGCCTCATCGCTACCAAGTCCAACCGCATCGTCCGGGCGGCGGAGGGCCGTCCGGTGGCCGAGTTCGGCTCCCGCCGGGCCCAGGGGGCGGAGGGAGCCATCCTGGGCGCCCGGGCCTCCTACATCGCTGGCTGCTCTGCCACCGCCTGCACCATGGCCGACCAGCACTACGGCTCCCCCGCCACCGGCACCATGGCCCACTCCTGGGTGCAGATGTTTCCCGACGAGTACACCGCCTTCAAGACCTACTGCCAGCTCTACCCCAACAATGCCACCCTGCTGGTGGACACCTACAATGTACTGCGCTCCGGCGTGCCCAACGCCATCCGTGCCTTCAAGGAGGTGCTGGAGCCCCTGGGCGTCACCAAGTGCGGCATCCGGCTGGACTCCGGCGACCTGACCTATCTGTCCCGGAAAGCACGGGAGATGCTGGACGAGGCCGGCCTCACCGGCTGCAAGATTGTGGCCTCCAACGCCCTGGACGAGTACATCATCCGGGATCTGATCCGCCAGGGAGCCCGCATCGATTCCTTCGGGGTGGGCGAGCGGCTCATCACCTCCCGCTCCGAGCCCGTCTTCGGCGGCGTGTATAAGCTGTCCGCCATCGAGGATGACCAGGGGCACATCCTCCCCAAGATCAAGATCAGCGAAAACCCCGCCAAGATCACCACCCCCCATTTCAAGAAGGTGTACCGCATCTTCTCCCGGGACACCGGCAAGGCGGAGGCCGACCTGATCTGCGTCCACGACGAGGAGATCGACTTCACCCATCCCCTGGAGCTCTTTGACCCGGCCGCCACCTGGAAGCGGAAGGTGTACACCAACATCGAGGCCCGGGAGCTGCTGGTCCCTATCTTCCGGGGAGGCGAGCTGGTCTATCAGGTGCCGGAGCTCCAGACCAGCCGGGCCTACTGCCAGCGGCAGGTGGACGCCCTGTGGGATGAGGTCAAGCGCTTTGAGAACCCTCACAATTACTACGTGGACCTGTCCCAGAAGCTGTGGGACATCAAGCAGTCCCTGCTCACCAGCCACGAGATGGCATAAGAGGACCCCCGGCGGCGGGAGCTTCCCGCCGCCGGGGGTTTTTTTGCGCCTTTTGGGGAATGAGGAGCCCCCTGTCACCTGCCGGTCACAGACAGCTCCAGGCCCGGATAGGCGGCCGCCGGGTCCGTGGGGACGCCGTTCTCCGCCAGCTCCAGGTGCAGGTGGGGGCCGGTGGCCCTCCCGGTGGCGCCCACATAGCCGATGACCTCCCCCTGCTCCACCGTCTCCCCCGTCACTGCCGTGATTTGGGAGAGCTGGCCGTAGGTGGTGGTCCAGCCGCCCCCGTGGGCCAGGATCACCCGGTCACCCAGTCCGCCCTCCCCGTCCCAGCCCGCCGCTTCCACCGTGCCGGAGGCGGCGGCCAGCACCGGCGTCCCCTCCGGAGCCGGGATGTCGATGCCGGTATGGTCTGTCCTCTGTCCGGTCACAGGGTGGACCCGGCCGCCGAACAGGGCGGACAGGGTATGATACCCCTCCACCGGCCAGAGCCAGCCGCTCCCGGCGCCCTGGGGCTGTGACGCCAGGGCCAGCAGGTCCGCCTCCCCGTCCCAACTGTCCTCCCCTCGGACCAGAGATATGTGGAGGGTCAGCTGGGTGTAATATCCCTCTCCCTCCGCCTGCCGCAGCCTGGGCTTTATTGGGATCTCATAGGAGCGCCCCGGTTCCCAGACGCCCGGCGTGTCCAGGTGGACGCTCATGGAGACCTGGTCCGCCGCCACGTAGCGGCCGGAGATCTGCACCCTCCAGTCCTCTCCCTCCTCCAGCTCAGGCAGAGTGAAGCGCACCTGGCTCCCTTCTTCGTTGAGGGTCACGCTCTCCGTCACCTGCTGGAGCCGCGCCGCCGCCTCCTGGGGAAGGTCCTGGGCCCCGGCGGCGGAAGAGGGCCCCCAGGCCACCGCGCCGCCGCAGAGCAGTGCGGCGCACACCACAGCCGCCACCAGAGCGGTCCCCTTCTTTTTTTGTAAAAACAGGTTCATGATCCTTCCTTTCATCTCCGTGCCCCCCAGCCGGGTAGTCAGGGCCGCGGTCACGCCCCCTGACGATGCCTGCAGGAGCACCTGTCCATAGCGGCGGCGGAAGCCGCTGTCCTGTCCCTCCACCACCGCCTCGTCACAGTACAATTCCAGATCCCGGCCCGCCTGTCCGGCCATCCGCCACACCAGGGGGTTGAACCAGTGGACCGCGTTTGCCAGCAGCATGACTCCCTTGTACCACAGGTCCCTCCGCCGGATATGGCAGAGCTCATGGCGCAGGATCAGGGGCAGGTCCGCCTCCGGCACCTCCGGCGGCAGCACGATCACCGGGCGCAGCAGGCCCAGGGTCATGGGGGTGTCCACCCCGGCTCGCAGCACCGGCACCGTCCCACCCAGGGCCTCCAGCGCCGCCTGGTCTCCCGCCCGCGCCTGGCTGCCCTCTAGGATCTTTCTTCGGGCCCGCAGGTAGCCCCCGCCCCCCACGCCGAGGAAGAGGACCGCCCCCGCCGCCCAGAGCCAGGAGAGCGCCTCGGTCAGTTCGGCGGCGCCTCCCGCTCCGCCTGCCTGCGGTCCCCGGACGGACGCGGGACCCGAGATCCCCGGAAGGGGGACGAGTGTTTCCTCCGCCGCTGGCGCAGGGACCACCTGGGACAAAGCGGTCCCCACCGGGACCGGGACGGGCAGGGGGATCAGCAGGCGCAGGGCCAGCACCAGCCACAGCAGGTAGCAGCTCCCTGCCCGGTAGCGCCTGCGGATGGCGCCGCTCAGCCCCAGCAGCGGGAGCAGGAGCAGGGAGGTGGCGAGGGAGACCCAGACCACCCGCTCCACCAGCGCCGTCATGTCTCCTCTCCCCCGCTCAGGCGGTCCAGCAGTGCCTGGAGCTCCTCCAGCTCCGCCGGTTCCACCCTCTTTCCGTCGTAGAGCGCCGCCGCGAACCGGGAGATGGAACTGCCGTAGAGCTTTTTCAGAAAGCTCTCTCCCTCGCTGCGTTGATAGTCCTCCCGGGCCACCATTGCTGTATAGGTGTTTACCTTACCAGTTTTTTTGCAGGATAGAAAGCCCTTCTCCTCCAGCCGCTTCAGATAACTGTGCAGGGCACTGGCCGTGAGCGGGCGCTCCAGCCCCTCCAGAATGGCTGGGGCGGACACTGGGCCCCCCGCCCCCCATACCACCAGCATAATGTCCAGCTCCGACTCCGGCAGATGACGGTTCTCCCCCATCTGGTTCCCTCCTTTTTTGCAAATGCAGAATATTCTGTGTCTATATTCTACATTTGCAGAAAATATTTGTCAAGGCATTTTTGCATTTGCAAACAATTTTATTTTAAAGCACGGCGGCCGGCAGTCAACACATCTCATCCAGAGATGCCTGACGCCGGCCGCCGTGCTGCTATTTCAATAATCCTCTTTGTACTTTAATAGCCTTTCAATTACAATAAGTATGCTATTTTCTGTTATTTTGCGATCTCCTCGCAGAACTGCATCAGCATAACTGCAAACTGAGCCCGTGTGGCACTGCCCTGGGGCACGATCGTGTTGTTGCCCATGCCGGAGATCAATCCGGCGCCGGCAGCCCAGCTCATAGCCTCCTGTGCATAGGTGCTGACACTGGACATGTCGGCAAAGGAAGACAGGCTGGCCTTCTCGGACACATCGTATCCCTTGGACTTGGCAAAGCTGTACAGGATCATCGCCACTTGTTCCCGGGTAACGTTGTCGTTGGGGCCAAAGGTCCCGTCTCCGTAGCCGCTGACCACACCGTTGGCAGCGGCCCAGTTGACCGCACTGGCATACCAGGTGCCCGCAGCCACATCGGTAAAGGTGGATGTTCCACCAGCCGGAGCTCCCTCCATGCTGTACAGGACCTGCGCCACCATGGCTCTGGTCAGGGTCTGGTTGGGGCTGAAGGCAGCGGCGCCAGTGCCGGACATCAGTCCGTTCTCATAGGCATAGAGAACCGCATCATAGAACCAGTCTCCGGCCTTGACATCGGAGAAGGTCATGGTATCAGGCTCCTGTACCGTCTCCCCTGTCTTCACAAAGCTGACCTCCACCTCTACCTTGGAGTCAGGCATGGTAAAGGTATAGCGGGTATCGCTCTGTTTGGTGACACGTACATCGTCTCCGTCCCGGTCGGTCACGGTGACGTCGTCCACCTCATAGCCGGAGGCGGGAGTCACGGTGATGGTCACTCTGGTGCCCTCGGATGCATTTTGGGGACTGACGGACACGGTCCCCTTTCCGCTGCCGGCGCCGACAGAAACGGTGTATCTGCTGGAGCTGGAGGAACTGCTGTCGTCATCATCGTCATCGTCATCCGGGGTCACTGCGCCGGGGATATAGTCGATCTTCACCGCGTCATTTTTCTCAAAGGCGGAGGGGCTGTAATACCGGGTGAGAGAGCCATCGCTGCCCTTCACAAAGCTGAAGTGCTCCATGAAGTCCCACAGGACGGGCATATCACTGGGATAGCAGTTGTGGGGACGCAGCAGGCACAGAGCCCACTGGACCAACGGTACATCCACACCATCGATAGTCTTCGTCCAGCTGTACACATCCGGATGACGGCTGTCAGCGCTGAAGTGCTGGTCTGCATCTTCGGCCGTGAACTCCTTATCGATCCCATTGGCCTTCAGCATATACTTAGCCCAGTTCTGCAGAGAGGTGGATTCAAAGCCCTTGGGCATATCCCCCAGGTCCATCTGACCTGCAATGAGCATGGTCGGAATGGTCTCAAAGGCAGAATTTTCTTTTTCTGCAGCTGCCGCTGAGGTAGAGCCAACTGCCGCAAAGAACTCAGGATTGGTCACTGCAAAGCCCTGGGTTGCCGCCGAACCGGCAGACTGGCCGGAACCATAGATCCGGTTGAAGTCCAGGTCGGCATAGCTGCCGTCGATCTTCTCCTCCATCAAGGTGACAAGAGACTGATAGAACTTGTCGGAGTCGGCGTGGGACACGCTGCTGGGACTGGAACTGTATGTCTCGCACACAAAGGCCAGAGCAATGCCCTCTTTCTCCGCGAGCTGCCACCACAGGGTGGAGTCCATGAAGATAGAGTCAGTCTGGCTGTTGCCGGGATAGAGCATCAGGATAGGCAGTTCCTTGCCCTCAAAGCCCTCAGGGATATACAGGATATACTCCCGGGGGTCCCATTTCTCGTCGCCGCTGTTGTCACTGAACGCGATCACGCCTGCCTGAACGGTGCCGTGACCGGCGATCTTTATATCCTCCTGGCCCCAGATCTGGGTGCCGTCGGACAGAGTGGATTTCACCTGGCCGTCCTTGGCATCCTGCTGGGCAGCTACCCGGGCGGAGGTGTAGTCCAGACGCTGGGCAATGGCGTTGGAATAGGGGAAGGTGTTGTCATAGCGGGTATAGTCGGACAGCCACTCATAGATCGCCTGCGCGTCTGCACCTGTGCCCGCGATCTCCACCTTGGAGATGCCGTGCTCCGCTCCTTCCTCCTTCAGCTGGCCGTTGGCGTATTCGGTGGCATAGGCCTTGGAAGCAATATCCTGCCAGTACACACCGGCACCGGTCTCCGTGGCCGCGCAGTCGTTGGCGGACTGCCAATAGTTCTCGCTCCCTGTGTAACCCGCCAGGTAGGTGGGAACGGGCACATCCTTGGGGGCGATCCGTCCGCCGATGCCTACCTGCTCCAGGGTCTCATCCAGCACATCGGTAATATCGCCGTTGGAGCTCTTTCCGTCATAAGGAGTGCTGGCCACGGCGGTGAGGGCATCCGCACCGGCACTGGTCCCGTCCACATAGGCCTGGCTGATGACAAAGATGGGGTTGGCGGCCGCCCACAGCTCCAGCGCCGCGGCGCCCTTGCCGTAGCCTGCCAGGTAGAACTCACCGAAGGTGGAGAACACGTTCTGCTTATGGATGTTGTTGCCGCTCTTCAGGAAGGCGATAGCGGCCTCCACATAGGCGCTCTCATCCTGGGCAGAGCCCCAGCCCCCCGCGCCGGGCTCCAGCACGAACAGGCCCTCGCCCTTCGCGTTAGCCAGTTCGAACCAGCCATTGTCCCGCAGGAATTCGTAGGTATCTACATCGTCCGGCACAGCCACCACAGTGAAGTAGGAGCGGATGGAGGCCTCAGGGGCGATGTACACCTTTACGGTGCGGGCGTCATCGGCAAAGTCATTTTCGCCGTCCACGTCGATGTTCTTGGTGTACCAGCCGGTCAGGGGCAGCTGAGCCGCCTGGGACCAGTCTTTCTCCAGGTTGGTGATGCTGTCAAAGTCAGGCGTCTGATCAACTTCCAATGCTTGACCGCTTCCTACGCCATCTGCATAGTACAGCAGGGTATGATCGTCGGAGCCTCTCTCCCACTTGCTGAACCAGTTTTCCCACAGCTCGTTCAGGTCACTGGGGACCAGGTTGTGGCCCCGGCCGTAGCACTGGCTCCATACAAAGATGGGCACCTCGCCGCCGCCGAAGTCCCTGGACCAGATGTAGTTTTTATAGCGGTTTTCCGCCTCAGTTGGATTGACGATCAGGCTGATGGGGGCCTGCTGGGAGCCGATCTGTTCCTCTGTGATGCCGCTCTCCACTTTGGGCGTAGCTACCAGCTCGTCCAGGGTCTTTCCCAGCAGCCTCTGCGCCCAATAGGTCTGGGTGTCGGTCGTCCAGGTGCACTGTTTGGCTCCCTGAGAACCGGTCCACTCCCCGGCCTCCAATGCGCCCAGCTTCATGGGCCAGTAGTCGTACTCGCCGTAAATGGCGTAGAAGGGCACCACCAGCTGTGAGCCGTTCTTCTGGGCCGTAGTCCGAACGCCGGAGGTAATGCCGAATGCGGCAAACAGCTCCACAGTTCTGGGGTCCTGGGCTAGAGTGTTGGCGGTGGCTCCGCCGCCGGCGGACTGACCGTAGCCATAGATCCGGTCCTCATCCACCGTCACGCCCGCCTTTTTACAGTCGTCCTTGACCAGCTCCAGCAGGTCCAGCATATAGTCGGCGTTGCCGGTCAGGTCGTAGGTGACCGCGATAAATCCGTACTTGTCGGCGGCCTCCTTGATGTCGGTGGCCTCCAGGAATACCATGGCGGTCTGACCGGCGCCGTGGGTGGTCACCACCAGGGGCGCGGGAGAACCGCTGGACTTCACGCTGTTGGGGATATAGATGATGTAGGTCCGGTTGGTGCCCTCCCACATGTGGTCCCGGTAGAGCACCCTGTCGGTGTCCTGGTTGGTGTAGGGCAGGCGCTGGGTGATGAAGTGGCCGTACACCGAGTTGTTGTCATAGCCGCTGTAGTAGGTCAGGAAGGAGTTGATGTTCTCCGTCAGCGCGGGGTCGGCCATGTCGGAGACAGACTCATTCTGCACCGCCACCTGGGTCTTTACATCGCTGAAGGAGGTGGCGATGGCATTAGAGTTTGCCTTGTCCTGCCAGTAGACCTGGCCGTAATCGCTGTCGGGGTCTGCGGTCGGCAGGCAGTCATTGACATCCTTCCAATAGGCGATCAGGGATTCGCTGGTATTGCCTACGAACCAGGTGGGGATGGGGATATCGTTGTAGTGCTGGGCCTCAAAGGTCCGTTTCTGGGTAATTTGATTGCCATCCTTGTCGGTGTACCCCTCGAAATCCATATGGTTGGGCTGGGGCGTCTTTCCCACCTGGGTCTCACCGGCCGCTTCCAGCAGAGCATCATAAGCCGCATCCGCCTGAGCATCCACATAGACCTGGCTGATCATCTTCAGGGGGTTCTGGGCGGCCCACAGCTGCAGGGCGGGGGCGCCGTCTCCGTAGCCCACCAGATAGTGGTAGGTGAAGGCGGAGTAATAGGTCCCGCTGCTGACCAGGGTGCCCATAGCCGCGTCCACATAGGCCAGCTCGTCTTCCGCACTGCCCCAGGTCCCGTTCTCGGGCTTCATGATCAGCAGGCAGGCCAGCGTCTCGTCCGCGATGTCAAACCAGCCGGACTTCTCCAGGAATTCCGTGCTGTCCACGCCGGAGGGGAGCGCCATACTGATCCAGTACTCCCGCTGACGGGCTCCCTCAGGGATGTAGACCTCGATCTCCCGGCTGTCCGCCCCGCGGGCGCTGTCGTTTACGCTGATCTGGTAGGTAAAGTATCCATTGATCCGCTGATAGGAGCCGATGCTGGCGTCCGCTTTCTCAGTGTCTTCAATGGGGGTGGGCTCTTCGGAAGCCGGCTTGTCTCCACTGCCTGCCACATTCAGCGCCCAATCACTGATACTCTCCGCATAGGTCACGTACTCGAACTGCTGGACCTCTTCATTTCTTGCATCCTCCATGTGGTAGGTCTCGCCCACTTCCAGAGGATCTTCGTCCTTGTACACATCCAGATAAGGCTCATCGATGTAGTACCAAGAACTCATTTTGACACAGGAGTGGTCATTAACACCCCACTCTTCAAACTTGTAGTGTTTGAAGGCAGAAATCCGAAGATTATCCGCGATCCACTCGTCAGACCATCCTGCCTCCTGATAATAGGGAATCAATCCCTGATAGGATTTCAGAGAGTTGATCGGATTTGCCAGCGGGTCAGTCTCACCCTGGATGACCCAGATTGCAATGCCCTCTTCCGCAATCTTCTGGAGGCTCTCCTCAGGCCAGGTCTCTGTAAAAATGGTCCGATTCGGACCATCTCCAATCCAGCCATTGTTGCAGATGAACACATCCACCAGCTCCGGAAAGTCCCGCATGGTCTGGGAACAGATTCCAGTGCCGTTGGAATTGCCAATCAGGATCACTTTGGTAATGTTGTAGTTCTCCTGGAACCACCCAATGGCGTGTGCTACTTCCTCCCCAGCTGCCTTATTATTCTGGGAGTGCACATCAGGGCTACCCACGATCGCACTGTCCAGCTCCAGCCATGCCTCGGTAGCATTGTCGTAGGTCACATTAGTCCCCAGGTTGTTGGCCTGAAGATTGCCCTGATCATCGAAGCCTTCCCAGTAAGAGGTTCCGTTTCCAGTCACATAGAGGACCAGGGGCATCCCTTCATCCTCGTCGTAGCTGTCAGGCACCTGATAGTGGACGGGCACCTTCCCCTGAAAGGCCGTGTAGTAGCTGTCATCCACAGCCTCCACATAGGCCAGCTTATAGTCATCATAGACGTCGTTTACTGTTTTTTCCCACACGCCGTCTCCGCCCGTGTAATGACCATATCCGTCTGTCAGGCTGAGTCCGTCTTCCATTTCAGCGTCCGCGCCGATGGCCAGGATCAGATCCAGCTCCTGCCGGGTAAAGTAATTGAAGGGCTTTCCACTTCTTCCGGCATATACTTCATATCCATCCGGGTCCCCGTTCTCATCGAACTCCTCTGCAATCGCCCAGCTGGCAGTACAGAGCATCCCAAAGGGCTTGTTATCCGCAGGCCCTTGGTCAAAGGACAGGGTAACGGTATTGCCTCTCACTGAAACATCGTCAATATAGGCAGTGCCTTCCTCAAACTCACCGTTTTGGAAGGCCCGGTCCCAGACCTTATAGTCCAATTCCTCGGCTGCCTCCATATCAGTGCCTTCCGCAAAGGTGACCTCAATCTGATACAGCCGCTGTCCATAGAAGTTCAGCTTGGTAAAGGCCTGGATGCTCGTAATATCATCCACGGTCAATTCTTCCGAATTCACCAGCGGCTCCAGACCATTGCTTACCGGCGGCTGACTGCCCTCTTGAGTCAGCTTCTCTCCGTCTTGGATAAGTTCTTCCCCGTCTTGAGGCGGTCCAGATGGCTCTTCTTCGTCCTCAGGCTGCTCGTCCTCAGAGGCCGGCTGCTCCTTTTTCATCTCCATCCAGGGTTCCCCCCTGCTCATCAACAGGGCGGAATCCTCTTCCTCCCAAGTATGGCGCAGGCGGAGGTCCATCCCTTCCTCTGTGCCCTCAGAGATATCGTGGTTGGTGGTGAAGCCACCAACCACGAGGAGAGCGCTCTCCTCGTGGTTGGTGGTGAAGCCACCAACCACGAGGAGAGCGCTCTCCTCGTCGACTGTCACTTCCTGGATCTGGATCTCTGTAAATTCCTCGTCCTGGGGACCGCGCCCTTCCAACAGGTAGCTCTCCCCATTCAGTCCGCTGAGATCTGTCCCCTCTTTATAGACGATCTCGATCTGCTTCAGTTCATTTCCGGTCTCGGTCTCCTCTGTGTAAGCCTGGATGCTCACCACGTCGCTCATGACCGGCTGCCCAGATCTTACTTCCTCTTCCGGGCCCCCCTCCGGCTCCACCGCCAGCGCGCTACCACCCAGCAGCGACAACAGCATGGTGCCGGTCAGCACGGAAGAAATGATCCGCTTTGACAATCGCTTCATTTTTTACATTTCTCCTTTCACCGTTTTCCTCTGCTTCAACTGTGCCTCTCTCATCCGCTCCCTTCCACTGCACGTTCAGGCCTCAGCAGGTCTGAAAATTTTGTGCAAAATTTTTCCAAAAGAAAATTTGTTTCTTTTGACCACTTTTTTCTTTTGAAGTTAACTCAAATTGTAATATTAAACAATTTTAACTTCCAATACGACTTTCTCATGTATTCATGTGACATTTTCATGTTTTCTTTTAACCAGACAGCGCCCCGCCGCGGACTCTCTCCACGGCGGGGCGCTGTCTTTCTCTTGCGTCTGTTGTCAAAGGAAGTTTTCCACCGCCTCCAGCATGGGGAGAGGGGCCTCCTCAGGGATAAAATGGCCGCAGGGCAGGTTGTGTCCCTGAATGTGGTCTCCAAATTTGGCCCAGCACTCCAGGGGGCGGAAGAACCGCTCCACCAGTCCGTTTGCCCCCCACAACACCAGGGTCTCGGCCCGGATCTTCCGCCCGGCCCGCAAATCCTCCTCGTCCAGCGCCAGATCCACCGTCTCCCCCGCCCGGTACTCCTCACAGATGGCGTGGATGGTTTCCACGTTGTAGTGCCTCAGATACTCGTCGTAGACGTCCTGGGGAAATGCCTCGGCTGAGGTGTCGTTCTCCGAGTGATACCGGGCAATGTGCAGGGAATAGCGGAAAAACTGCTTCCGGCTGGACAGGATCATGTCCTCCGGCAGCGGGGCCTCCTGGGTAAAGAAATACCACTGGAACAGCGCCTTGGCAAACTCCCGGGTGGAGAGGCTGTACATGTCATAGGTGGACACGATATCCAGCAGCACCAGTTTATTTACCGCCTCCGGATGGTCCAGCGCCATGCGGTAGGCCACCCGGGCCCCCCGGTCATGCCCCATGACGTGGAAGCGTTCAAAGCCCAGGGCCCGCATCACCTCGATCTGGTCCTCCGCCATAGTCCGCTTGGAGTAGTTGCTGTGGTCAGGCAGCCCCTCCGGCTTTCCGCTGTCCCCGTAGCCCCGCAGGTCGGTGGCCACCACCGTGAAGCGCTCCGCCAGCTGGGGCGCCACCTTGTGCCACATCAGACAGGTCTCCGGGTGCCCGTGGAGGAGGAGGAGCGGCTCCCCCTGCCCCATCCTGACCCCGTGGATTTCCACACCGTTGGCCTGGATGTTGAATTCCTCTCCCTGCATCCGCATCGGTCTCTTCACCCTTTCCTCTATATTGAGCACTCTGCCCAATTTTAAGTTTCTTCTGCCCCCTATTTTAGCAGATGTCCCCACGTTGGACTATTTTGCTTTTTTCATCGACCTATGGCCTCCATGCATACCGGCCCTTCAAACAAAGCAGCGGGCCCCGGACCATTTGGTCCGGGGCCCGCTCTCTGTTCTTTGATCAGCCCAAAACACTCTTGGTGCGGGCCACCTTGCGGTCCTCCATCTTAGAGACCACCACTGCGCAGGCCGCATCGCCCGTGATGTTGATGGTGGTGCGGCCCATGTCAAAGATCCGGTCGATGCCGGCCACCAGCGCGATGCCCTCCACCGGGATATTTACGCTCTGGAGCACCATGGCCAGCATCACCATGCCGGCGCCGGGGACGCCCGCAGTGCCGATAGACGCCAAGGTGGCGGTGAGCACGATGGTGGCCATCTGGCCGATGGTCAGGTCGATCCCATAGCAGGATGCGATGAAAACGGCGCACACCCCCTGGTAGATGGCAGTTCCGTCCATGTTGATGGTGGCGCCCAGGGGCAGCACGAAGGAGGCGACCTCCTTCCGGGCCCCCAGCCGCTCGGAGCACTCCAGGGTGAAGGGCAGGGTGCCCACCGAGGATGCGGAGGAGAAGGCCATCATCATGGCAGGGGCCATCCCCTTAAAGAAGGCGATGGGGGATACGCCGCCCAGGGCCTTCACCGTGCTGGAGTACACCACCACGGCGTGGACGATATAGCCCACATAGGCCACCGCCAGCACCGCCACCAGCTGAGCCAGGATCTTGGGCCCGTTTTCCACGATCACCGGGCAGATCAGGCAGGCCACGCCGATGGGCGAGAGCTTGATGATCAGGTCCATGATCTTCATGGACACCTCATTGAAGCTGTCCACCACCTGGGCGGCCACCAGCCCCTTTTCCCCCGCCAGCAGGATGCCGAAGCCCACCAGGAGAGAGATGACGATGACCTGGAGCATGGAGGCATTGGCCAGCGGCGTGATGGGGTTGGAGGGGAAGATGTCGATGATGGTCTGCATCAGCGACTGGCCCGCCGGGGGTTCATAGGCCAGGCCGGAGGTCTCCATGGCCGCAAAGATGTGCATCCCCTTGGCCGCGCTGGCCAGCACCAGGGCCAACACCACGGCAAAAGCGGTGGTGCACATGTAATACACGATCGTCTTGCCTCCCACCGAGCCCACCCGGCCGATGTCCTGCATAGAGATGACACCGGAGGCGATGGAAAACAGCACGATGGGCACCACGATGAATTTCAGCAGGTTCAGGAAGATCGTGCCCCAGGGCAGAATGTAGTTTTTCGCGATGTCCAGTCCGTTGGGCACCATCATCAGGGCCAGGCCCACTGCGATGCCGACCACCAGCCCGATGAAGATCCAAAATGCAAGGGGAAGTTTCTTCTTGTTCATTGACAGCTCTCCTTTCCGTCCATGCAGCCCTTTCCTCACTTTGGGCCGCATCTGTTTACAGCTCCCTCTCTGACTGCTCTCTTTCAGTATATATGATATGGAGGAAACTTACAAGGTCTTTCTTTCCTTTTTCTCCCCCTGTAATTTCCCGGGCCAAGCCCTTCTTTTTTCAACTTTTCCACTGGATTTTCCACAACTGCGACAGAATCCAACTTTCTTTTTATTTTTTTATGGTAAAATATGGATATCAAGACAAGCTGTTTTATAACAGCGGAAGGATCAAAGGGGGTATCCAGAATGCAGCTGCTGCGAAAGAAGGGATTGCTGGACAGTCCCCGGGTGCTGTTCCTCCCTGTAGACGCCATCTCACCCAATCCCAATCAGCCCCGCCGGGTCTTTGGCACCCAGGAACTGGAGGAGCTGGCTGGTTCCATCCAGGCTCTGGGGCTGCTCCAGCCCCTGACTGTGCGCCGTCGGGCAGACGGCTGGGAGCTGGTAGCCGGGGAACGGCGGCTCCGGGCCGCCAAGCTGGCAGGACTGGAAGAGGTCCCCTGCATCTCTCTCCAGATCGACGACCAGCGCTCCTCCCTGCTGGCTCTGGTAGAGAACTTGCAGCGCAAGGACCTGGACTTCTGGGAGGAGGCCCTGGCCCTGGACCGGTTGATCTCTGTCTACCATCTCTCCCAGGAGGAGGCTGCCCGGCGCATCGGCAAGAGCCAGTCCGCCGTGGCCAACAAGCTGCGCCTGCTGAAGCTGCCGGAGGACACTCTCCGGGCCCTGCGGGACGGCGGCTGCACTGAGCGCCATGCCCGGGCCCTGCTTCGGCTGGAGGACCCCAGCCTGCGCCAGAAGGCCCTGGAGCAGATCCTGTCCCGGCAGCTCACCGTGGCCCAGACAGACGCCTTGGTAGATCAGCTTCTCTCCCCTCCTCCCCGCACCAGAACCAAACGCACCTTTGTGGTGAAGGATGTCCGCCTTTTTCTTAACACTCTGACTCGGAGCATGGCCCTAATGCGGTCTGCCGGGGTGGATGCCCGCTGTGACCGCCAGGATAAGGATGGAGAGATCCTGCTCACCATCCGTATTCCCCAGGCCATTCGGTAAAAATGTTTCACGTGAAACATTCTCTTTTCCTATCTCCCCTTTCCTCCCCATCGCCTGCCGAAGCCAGATCGCCTGGAGGCAGGCCCGGTCTCGGCTCTCTCCCTCTGTCTGCACCTCTCCCCTTGCGGCGGGCCGCCCCTGTGCGGTCCGCCGCCTTTTCTCGCTACCAGGCCGGAAAAACGGGAAAAAGAGTTGAAATGCGTTCCCTCGGTTGATATAATAAAGCTCTGCGGAAGTCTGCTGTACACCCGTCCGCCATTTCGACTCAGGAGGCGCCCCATGGCCAAGATCATCGCTATCGTCAATCAAAAGGGAGGCGTGGGCAAGACCACTACCACCGTCAACCTCACCGCCGCCCTGGCCGCGCTGGGAAAGCGGGTACTGCTGTGCGACTTCGACCCCCAAGCCAACGCCACCTCTGGTATGGGAGTGGACAAGAACACCGCCTCCCCAAATGTCTACGACGTGCTCATCAATGGGGCCGATCCCCGCCGCGGCGTAGTCACCACACACTACGGGGACGTGCTTCCCTCCAACAAGGCGCTGGCCGGAGCGGGCGTGGAGATGATCGCCCTGCCGGACCGGGAGCATCTGCTCCGAAAGGCCCTGGAGGTCCTCTCTCCCGGCTACGACTTCATCTTTGTGGACTGCCCCCCCTCTCTGGAGCTGCTGACAGTGAACGCCCTGTGCGCCGCTGACTCCCTGCTGGTCCCGGTCCAGTGTGAGTACTACGCCCTGGAGGGACTGAGCGATCTGCTCTCTACCGTCCGCTTGGTCAAACGCTCACTGAATCCCCGGCTGGTGTTAGAGGGCGTGCTGCTCACCATGTTTGACAGCCGCACCAATCTCTCTCTTCAAGTGGCGGAGGAAGTTAAACGTCACTTTCCCGGTCAGGTCTACGCCACGGTCATCCCCCGCAATGTGCGCTTATCCGAGGCCCCCAGCCACGGGAAGCCCGTCACCGCCTACGACCCCTACTCCCGGGGGGCGGAGGCCTACCGGCTGCTGGCGGAGGAGATCGCAGCCAAGCACCCCACGGCGGCCCCTGTCTGAGCTCTCCCCCGCTTTTTCGCCGGGGCCGTAAGTCTGGCCCCGACGGCTGAATTTTGATCTCCACTGTTATTTTTATAAGGAAGGAGCTACTATGGCAAAGCGAACCAAAGAGCTGGGCCTGGGCCGGGGGCTGAACGCCCTGCTGGGCGACCCGGACCTGCAAGCGCAGGGAGAGGGCTCCGTCTCCCTCCCCATTTCCCAGGTACAGCCCGGCCTGAATCAGCCCCGGAAGCGCTTTGACCAGGATGCCCTGGCTGATCTGGCAGAGTCTATCCGGGTCCACGGCATCATCCAGCCGCTGACAGTGCGCCGTCTGTCCTCCGGCTACTACCAGATCATCGCCGGTGAGCGCCGCTGGCGGGCCGCCAAGCTGGCCGGCCTGGCGGAGGTGCCGGCAGTCATCATCGAGGCGGATGACCGCAAAGTGATGGAGCTGGGCCTGATCGAGAACCTCCAGCGAGAGGACCTGAACCCGGCCGAAGAGGCCCGGGGCTATCAGGTGCTGATGGAGGAATACGGCCTCACACAGGAACAGGTGGCGGATCGGATGGGAAAATCCCGGCCTGCCATCACCAATACCCTGCGGCTGCTGGCCCTCCCGGAGGACCTCTTGAAGCTGGTGGAGGAGGAACAGCTCTCCGCCGGCCACGCCCGTGCCCTGCTGGGCGCCCCCACGGCGGAGCTCCAGCGGCAGGCCGCCAAGAAGGTCATTGCCGACGGGCTCTCCGTCCGCCAGACGGAGGCACTGGTCAAGGCCCTCCAGCGGGAAAAGAAGGCCCCGCCTAAGCAGGCGGGGGACAGTCTGGCCCTCTACCTCGGGGAGGCGGAAAAGAATCTCTCCGGCCGGTTGGGCCGGAAGGTCCACATCGCCCACCGAGGCAAAAAAGGCAGGATCGAGTTGGAATACTACAACAGCCAGGATCTGGAGCTTCTGCTGGAGGCTCTGGAGCGGCTGAACGCCGGGGAGGTGCAGAGCCATGGCTGATCCCCAGAAGCCGGCGCAGAACGCCCCCCAGGCAGGCGGTCCTCCCAAGGAGGAGCGTCCTGGCCAGCAGCGGCGGCGCAGGCAGTCGGTGGTGCTCTACATCACTATCCTCTTTGCAGCGGCCTTTGCCCTGCTGCTGATGACCTACGCCATGGACCAGCGCCGCAGCAATGAGACGCTGGGGGACCTGACCTCCTCAGTCTCTGATCTGAAGGACTCCCTCTCCGGGATGCAGACCGCCCAGAGCGCCCTGGAGGAGAACGGCGCCCTGAAAAATGAGATCCAAGACCTCCAGGAACAGATCGACACCCTGCTGGGGACCATCGACAGCCTGACCGCCGCCGGGGAGCAGCAGGGACAGGTTCTGGAGCGCACCAAGGAGGCCATGGACTACTTCTGGCAGATCGATGAGGCCTATGTGCGGGGCCGCTACTCCCTCTGCCGTGATCTGATCGCGGTACTGGAGGACACCTCCTCCGGAGAGGCCCCCCTGAAGAGCTATCTTCCCCAGGAGAGCTACACCGATAACGGCCGCTTCTCCCCTGCCGACCGGTATCAGGAGATCTGGGACGCCCTGTACTGACCGGCTTTAGGCCGGATGGCAGGACATCTCCGCCGGCCAGGTTTCACGTGAAACATTTTTATTTTCGCCCAATTTCCCCACAGGAGCTCATCCCATTCTGTTAAGATAAAAAAGGAGTGCGATCCCCATGCTGGATATCAAATTTATTCGTGAAAACCCCGATGCAGTGCGGGAAAATATCAAGAAAAAGTTTCAGGATGCCAAACTGCCCCTGGTGGACCAGGTACTGGCATTGGACGAGGAGAACCGGGCCGCTGTCAGCGAAGCCAATGAGCTGAGAGCCAACCGGAACGCCCTGTCCAAGCAGGTAGGTATGCTGATGGGCCAGGCCAAAAAGGACCCCTCCAAGCTGGAGGAGGCCGAGGCCGTCAAGGCCCAGGTCAAGGCCAACGCCGACCGGCTGGCTGAGCTGGAGTCCAAAGAGACTGAACTGGCGCAGCAGATCCGTCACATCATGCTACAGATCCCCAATATCATTGATCCCTCCGTCCCCATCGGCCCTGACGACAGCTGCAATGTGGAAGTCCAGCGCTTCGGTGAGCCTGTGGTCCCTGACTTTGAGATCCCCTACCACACCCAGATCATGGAGTCCTTCAACGGCATCGACATGGACGCTGCCGGCCGGGTCTCCGGCAACGGCTTCTACTACCTCATGGGGGATATTGCCCGGCTCCATGAAGCGGTGCTGGCCTATGCGCGAGACTTTATGATCAACAAGGGCTTCACCTTCTGTATTCCCCCCTTCATGATCCACGGCAACGTGGTGGAGGGCGTCATGTCCCAGACCGAGATGGACGCCATGATGTACAAGATCGAGGGCGAGGACCTCTATCTTATCGGCACCAGCGAGCACTCCATGATCGGCAAGTTCATCGACCAGATCATCCCCGAGGAGTCTCTGCCCCAGACCCTTACCTCCTACTCCCCCTGCTTCCGCAAGGAGAAGGGGGCCCACGGCATCGAGGAGCGGGGCGTCTACCGCATCCACCAGTTTGAGAAGCAGGAAATGGTGGTGGTGTGCAAGCCGGAGGACTCCATGAAGTGGTACGAGCAGATGTGGCGCTACTCGGTAGAGCTGTTCCGCTCCCTGGATATTCCGGTCCGCCAGCTGGAGTGCTGCTCCGGCGACCTGGCTGACCTGAAGGTAAAGTCCTGTGACATCGAGGCCTGGTCCCCCCGCCAGCAGAAGTATTTCGAGGTCTGCTCCTGCTCCAACCTGGGCGATGCTCAGGCCCGCCGCCTGAAGATGCGGGTCAAGGGGGAGAAGGGCACCTACCTGCCCCACACCCTGAACAACACTGTGGTCGCCCCGCCCCGGATGCTCATTGCTTTCCTGGAGAATAACCTCCAGGCGGACGGCACTGTGAAGATCCCCGCCGTCCTCCAGCCCTACATGGGCGGCACCCAGATGCTGACCCCCAAGCAGTGACCCCAGCTCTTCTCTCCGGCTATATCGCGTGTCCGTGCCCCAATGGGGGCGATGACTGCCTTTAAAATTTCGTTTTGTAATTTTTTCAAGGAATATAACGTTTTGTTTTACCCGTCTCCAGCGGACAGCGCATCCCCGCCCCTGGCTTTGGATCATTTTCGCCCCTGGAAATCGCTCCAGAACGGTCTGCACCCGGAAACCCTTGCGCCGCAAGGGTTTCCGGGTGCAAAGAGGCAGAGGCTTTCCCCCTCTCCCCCGCCCTCTCCGGCTGCTCCCTATCTCAGAGCCTCAAGAAATAGAAAGGAAGCTTTTTGCTTATGAGAGCCTTCATCCAAGAGTTCAAGTCCTTTATCGCCCGGGGCAATGTGATGGACCTGGCCGTAGGCGTCATCATCGGCGGCGCCTTCAGCAACATCACCACCTCCCTGGTCAACGATATTCTCAACCCCATCCTGGGCATCATCGCCGGAAACAACACCGCCCTGACCGCCATGGCCGTAGAACTGCCCGGGGGCGGTGCCCTGATGGTCGGCAATTTCATCAACGCCATCTTGAACTTTCTCATCATGGCCTTCGCGGTGTTCTGCCTCGTGAAAGCCCTCAACCGCCTCCACCGGAAAAAGGAGGAGACCCCCGCACCTCCCCCGGCGCCCTCCCAGGAAGAGCTGCTGCTCACAGAGATCCGGGACCTGCTGAAAGAGAGGACCTGATGGAAGAAAAAAAGATCCCCCCGCAGGAGGAGCAAGACGCCCCGGCACCCTATACCCCCGCCTCCCCGGTGAAGCGGACCATGGCCTGGATCGGTGTGGTCTATATGGTGATCCTGGTGGCCATGATGACCTATTACTACTTTACCGGCTCCATGCTGGTGAACATGGCCCCTCTCCTGGCCGTCCCCGGCCTGATCGGCCTGGGCATCCTGGCTTTGGTCAGCTGGCGCACCACCGGCCGCCCCGGCAAATGGCCCGCCATCGCCCTGGCTGCGGTGTGCTTCCTGGCGGCGCTGGCCACCCTCCCCCTGGGCATCGTGGGCCTGCTGTCCAATTTCAGCCTGGTGGGCGTCTTCGTCACCGGGGCGCCCTGATTTTTGGAGGAACGAGCCATGCGTGACATCATTGCCGCCGGTCTGGCGGATCTGGGCCTGCTGGACCGGGTGCCGGGGCAGGCCCCCAGCCAGCTGGCGGAATACGGCCATCTCCTGCTGGAGAAGAACCAGGTGATGAACCTGACTGCTATCACCGACCCGGTAAAGGTGGCCCAGCTCCATATGCTGGACTGCGCTGCCCTGCTCACCTGCGCCGACTTTGAGAACAGGGCCCTCCTGGACGTGGGCACCGGGGCCGGCTTTCCGGGTCTGCCCCTGAAGATCCTGGTCCCCTCCCTCCAGGTCACTCTGCTGGACAGTTTGAACAAGCGGGTGGACTGGCTGGCTCAGGTCAGCGCCCAGCTCTCCCTCACCGGCATCCGGGTCATCCATGCCCGTGCGGAGGAGCAGGCTCTGGAGAAGGGCTTCCGGGACAGCTTTGAGCTGGTCACTGCCCGGGCGGTGGCCGAGCTCCGCCTGCTGTGTGAGCTGTGCCTGCCCTATGTCAAGGTAGGGGGCGCTTTTCTGGCCATGAAGTCGGTGGACTGTGGCCGGGAGCTGGAGGAGGCCGCCCACTGCATCAAGCTGCTGGGTGCCCGTCTGGAGGAGTGCCGGGACTACACCATTCCCGGCACCGACGTCATTCACCGTCTGGTAGTCCTGCGGAAGGTGGCCCCAACCCTGAAGGGCTATCCCCGGCGGTGGGCCAAGATCCAGAAAGCCCCGCTGTGAGACCGGAGCGATGTCTCCGCCAGCCCCCCAGGATCGATACCCTCAGTGTACAGAGGGTAGGGCTTTACCTGGATTTTCGGCTCCATTTTTCAAAATTTCTCATAAACCCATTGACGTGGGTGGGATTTGTGATACACTTAAAATGGTGTGATGGGAGGTCTGCGCACACATGGGAACCGCAATCGTCGTCACCTCCGGGAAGGGCGGCACCGGAAAAACCTCCATTACCGGGGGTGTGGCCGGCAGTCTGGCCCGCCTGGGGCACAGCGTGCTGTGCATCGACATGGACATCGGCCTGCGCAACCTGGACATCTCCCTGGGCCTCAGCGACCGGGCCCTGATGGACTTCTCCGATGTGGCGGAGGGACGCTGCCCTCTGGTCCGCGCGGCGGTGAACCACCCCGATCTGCCGGGTCTGGCCCTGCTCACCGCGCCCATGACCCTCTCCCCTGCCCTGACGGAGGAGGCTGTCCGCCGCATGCTGGATACCGCCCGATCCCTGTATGACTATGTCCTCATCGACTCCCCCGCGGGCCTGGGCGCCGGCTTCCGGATGGCCTGCTGCGGGGCCGACCGGGCCATCGTCGTCTCCACCAACGACGCTTCTTCCCTTCGGGACGCCCAGCGCACCGTGGGTGAGCTGGACTTTCTGCGGCAGATTCATCTGGTGATGAACCGCATCCAGCCCAAGCTGCTGCGTCAGCTGCGCACCACCATTGACGACGCCATGGACACCGCCGGCCTGCCACTGCTGGGCGTAGTGCCGGAGGACCCCCAGGTGATGCTGTCCGCCAACCTGGGGCGGCCCCTGATCCTGGGCGGACGGCAGGGGGCGGCCAACGCCTGCCTGAACATTGCCAAGCGTCTGGAGGGGCGCCGGGTCCCTATCATGCGGATCCGCTGAACTCCCTTCCGGCATCTGTATAAAGGAGGTTTGCCACACCATGAACATCGCACTGATGAGCCACGACCATAAGAAGGAACTGATGGTCCAATTCTGCACTGCTTACTGCGGCGTCCTGTCCAAGCACACCGTATGCGCCACCAACACCACCGGCCGCATGGTCGCGGAGGCCACCGGTCTTCCTGTCAATCTGTTCCTGTCCCACGCCCACGGCGGCATCGAGCAGATCGGTCAGCGCATCATCTACAACGAGATCGACATGGTGCTGTTCTTCAACGACCCCCGCTCCGGAGAGCTGGACGACAGCGTGCTGTCCATCTCCAAGCTGTGTGACCAGCACTCCGTCCCCATGGCCACCAACGTGGCCACCGCTGAGCTGCTGATCCATGGTCTGGCCCGGGGAGACTTGGACTGGCGCGAGGTGATGAACCCCAACCGCATCCCCTTCGCCATCTGAGGGAGACGTTCTCCCCATTCCCCCGGCCCGCCCCCGCGCGGGCTGCGGACAGCGTCCACCGCCAAGACGGCGCATGAGTATCCGGGACACCGCCGGACAGAGAGAGGCCCCTCGGCTGAAAGGACCTTACGGAGACGGCCCCGGAGAAGACAGCGCCACCAGCGGGCCCGGAGACGGGCGCGGTCCCCCTGCCGCAACACAGGGTCAAAGGGGCGTGTCCGCACGCCTGAATTTGGGTGGCACCACGAAGTGTTTGAAACGCTCTCGTCCCAATCACAGGGGACGGGAGCGCGTTTTTGTCCCCCGCTCCCCTTCCCCGCCGGAGAGGAGGTCCAGCATCAGCAGGGCCCCCAGGCGGAAGCCCCGGAGGAAGCATTCCTCCCTGCCAGCGGCCCCCGCTGACAGCGCCGCGTCCCAGATGTCCTCCGCCTCCTGGGGCGGGAAACGCTGGCAGAGCCGGTCAAAATAGGGCTCACCGGCCTCACCGGCTGCGGTCTCCTCCGGCGTGGCCCAGGGCGGGACAAAGGCTTCATACAGTTTTTCATATATCTGCTCCATTATGTCAACCCCCTAAAAGTAGCATTTTAAACTACTTTTAGTATGGTGGTTTCATTTGCTACTGTCAAGCAAAAATTGGGAGGAACTATGGCCAATTTCGCAGAGCGGATCCGAGCCCTCCGCAAAGAAAAAGGACTCTCTCAGGAAGAGGTCGGCAGCGTCATCGGGCTGAAAAAATATGCGGTCTACTCCTATGAAAAGGGCCGGGCCTGTCCCGATATGCGGGGCCTCATCGCCTTGGCGGACTACTTCAACGTCTCCATGGACTACTTGGCCGGCCGCACCGACAACCCCGACATCAACCGCTGACCCTGCACCCTGATCTGTTGTTTGACTCCCCCAACCATTCCAAAAAGGAGAATCGATATGGCAAACGTACAACCCCGCACCCTGTCCGGCTTTATGGAGCTGCTCCCCGCCCGGCAGGTCCAGTTCGACCGGATGGTCTCCATCCTGCGGGAGACCTACTCCCTCTACGGCTTCACCCCCCTGGACACCCCCCTCATCGAGGCCAGCGAGGTCCTGCTGGCCAAGGGCGGCGGCGAGACGGAGAAGCAGATCTACCGCTTTCTCAAGGGAGACACCGACCTGTCCCTCCGCTTTGACCTCACCGTCCCCCTGGCCAAGTATGTGGCGCTGAACTACGGCCAGCTCACCTTCCCCTTCCGTCGCTTCCAGATCGGCAAGGTCTACCGGGGAGAGCGGGCCCAGCGGGGCCGCTTCCGGGAGTTCTATCAGGCGGACATCGACGTCATCGGAGACGGCGCCCTGGACATCAGCAACGAGGCGGAGATCCCCTCCATCATCTATCGGGCCTTCACCGCCCTGGGGCTGAAGCGCTTCCAGATCCGGGTGAACAACCGGAAGATCCTCAACGGCTTTTACGCCATGCTGGGTCTTTCCCAGCAGTCCGGCGAGATCATGCGCACGGTGGACAAGCTGGACAAGATCGGCCCGGACAAGGTGGCCGAGCTGCTGGTGCAGTCCGGCCTCTCTCCGGAGCAGGCCCGGGAGATCCTCAGCTTTACCTCCATCACCGGCACCAACGAGGAGGTCCTGACCGCCCTGGAGGGCTACCGGGGCCGGAACGAGGTCTTTGACCTGGGCCTGGATGAGCTGAACGCGGTGACAAAATATCTGGCTGCCTTCGGCGTGCCTGAGACTCACTTCGCCGTGGACCTGACCATCGCCCGGGGACTGGACTACTACACCGGCACCGTCTATGAGACCACCATGCTGGACCATCCGGAGATCGGCTCCATCTGTTCCGGCGGCCGTTATGACAACTTAGCGGAATATTACACGAATAAACAACTCCCTGGAGTGGGCATTTCCATCGGTTTGACCCGCCTGTTCTTCGTTCTGGAGGACCAGGGCTATCTCAACGACGCCCTGAACACCGCCCCCGCCGACGCCCTTATCCTCCCCATGACCGAGGACCTGGCCCCTGCCATCTCCCTGGCCACCCAGCTGCGCCAGGCAGGCATCCGCACCCAGATCCAGGCGGAGCGGAAGAAGTTCAAGCAGAAGCTCTCCTATGCGGACAAGCTCCGCATCCCCTACGCCGTCATCCTGGGAGAGGACGAGATCCGGGAGGGCCTCGCCGCCGTCAAGGACCTGGCCACCGGGGAGCAGGTGAAGCTTGCTCCCGGCCAAGCTGCCGCCCACATCCTGGCCGGGCTGGACAGGCTGAACCAGGGGACGCCGATCCTGGACAGGGTGTAAGTCCGATTTCCCATCCACGCTTTGGCTGTGCAGGAGCCGATATCCCCACCGGGCCGTCCCACGCCGTATAGATGGAATTCCCGGGCCAGCTGTCTCTGATATAGAAAGAGGAAAGCTCATGAAGAAAAATGCCAAACGCTTTTTACTGCTTTTAATCGTTTGTCTTTTGGTGTGGACGGTATTTCCCCGGCCCTTTGCCTGGATCATTCCTCAGCGGATGGTAAATGTCTCAGGAGAAAGACCGGAAATCTGCGCCGAGACAGAATTCACCGCTTCTCTCAGCTTTGGCATTGACCAAGAAGTCTTGGATGCCTTTTATGATCTCCATAGTGAGATGGAAGGCGTCCGGTTCCTGGCCGATCCCCTCACCCTCCTGCCTTTCCTCCACCAGCCCCGGGAGCCGGTCAAGGTGAAAATCGATTACTTCCAGGAGGGCTGTTCTTCCACTGGCGACTGCCAGACCACCCTGCTGTGGGATGGTACAACCCTGTGGGTGAACTGGCTGGGCGGCCACTACCTGGGTTATCGGCCCACCGATCCCGCCGGATTTGAGGCAGCCATCCAACGGCTGGCCCTGGAATACGACGGAACTGCAATCGTCACCTCGTAGGGACGGCACATCTGGTCCGCCTGTCCTTCCCAGAATAATAAGCCTCTAAAAATTTGACAACACGCAAAGCGGCTTTCCCTTTGACCGCGCGGCTACTATGACCATGTCATCCGCAACCAACAGGACCTTGACGAGACCGCCGGGTACATCCTGGGCAATCCCGCCCGGCGGCTGGAGCGGGAGGGATCCTTGTGAAGAAAAAATTGAGCTTTCGTCTGGTCGTTTTGGTGCTCCTGGCCGTCGGGGTGCTGCACTATTGGGCGGCCCCCACCTTCGACCATGCCTTCCAGTGCAACGGCATAGGTCCGCCCGCAAAACCCGGGGGTTCTTTTAAGGTGCTGCGCGAGGGCACCTATCCCGGCCTCATTGACGCTCCTGTCACCTTTGATGAGGGGCGGACTTACCGTGAGCTGCTGGCCGCCCTCCGGGGGCAGAGGTATCTCCGCCTCCCCGCCCTGCTGGGGGCCCCCGACGGCGGGACCGCCTTCTATACCGCATCCGGCTGTACCCCCGAGTGCATGGCCTACTGGGACGGCACCTTTCTCTGGCTGGCCTCGAACTCCTCTCATTGGCGCCGCTTTCTCCCCCTTCCCCCCGGCCGCCTGGGGGAGAAGCTGGAGCTCATTTTTATGGACGAGCCGGAGGAAAACATTTACTACCCTTCCTCTTAGGCGCAGGTCCTTTGACCCGCCCTGCCGGTAAAAAACAAGGAGGTGCGCCCCATGAAAAAAAGAGCCCTGCTCTCCCTGGTCTTGATTTTAGCCCTTCTGGCCGCTCTATACCTGTGGTACACCCGGCCCCGGAGCTTTTTGGCGATCACTGGGACCTCAGAGAACGCCGTCTGCTCCGCCGCCCTGCTTCTGTTAGAGTCCTGGGTGGATGACGGCCAAGCAGGACAGGATATCTGGGAGCTTCAGGACCTTTCCCCCGGCACCCCCGCCTTTGATGCCCTCCTTCCCCTCCTGGAGAAAAGCCGCTGGCGGGCCAGTCTGAAAAACCTGTTGGGGCTGGATGCCGGTTCTTTCAGCGGCTTCTCCAGCAGCCTTCAGGGCGTCCTGGGACTGGAGGGGAACGAGGGGGTCTTTTTCACCGCTGTGGACACAGGGCAGCTCCGTCTCTCCCTCCCCAGCTCCCCCCACTCCCTTCTGTTTACCGCCGCTGATGGATCGACCTATCAGGCGCTGGCGGAATATTTGAAGGAGTATGGGACCTTTCGGGAATGACAACAGCCCAAGTTTTTAATACTAATCACTATAATTAGATAAAATAGTACAAAATGGAGTTGATTTTATGGACAATCTGAAAAATTTCCACCGCACCAACTACTGCGGTGACCTGCGTCTGGGCGACACGGGCAAGACGGTCTCTCTGTGCGGCTGGGTCCAGCGCCAGCGTGACCTGGGCGGTCTGATCTTCGTGGACCTGCGGGACCGTACCGGCCTCGTCCAGCTCTCCTTCGACGACGGCACCGACCAGGCCGTCTTTGAAAAGGCGTCCTCTCTCCGCTCGGAATACGTCATTGCTGCCACCGGCACCGTGCGGGAGCGGGAGTCCAAGACGGACAAGATCGCCACCGGCGCCATCGAGGTATATGTCACCGAGCTGCGCCTGCTGGCCAAGGCGGAGACCCCCCCCTTCGAGATCGTGGAGCACTCCAAGGCCAACGATATGCTGCGCCTGAAGTACCGCTATCTGGACCTGCGCCGCCCCGACATGCAGAAGATGATCGCCACCCGCCACAAGGTCACGAAAATCGCCCGGGACTACTTCGACGAGCAGGGCTTCTACGAGATCGAGACCCCCATGCTCACCAAGTCCACCCCCGAGGGCGCCCGGGACTATCTGGTCCCCTCCCGGGTCCACCCCGGCAAGTTCTACGCCCTGCCCCAGTCCCCTCAGCAGTATAAGCAGCTGCTGATGCTCTCCGGCTTTGACCGCTATATGCAGATCGCCCGCTGCTTCCGGGATGAGGACCTGCGGGCAGACCGACAGCCCGAGTTCACCCAGATCGACCTGGAGATGTCCTTTGTCAACGAGGACGACGTGATGGACATACAGGAGGGCTTCCTGAAGCGGGTGTTCAAAGAGGTGCTGGATGTGGACGTCCAGACCCCCTTCCTCCGCCTGCCCTGGCGGGAGGCTATGGACCGCTTCGGCTCCGACAAGCCGGACATGCGCTTCGGCTTTGAACTGAAGGATATCAGCGACATTGTGAAGGACTGCTCCTTCCAGGTCTTCTCCGCTCCTGTGGCGGCGGGGGGCTCCGTGCGCCTCATCAACGTGGAGGGCGGCGGCGAGCACTTCCCCCGGAAGAAGATCGATAAGCTGGCCGAGTTCGTCAAGACCTACAAGGCCAAGGGGCTGGCCTGGACCCGCCTGCACGGCGGGGAGGTCACCAGCTCCTATCAGAAGTTCCTCACCGAGGAGGAGAACCGGGCCATTCTGGAGCGGGCCGGGGCAAAGGACGGCGACCTGGTCCTCATCGTGGGTGATGCCAAGGACGAGGTGGTCTTTGCCGCCCTGGGCGCCCTGCGGTGTGAGTGCGCCAAGCAGCTGGGCATCCTGGACCCCATGGACTTCAAGTTCCTGTGGGTAACGGAGTTCCCCATGTTCGAGTACAGCGAGGAGGAGGGCCGCTATGTGGCCATGCACCACCCCTTCACCGCGCCTATGGACGAGGACTTCGACAAGCTGGAGACCGACAAGAAAAACTGTCGGGCCAAGGCCTACGACATCGTGCTCAACGGCACTGAGCTGGGCGGCGGCTCCATCCGCATCTCCGTCCCTGAGACCCAGGAGGCCATGTTCCGGGCCCTGGGCTTCTCCGACGAGGATGCCATGGAGCGCTTCGGCCACCTCATCAACGCTTTCAAGTTCGGCGCTCCCCCTCACGGCGGCTTGGCCTACGGCCTGGACCGGCTGGTCATGCTCATGGCCGGGGCCGACTCCATCCGGGACGTCATCGCTTTCCCCAAGGTTCAGAACGCCAGCGAGCCCATGACCCAGTGCCCGGACTTCGTGGACGATAAACAGTTGGACGAGCTCTCCATCAATGTCACCAGAAAAGAAGCGCCCGAAGAGAACGCCTGATCCCACGCCGTTCAGACAGAAATATAGAGGCACCCGCTGAAGCGGGTGCCTGAGGCGGTCGAAAAAGTGGCTTTTCCATTTTTTCGAGAAAGCTGCAGTCTGCCGCGCGCGGGTTTTGTCCGCCGCAGGCGGACAAAACCCACACTTACAGCCTGAGAAGTGTTTTCCCCGACGCGCATGCCGCCGGGGAAAACGGATCAGAACTGGATTCGCGCCTGCGGGCGCGAACTCTGCGAGGCTTTTTGACAAACAGAGAGGCACCCGCTGAAGCGGGTGCCTCTCTGCGTTGCCGATCACGGACGGATGATATTCTCTGAGATCTCACTCAGAGCCTTGGCCGCCTCCATGTCAAAAGCCTGACACTTCGCCAAGTCGCCTAGGGACACGATCCCCACAATCTTCCCGCCCTCTGTGACTGGCAGACGCCGGACCTGCTGGGCCGCCATCACACGGGTGGCTTCTCTGCAGTCATCCCCCGGGGAGACCGTGGCGCAGTTGCGGGTCATGATATCCCGCACCGGCACCTGGGCCGGGTCCTCCTCCGCCGCTACACACCGCAGCACGATATCCCGGTCCGTCACGATTCCCCGCAGACGTCCGTCCCCGCCGCACACAGGAAGAGCTCCCACATTGTGCCGGCTGATCAGCCGGGCCGCCAGGGCCGCCGAGGAGCTGGGCTCCACTGTCACCACAGCGGGGTTCATCAATTCACGCACTTGCACACCAAAAACCGCCTTTCTGTCAAAGCTCTTGTATGCTCCAGTTTTCCCCAAAACAGGCGGTTTTATTCGAAAGCCCGGAGCGCAGAGCACACTCCGGGGCTTTTTTACGGGTTTTCTTCATTTTCCAGGAAATAAGACGCCTCCATGTCCGCTGTGGCCAAGGCGAAGGCGAGCGGATATTTTTGAAACGCCTGCCCCACAGTACGGGCGTCCTCCGGGCCGGAGAAGCCCATGTGCCAGCGGATCGCCATGGCCTCCTCCCGGGTCAGCCGGATAAAGCCGTTGGCGATGTACACGCTCTTTTCCCCGTGTCCATAGGGCAGAGGGTCATCAAAAGTAAAGGTGGGTACCCGCTCCCACTGTCCAGTGGCATCGTTCTTCACGTTCCGAAAGCTCTTTTTATAGCAGCCCACCTTGCACAGATCATGGAGCAGGGCCACCACTGCCACACTCTCCTCACTGTACTCCAGGCCATACAGCTCCTGGACCCGTTCCCGGGCCAGATAGTCCACCAGACAGTGGTAGACATTCAGGCTGTGGTCACACAGCCCGCCCGCATAGGCCCCGTGGTATCGGGCGGAGGCGGGGGCGGTAAAAAAGTCGCTCTTGTTCTCCAGATAGTCCAGCAGGGCGTCTGCCCCTGGGCGAGTGATCTTCTCTCGAAAGATCTCGATAAATTCCTCTTTGCCTGACATCATATCCCTCCATCTGCCTAACTGAACTGCCCGGCAGCCCAGCACATTTTTAACAGTAAAGCACATTGTAGCATAGAGGTGAAAAAAAAGCCATAGTAGATAGATCTCTATCTCTACTTACAAAAATTTTTATCATCCAATAAATGTAATTAAATCCAAAAAATCCACAAAAAATCTGCCGTCTATTTGTGAATTCTGAGGAATTTTTGAAAATATGTTGCATTGAACGGATTGATCGCACATAATAGGCCCATAGGAACTCAACCAGTTCCCCCGGGCACCTGTATGAGGGTTCTTAGCGGGGCATAGGAAAAGAAGGACATTATGGAGAATGGAAATGCAAAAGAGCGCCGTATCGCTCAAGAACTGGAACTTCTAAAGCAATATCAACGGGTCTCTGTAAAAGATTTGGCCGCTACACTCGAAGTCTCTGAGATGACCATCCGACGGGATCTGGATCTCCTGCGGAAAAACCATGTATTGGAACGGAGCTATGGCTATGCGACTCTCGCCAAAGGCGGCGATGGCTATGCCTATGATGGAGAAGTTTATGACCTTCGTCTGGCCCGAATTCAAAACCTCAGCGAAAAAGACCGTATTGCCAAATACGCCGCCACGCTGATTGAGCCAGGAGACTGGATTTTTTTGGATAATGGCACCACTGTGGGGCGCATTACCTCATATCTCCCCACAGATTTTGAATTTACAGTCTTATGTTATAATTTTACGATCCTCGCGGAACTGCTTAAGCGTCCAAATATTAAAATCATTTTTCCCGGCGGCTATTACCATCCGGAGGATTACAATTTTACCTCTCCGGAAGCTGTGGATTTTATTCGCCGGCACCGTGCCAACAAATCCTTTATTTCTGTCTCAGGGATCCATCGCAGTCTGGGCATTACCTGTATCAATGCTCATATTGTGGATAGTAAAAGAGCATTGATCGATTCTTCCGCACAAAATATCATGCTGGCAGATTCCAGTAAATTTGATTTGGTAAAAGCCAATCATTTTGCTGAACTTCATGATATGGATATGCTGATTACAGATAATAAACTCTCTCTGGATTGGCGGGATTTCTTAAACAACGCCCAAATAAACTTAAAATTGGTGTAGTTACATATTGTGAAAGAAGATCTCCGGCAAAGTACCACATGAGTTGGTATTTTGCTCGGAGATTTTTTGTTTGATCAAACATATATTTTGTGAAATTATTTTGCTAAATGAACAAAAATAGCTAAATTGAACTAGATAATACGCCAAAAAAGTGTTTAATATATTGACTTCGCACATTTTAGGTAGTATTATCAAACAAAAACAAAGATTATTTCTTCTTATTTATGTTCAAATAAACGTTTTAAAGGGAGAAGGAACACCATGCGCTTTACAGAAATCACAGATGATCTGACAGGTGCGGCCGACTCCGGCAGCTACTTCACTGCCCGGGGGCAGCAGCTGAAAATCTGTACCTCAGGAGAAAGCAGTTTAAACAGATCAGATAATGAACTTCTATCTGTCAATCTGTGTTCTCGAAACGTGGAAGGCGAAGTGGCCCGCAGAGTCCACAGTGCGCTGTTGAAAAGACTTTCAAAAGAGACTGGCCATATTTATATGAAAAAAATCGGCACTGGTTTTCGAGGCAACGATTCCTATGAGCTGGAAGGACTTCTGCAGGCCTGGCCCGACTACCTCGTCTTTCTCATTGACAACGCGCCGGATCTGGGTACCTTTACCCTCTATGGGCATCAGTACTGCGAGGGAGAGATCCTCCCCAAATCCCTGTATGCTAAGGATCCCATTTTCCCTCCCAAGGAATCCTATATTCCAGATATTCTTTCCCACGGGACAAAGCTCCCCATTGGGCTTGTGGACATTGATACTGTGAAAGGCGGCGATCTTGCGGGCGCTGTTCAGCAGCAGATAAGTAGGGGCTGCCGGATCCTGGTCTTTGACGCCATTACCAAACGGGACACGCTGCATATTATTCGTACGCTACAGCCTCTCTATCCAAAGGTCTTTTGGACCGGTTCTCTCGGGCTTGCGGATGGTCTGGCCGAATATCTCTATGGGCCGGAACAGCCCCTCCCTCCGGCCGCAGTCCGCCAAGTGCGCTGCCTCGGCTTCTGTGCCTCCGCATATGAAATTGCGAAAAAACAGCTTGCGTATTCTCAGTCCCGGGGGCTTACAGTGGTTCCTGTGGAAATAGACGCCTATATAGAGGGAGATCAAACTGTCCCCCATCGGGCGGCGGCAGCGGCTCTGGATGCTTTGGCGCACGGCAACGTGATCCTTGCCCCTGCGGTTGAGCGGTACTCCTATCAGCCTGGTACCAGTGTCAGGATTATGGAGTGTTTCGGAACTCTCGCCCCCCTTGTCTGCGAATCGGCTGTATTTGACCGGCTCATCATTGTAGGCGGTGAGACCTCCCAGGCCATCTTTCGCCACCTGCATGTAAATCATCTGGAACTAGGTCGGGCCTTGGAGCCCGGCGTTGCTCAAGGCAGGATTCTGGACGGCGCTCTCACTGGCAGAGAATTTGCCCTGAAGGGCGGCAGCATGGGCAGTGTTCCGGTTCTTGAAAAAATGATGTGCCGCTGGGAGGACGTCCAATGAGCTGGAAGGAATCTTACTCCGATCAAATAGAAAATCTGATCTCCTACTCCAAACTGATCTATCAGCGCGGACTGGTCAGCGCTGCCGGCGGAAACATCAGCGCCCGGTGCGGCCGACATGTGCTGATCACGGGAAGCAATATCCCTCTGCGTACTGTTACGCCGGAGGGGCTGGTGCTCTGTGATGAAAACGGCACTGTTCTGGATGCCCCCCCTCATCTGCGTCCCTCCAAGGAGTCTGCTTTTCATCTTGGCATCTACCGAATCCGCCCCTCTGCACAATATGTTCTGCATGCTCACCCTGTGTTTTCCACGATTTGGTCCATGCAAAATCAGGAGCTTCCCCTCTACACAGAATCCGCCAAATTAAAACTTGTCCATGTCCCCCTAATCCCAGATGGACAACCGGGGTCTGCTGATCTGGCGGAGAAGGTGCTCACAGCGGTCTCTCACACCTCGGAAGATACCACAGCTTTTCTGATGGAAGCTCATGGCGTTCTGATCCTTGGAGAAACTATGGAGAACTGCTTTCATCAGGCTGAACTGCTGGAGGACAGCGCCAAAATTGCCGTCTTTCAGAAACTACTCCACCCCTAAGCGCTGTTCACCGCTCACAGGCAGAGCGGGTCAGATAAGAAGAGTAAAATGAACACACTGAAAGGAGAACCAGAAATGAAACAATTCAAAAAACTTGCCGCTCCTCTGCTTGCCGCCGCCCTTCTGATGGGTACCGCCGCCTGCGGCGGTGGAGGCGCCACATCTTCCTCAGGCACATCTTCGCCTGACTCCTCCTCCCCTTCTGCAGACGCTGTAACCTTTACTGTTACGGCAGATGTCACCGGGGACCGGGCTCCCTATGTGGAGCGCTTTGCTCAGCTGGTTGAAGAAAAAACGGAAGGCCGTTACACTGCTTCCATTATTGCAGCTGGTTCTCTGGGCACTGGCTCTGATATGGCCCAGATGCTTCAGATGGGCACGCTGGATGTGCTGATGAGCGATGACATGACCATGGACGGTGTACTGGACGGTGCGCTGGGCTTTGCTTGGCTCCCCGGACTGGTGGCGGATTATGAGGAAGCTGACGCCTACTATAATAATGGCTGGATTGCGGACAAGGTAGCGGAGATTATGGCGGAGAACGGCCTGATTCGAATCTCCTCCTTCTGCAACGGCTTCCGCCAGGTAGGCAACATTGTCCGCCCGGTCACTGAAATGTCCGATCTGGCGGGACTGAAAATCCGCACCCCCTCCGTAGAATCTGTGGTGGAATTTTACGAGAAGTGCGGTGCCCTGCCTGTGATGATCTCCGGCTCTGAGGTGCTGAATGCCCTGCAGACCGGTACAGTGGACGGGCTGGATAACGCCGTGTTTAACTACACCAACCAAGGCATCACTGATGTGATCACCCACATCACTGAGCTGAATTACTGCTATTCCGGCGGCTGCTTTATCGCCGGTTCCCCCTTCTGGGACAAGCTCAGCGATGAGGACAAGGCCATTTTTGCGGAATGTGCTCAACTCGCTTCTGATGAGTTTACCACCTTCTTCCGGGAAAAGACGGAGTCCATGACTCAGGAGGGCCTGGAAAGCGGTCAATGGACCGTGGATCAGCCTTCTGACGATATGAAGGCTGCCATGCAGGAGATTTCCGAGGAAATCTGGGAGGAGAGCCGGGAGAAATATGGTGATGAAATCATGGATGTCATCATCAGCGGCGAGTATAGAACACTGTCTGAAAGTTGATTTTCTATAATCCTGGATTGATACACTAAAACGGAGCCTGAGGTTTTCTGCGGGAGAGCTTCAGGCTCCCTCTTCCAATAACTTTTCAACTGCAAAGGAGGGAGTTTCCCCATGAAATCACAAAGCACCCTGTTTCAGGGAGCCAAGCGGCTCAACAATGTTCTGCTGGGGATTGAGACCTTTTTTATGGCCCTCATCACCATCGCATTGGTGGCGGCAATTTTTATTGAGGTAATCTGCCGTTACTTTCTGTTTATCTCCGCTGCTTGGGCTGAGGAACTCACCCGGTATCTGTTTATCTGGCTCACCTATATTGGCTCTGCCTATGCGGTCTATGAGGGCAGCCATACAGAAATTGATGTCCTCAAGCAGGTAGTTGCAAATTTCAAAGAACCCGCCCGAAGGCAGGGGCTCAGGCTGCTGGAGTTGTTTGCCATTTTGTCCACCTTTCTTTTCCTTTTGGTGTTTGGCAAGCTGTTTTTTGATTACATGATGACCATTTGGGCCACGACCCAGACCTCCCCCACCATGAGGATCCCCATGGGCCTGGTCTATCTGCCTGTATTTATCGGCGTAGTGCTTTGTGCTCTTCATGAGGTCTATCTGTTTATGGAGTGGATGGTCCGGGGCCGTGAGGGCGGTGAGCCCCAGGCCACCGCACAATGACTTGAAAGAGGTGAAATTATGTCTGCCCTTACCGCACTTCTCGTCTTTCTGATTTCTTTCGCACTGGTCGCGGTGTTGTTCCGAATGCCGGTATCCTTTGCTCTGGGCACCTCTTCCCTGCTGGTTCTGGCCTATGCCGGCTTCCAGCTGGTCACGGTCCCCCAGTTTGCTTTCTCCGGTCTCGACAGCTTCGCGCTTCTGGCGATTCCCTTCTACATTTTTGCCGGTGTTATCATGGAATACAGTGGCATCTCCAAAATGCTGATCGACTGGGTAAAGTCCTTTGTAGGCCGGGTCCGGGGTGCCACTGGCATTATTACGACCTGTGCCTGCATGGCCTTTGGCGTTCTTACTGGCTCAGCTATGGCCACCATCAGCGCCATTGGAAAAATGATGGTGCCTGAACTGGAGAAAGAGGGGTATCCCCACGGCTATTCCTCTGCTCTGCTGGCCGCTACCTGTTTTCTTGGGATCCTGATTCCCCCCAGTGTCCCCGGAATCATGTATGCGCTGGCCTCCGGAGCCAAGATCACCCCCGTATGGATGTCCACCATCGGCCCTGCTTTTATTTTTGCCATTGGCTATTTTATCATCAACTATTTCCGAATCGGCCGCCACCAAGCCAGGCCGGAAAAAGTTGAATTTCATCCCACAGCCAAACTGCTGGAGATTGGAAAGTCCACTATTTACGCCATCCCCGCTCTGCTGATGCCCATTATCATCTACGGCTGTATTTACGGCGGGCTGTGCACGGTTACCGAAGCTGGTGCTGTCAGCTGCGTCTATGGAATCTTATATTTCTTTGTTCTGAAGATTATCGATAAAAAGAAAATCCAAATTACCTTCTGGCGCTGCTGTGCCATTGCCGGCGCCTCCACTGCCGTGATCGGTCTGCTGAACGCCTTCTCTGCTGTCGCAGGCAAAGTAATGACTTTGGCGGGCATTTCCAACTTTCTCTCCAACCTGATTACCGAAAATATCAGCAGCCGCGTTGGTTTTCTTTTGATGATCAATGTCATCTTCCTGTTCATGGGAACCTTTATGGATATCAATGCCACCATCCTGATTATGACCCCTCTTCTGCTGCCAGTGGCACAGACCTATGGAATTGACCCCATCCACTTTGGTGCCATCATGCTGGTGAATATGTGCGTCGGCTTTCTGACTCCTCCCTTTGCTGTTGGAATCTTTGTCAGCACTAAAATTGCTCATTCTACATTTGGAGATACTGTGCGGGAGGCAGTTCCTTTCATCGGTGTCGGCTTAATTGCCATTGTTATTACCACCTTCTGTCCTGAATATATAAATTTCTTTGTCAACCTATTTTCATAACTGTTCGTTAAGCTCTGTAGTCAAAAGAAAAGAGGAAATTCTTTATGATTGGAAAGGAAATACGCCTGAAGCGCCTGATTCCAGGCACGGATGGAAAATATTTTGGTTTAACTGTGGACCACGCCATTGCCCGCGGTGTCATGCCTGGCCTTGATACGATAGATGACACCCTGAGCAAGATGGTCGCCGGAGGTCCCAATGCCATCACTATGCATAAGGGCATTGCAGAAAAATGCTTTGCGCCCTATGCGGGCAAGGTCGCCCTCGTGCTGAAGCTCACCACCTTCGGCGTGTATCACTTTGACGAAGATGTCCAGGTAGCCGATGTGGAGGAGGGACTTCTTATGGGGGCCGATGCGGTCTCTGCCGGCTGCATTGTGGGCGGTGACAATCAGGACCAGCAGCTCAGAATGCTTGGCCGCATCAGCAAAGAGGCCCTGAGAGCGGAAATGCCTCTGATCTGTCATATCTATCCCAGAGGAAATCATATCACTGGGGCTGACCAGTACAGTGTGGAAAATGTCACCTATGCGGCCCGGGCTGCCGCGGAACTCGGAGTAGATCTGATCAAGACCAACTATACCGGTGACTTGGACAGTTTTTCCAAAGTGGTCCAGGCGGTTCCGGCCCGCGTCGCCATTGCAGGCGGATTGAAGTGTGAAACCGTAAAGGAATATTTGCAGATGACCCGAAATGTTATGGACGCAGGGGCTGCAGGGGTTACATATGGCCGGTTTGTCTTCCGCTACCGGGACATAACCGCGTTGGTCAAAACCTTGAGCCAGGTAATTCATAACGGCATCTCTGTTCAAGAGGGGCTGGAGCTGCTGGAATATTTGGAGCGGGAACATCAGAAGGGTGGGGAACCATGTACCTGAACATTGATTCCGGAAAGTTGCGGGATGTGGTCGCATTTGGGCGTGCCACCATCGACCTCTACGCCAATGAGATTGGGCCCATGGAGGACGCGGTCACTTTCCATAAATATGTGGGCGGCTCTCCGGCCAATACCGCTGTGGCCATGTCCAGGCTCGGCCTTTCTGTCGGATACATCGGTAAAGTTTCTGATGACCAGTTTGGACGATTTATTACCCGCTATCTGGCAAAACAGGGGGTGGATGTCTCCCATATCGCGCTGGCTGGCCCCGGCATTCGTTCCGGGGTGACCATGGGTGAAATTCTGCCTGACCGGTGCAGCTACCTGATGTACCGAACAAACTGCGCGGATCTGCACATCGACTGCGCCCAACTGGACGAGTCCTATCTCGCCAGCCACAAGCTGCTTCTGATCTCTGGCACATCTCTCTCCCATTCCCCGGCACGGGAGGCAGTGTTTCACGCCATCTCTTTGGCACGGCGCAATCATATGGCAGTAGCCTTTGATCTGGATTACCGGGAGGATACCTGGGACACCGTTGAGGAAGCCAGCCTCTATCTCTCCCTTGCCGCAGAAAAAGCCGATCTGGTCCTGGGAACCCGGGATGAATTTGATGTAATGGAGCATCTTCTCCACACCGGAAATCAGGACGACGCCAAAAGCGCTGCTTGGCTTCTGGAAAAAGGCGTGTCTGTGGTCTCCATTAAAAAAGGAAAAAAAGGTTCCCATGTTTTTACGAAGGAAGGAAAAACCGTGGGTGGCATCTATCCAGCACAGGTGTTGAAAACCTTTGGCGCCGGTGACTCCTATTCCTCCGCCTTCTTATTTGGTCTGCTTCACAATATGGAGTTGAAGGATTCTCTGCGCTACGCCGCCGCCGCTTCCTCCATCACCATCTCAGGCCACAGCTGTTCTGACTCCATGCCTACTTTGGAACAGGTAGAGGACTATATTGCCCACCACGAATATGTCCTGCCGGATACACCTTAAAGTCCGGCTATAAACCAGAGCCACAGTGCCCTGCCGGACGGCTTTTCAGAAAAAAGGAGCCTGATATTATGACAGTTCAGGAGAAACGAGCCAATTTTAAGTCCCAGATGATGGATTCCTCCCGGATGAAGGTGCTCTGCGGAGCCTTCGACGGCATTACAGCCCGGGCCGCCCAGGCGGCTGACTTTTTTGACGGCTGTTACATGGGCGGTCAGGCAGCAGCAGCCAGCCTGCTGGGTGTGCCGGATCTGGGTCTTGTCTGCGGATGTGAACAGACAAAGCACGCCCAGGACCTTGCCTCCTGTGTGGATCTGCCCTTTCTTATCGACGCGGACACAGGCTATGGGAATGAGCTGAATGTCCGCCGCACTATGCGGGACCTGGAGGCCGCCGGAATCTGCGGCGCGCATTTCGAGGACCAGGTCACGCCAAAGCGATGCGGCGGCATGAAGGGCGTCCAAATTGAAACTGCCCAAGTCTTTATTCGAAAAATAGAGACCGCTCTGACCTTTCGGAGAGATCCCAACTTTTTAGTTATTGCCCGCTCTGATGCCGCCGAGGTGGAAGGAGAGGATGAGGCTATCCGGCGTCTCAATCTGGCAGCAGAGGCCGGAGCAGACATGGGTTTTCTCTTCTCCTCAAAGGGGGTCTTTGAGACTCTGGATTCTGTCAAACGGGCCTGCGATCAAATAAAGGTTCCCATTCTGTACTGCCTGATGGAATTTTGCCCTGAGGTCTGTTTTACTCTGGAAGAGCTGCGTCAGGCAGGGGTTCGGGCCGTCATATGGCCAAATGGTCTTCTGATGCGCTGGTGCAAAGCCGCCTCCGACCTGATTCAGCAGTTTAAGGAGACAGGGGACTGCAAAACCTTTTTTGATCAGCTCATGCCTATTGACCAGTGCAATCAGCTGCTGGGGATTCGGGACTGGAACCCGTCCGGTATGTTTTGATTTCTCCTCAGACACCAGGCCAGCGCCGTATTTGGCGCTGACCTGGTGTTTTTTTCTTGTTCCTGCCATTCGAACCAGGTATGATAGTTCCAGCCGCCTGGGCCATGACAGAGGGATTCCCGGATTGAAGCTGTCCCAAATTTCATATAATCTTAAGGAAATTTTTTATTTTCTTTAAAACGCCCCTGATAGGATAGTACCATCAAGAATTGGGAGGAATCACCATGCGCTTTGCCAAGACCGTTACCGCTCTCGCTCTGGCCTGTTCTCTGGCCCTGGCCATTCCCACTTTTGCCGCCCCTGCGGCGGAGGAGCAGGCTGGCAGGCAGGAAGACCTGGAGCTGCTCTATCAGACCATCCGGGATCGCCACCCCGGCCCCTTCACCAATACGCCGGAGCAGGAGTTCCTTGCCCGCATCGCTCAGATCGAGGCCCGGATAGACACAGAGGACAGCATGAGTTTTGGGCTGGATCTCCAGTCCCTGGTAGCCCTCATTGGGGATTCCCACACCACCACAAATCTTAACTCTATTCTCAGCAGCGGACATATGTTTCCCGTGTCTGTGAAGTGGATGGACGGGGACTGGGTGCTCTACCAGGTGGACGCCTCCCACCAGGGTGCTCTTGGCCAGCAGGTGACCTCCGTCAACGGCTTCTCCATGGATCAGGTACAGGAGAAGATGGCCCCTCTGATCTCCGCGGACAACGAGATCAAGCTGCGCCGGCAGCTCTCCCAGGTGTTCGGCCATCAGGAAATCATGGTCTACTGCGGACTGCTCAAGCCCGAGGAGGATCTGACCCTCACCTTGGAAAACGGCACGTCTATCACCCTCTCCCCTCTCTCCATGCAGGACCAGTCCGGCTGGCCGGAGATCAATGGCCTGTCCCAGCAGCGCCCCCACTGATTACCAGAAGGGGACCTACTATTTCTCTCTGCCCCTGGACAGCCGCACCTACTATATCCAATACAACCAGTGCAAGGAGGACCCAGAGCTGCCCATGGAGACCTTCACTGCTCAGGTCATGGCCGACCTGGAGCAGGGGAGCTATTCCGTCCTTCTTTTGGATCTGCGGAACAACGGCGGCGGCTCCGACGGGGTCATCATCCCCCTGCTGATGGAGCTGGCCCCCCTGGTCCGCAGCGGGGAGCTGGAGCTGTGGGGGCTGGTGGGGGAGGCCACCTTCTCCTCCGCCAGCATCAACGCCCTGGAGATCCGGGAGATGGGCGGCGGGCTGGCCGGTGAGCCCACCAGCGGCAGCGTGGACCACTTCGGCTCCACCGGCTCCTTCACCCTCCCCAACACGGGGGTCCGGGTGTCCATGTCCACCAAATTTATTGACACAGGCACCCTTCTGGAGTGCGCCGCCGGGCTGGGAGTGGAGCCCATCCAGCCCGACGTGACCGTCTATCAGACTCTGGAAGACTACCTGGCGGGCCAGGATACCTTGGTGGACGCCCTGTGCGCCCGCACAGAGCCCTTCCAGCCCCAGGAGCGGCCCGATGCCCCGCTCAGCCGGGGCCGGCTGACCGAGCTGCTCCGGCAGGCTGCGGAACAGGCCGGCCTGGACACCCAGGCACCCATGCAGAGTCTGTCTGATCTGCTCCCCTGTGCCTGGTATGCCCCGGGCGTCTGCTGGGCTCTCTCCTCGGGGGTGGCCTCCGGCACCGGGGAGGCCATGTTCCAAGCCTCCCGTCCGGTCACCCGCCAGGAGGGAGCTGCCATGGTCTGGCAGACCGCCCGGCTCCTGGGGATGGCCCCCTCCGGCACCGCCGAGCTGACGGACGCCGGCTCCATCGCCTCCTGGGCGCTGGACGCCGCCCAATGGGCGGTATCCGCCGGCGGCCTGGACACTCAAAACGGCGCCTTTCATCCCCAGGATACCCTGACCCGGGCGGAGGGGGAGGCCCTTCTCTCTCTTCTCCCCTGACCCTGGCCCTCTTGTGTCACCCCTGCCTCTCCCAGAGCAGCACCGCGTCTCCGGCCTGCGCCTGGAAGGAGGCCTCGTCCAGATCCTCCAGCTCCTCCAGGTCCCCGGCCAGATACCAGACCTGATCCGCCCCGCCGTCGAAGGGGAGGGGGATCACCGTCCCGTGTCTGGTGTCCAGGACGATGCCGTTGTTGATCCCCACACTTTCGTGGTATGGGGAGCCGGGAGAGAGATACCGGGTCCACAGGCTGCCGGTATAGCAGAGATAGACCCTTCGGATGGTCTCCCCGCCCTCCTCCGTCACCCGGAACAGGACCTCCAGGCCGGCGTAATCCCGGCCCAGATATTTCATGTGGAAAGCCGGCTCCACCTCCTGGATGCGGATATCCTGTGAATAGGGGATGGGTGTCTGGAAGCGAAAGACCAACAGCCAGACCGCCACGCCCAGGGCTGCCGCACCGGCCAGCACCCGAGCGGAGAAACACAGCTTTTTCCTTCTCAGCTGCCTTTTTACCCCGGCCAGCACCCGGGCCTTCGACTGCTCCCGGTCCTGCTCTGGCGGGGGCAGCGGGTCTTCCCGGCGCAGCTCCTCCAGCCGGGCACGGCAGAGGGGACAGTTCTCCACATGCTCCTCCACCGCCCGGCGGCTCTCCTGGCTGCAGATCTGGTCCACGTACAGGGGCAGCAGATCCTGGATCATGGGACAGGGCTGATTCATCATAATGCCTCCTTGATTTTTAGTCTGGCCCGGTGAAAAGTGACCCGGGCCCAGCTCTCCGTCTTATGGAACAGTGCTCCTATCTCCCGGAAGGACAGCTCCCCCAGCACCCGCAGGGCAAAGACCTCCCGATAGGGCTCGGGCAGGCTGTGGAGTACCTGGTGGACTTCCATGGCAGTCTCCTTCTGCGCCAGCCGCTCCTCCGGCCCCTCCTCCCGGAGCTCCGGCTCCGGCTCCCGCCTTCTCTGCCTGCGGCAGTGGGTCAGCCAGGCGTGCTTGGCGATCTGGCACAGCCAGACCCGCAGGGTGCACTCCCCCCGGAACTGGCCGATATGCTCCAGCGCCCGGAAAAAGGTCTCCTGGGTCAGCTCCTCCGCCAGTACCGGGTCCCGGCACAGGGCCAGAGAAAATCGGTAGACGTCCTCCAGATAGTCCCGGTAAACTTCTTCAAAATCGATCACGCCCTCACCTCCCTTTCCACAGATAAGACGGCATCTCCCCCATTTCGTTACAAAAGATCCACCGCCATTTTTTGGCGGTGGATCTTTCTCTTTCCAATATTTTTAATATCGCTGCTCCAGGATCTCCACGATATCCCCGATCACGCCGTCGTCGCAGTGACACAGGATATGGGCTCCCCAGTCCTTCACCTCCTGGGCACAGTTGGCAGGGGCAAAGGGGACGGCGGACAGTGCCATCATGGGGATGTCGTTCTGGTTGTCTCCCACGCAGTAGATATTTTCTCGGGCGATCCCCAGCATCTGGGCCAGCCGGGCCACCATTCCCCCCTTGTTGCACCCATGGTCGGTGATCTCCAGGTACACGTGGTTGGAAAAAATAGCCTCATACCGGCGGGGGAAGCGGTCCAGAAGCCAGCTCTGCACCTCCTTCAGCACCCCGTGGTCCTGCTGGAGGATGGCTTTGGTCCAGGGCGTAGGCATCTCCCGAATGGGACAGACGGTGTAGTCGGTGCCCACCTTTTTCATGTGCAGGTCTGTGATCCAGTTGGGTCGGAACACATAGATATCCTCCCCGTGGTAGGCCTCCATCCCCAGCTGTGGAAATGCCTCCATCACCCCATCCAAGTCCTGAGGCGCACTGGGAGACAGATAGGTCTGCACCAGAAATTCGTCTTTTTGGAAGTCATAGATGGCCGACCCGTTGGAGAGGACCACCGGGGCATTGACGGGGGCCAGATGGACATAGGGAGCGAAGGTCCGGTGGGCGCGGCCGGTGGCCACGGTAAAACGCCCCCCCTGGGCGAGGAAGCGGTCCAGGGCCTCCAAATTCCGCCGGGGCACCTGACAGTGGCTGTCATACAGCGTGTCGTCAAAATCACTGACCAGCAGGACACCGTCGAATTTTCCCAAAGAAAAAACCTCAATTCTGTTTCGTCAGCAGCTTCTGCCGCAGAGCGGGGACGGACTGAAAGATCCCCAGAACGATCAGGTTGACCACAGTCACGAGAACGATCAGCACGCCGTTAAAGATCATGGAGTAGACCCAGGGGTCCACCATGGGCAGTCCCAAAAATTCCTCCGGCATATACATATACCACAGCAGGCCGCCGGACAGGGTGAGAGATACCCACCGTCCCAGCCCGGCCAGGAGGGTGCCCCACAGCCAGCCCAGCTTCTTCCCCGCGGCAAAGCCGCAGAGGAACACCAGCGTATAAGCCACCACATAGTCCAGCAGCATGGACTGCCAGGATAGAGCGATCCCTCCGCCCAGGAAGAACTGGAGCACACCGTTGACAAAGCAGCAGCTCAGGCTCCAGGCCGGGCCCCAGCGCAGGCAGTAGATCAGGATGGGCACCATGGCAAAGTCCACAGACCCCCCCTGGGGAAAGCGGTACAGCCGGAAGTAGCCCAGGATGGTGGCCAGCGCGATCATCAGCGCGGCCTCCACAAGGGCGCGGGTAGAGCGGGAATGTCGGTTCATCGTCGTTTCCTCCTGAAATCAAGATACCGCAGCACATCCGAACGGGTGCGTGCGGTATGAAGAGGACGACATATGGATCGTTCACTCCCTACGCCGGCATTACCCGGATCAGGTCAAGGGACTGGAGCTGCGATTCGCTTCCATCTCAGCCGGGAATAGCTCCCAGCGCCCCTGTGTTCGATTGTCTGCGGTCAAAGTTATTGTATCCCAAAGGGACGGGCCTTGTCAAGCGTGCTCTTTTCTCTATCCACTCCCCTCTTGTATGTGCCCTTTGAATGGGTCCATGACTGGATACTATTAGACACCTGCCGCCCTGCGTGGTATCCTGAAGACGATTTCTTGTACACTTTACACAATCCGTCAGGAGGTCTCTCTATGAAAAAGCTGCAATTCGCAATGGTCGGGGGCGGGAACGGCGCCCTGATCGGAGATATCCACCGCATCGGGGCCCAGTTCGACGACCTGGCCGAACTGAAGGCGGGCTGTTTCTCCCGCCACTGGGATAAAAATCTGGAGGCCGGAGAGAAATGGGGGGTGGAGCCCGGCCGCATCTATCCCGACTACCACACCATGCTGGAGGAGGAAGCCAAGCGCACCGGGGAGGACCGGCTGGACTTTGTGGTGGTGGCCACCCCCAACAACACCCACTACGAGATCGTCAAGGACATCATTGCCCACGGCTTCCACATTGTCTGCGACAAACCCGTCACCTTCACCAGCCGGGAGTCGGAGGAGCTGAAGGCCCTGGCCCAGGAAAAAGATCTTCTGTTCGGCGTGTCTTACAGTTATGCCCACTACGCCATTCTGGAGCAGGCCAAAAAGATGATCGCTGACGGGGTGCTGGGAAAGATCCACACCATCGCCGCCGAGTATCCCCAGGAATGGGTGGGGCTGAACACTGCCCTCCGGGGAAAGGACGGCCTGACCTGGCGGGTCGATCCGGCCATCTGCGGCCCCTCTGGAGTGATCGCGGACATCGGCACCCATGTGGAGTATCTCATCAGCAAGGTCACCGGCCTCAAGCCCGTGCGGGTGCTGGCCCGCCTGCGCTCCATCCCGGATTATGTGCCGGTGGAGAGCGATGCCCAGGTGCTCATCGACTACGACAACGGGGCAGCGGGCATCTTTTGGACCTCCTTCGCCATGGTGGGCAAGAGCTGCTGCATGAAGGTGCGCATCTACGGCGACAAAGGGGGCATGGAGTGGAACGCCCACGATTTCATGGAGCTCCGGGTGGACATCGCCGGACAGCCCACCCAGATCTGGTCGGCCAATTATGACTACTGTGATCCCCAGGCCCGGAAGTCCTGCCGCCTCCCCAAGGGGATGCCGGAGGCCTTCCACTCCCTGTTCGCCAACTTCTACCGGGGTTACTGTTCCCATCTGCTGTCCCGGAAGGAGGGCAAAGATGAGCGGCCCTTCCCCTACTCCGATATCGATGACGGCATCCAGGGGCTGAAATTTATCGAGGCCTGCCTGAAGAGCCAGGAGGACGGGAACGTCTGGACCCAGGTGTGAGCAAAGGATATCAAAAACAGGGCCCGGGAAAACCACAGGGTTTTTCCGGGCTCTCTTCTGACCCTAGAAAATTTTCCACAGGAGGCCGGTGGGCCCTGTGGAATGGTCGATGTGAAACGGCGGGCGCGCTTTGCGCGCCCCTACGCAAAGACCGAAGGGGACCCCGTAGGGGCGGCTTCCAGCCGCCCGAAAAGCCTTCCCCCCACAGGGGGGAAGGTGTCACGGCATATGCCGTGACGGATGAGGGGTCTTTCTACCCCCGTCCCTGTCCCAGAGGGGTTCTGTCCTGCGGGGCGGAACCCCTTTCGGGCATCCTTCGGATGAAAACGGGCAGGGGCAAGACCCGTCCCTACGTAAAGACCAGGGCCGCTCGTGGAAAACGGCGGGCGCACAATGCGCGCCCCTACGCAAAGACTGAAGGGGACCCCGTAGGGGCGGCTTCCAGCCGCCCGAAAAGCCTTCCCCCCACAGGGGGGAAGGTGTCACGGCATATGCCGTGACAGATGAGGGGTCTTTCTACCCCCGTCCCTGTCCCAGAGGGGTTCTGTCCTGCGGGGCGGAACCCCTTTCGGGAATCCTTCGGATGAAAACGGGCGGGGCTTGCCCCGCCCCTACGTAAAGACCAGGGCCGCTCGTGGAAAACGGCGGGCACACAATGCGCACCCCTACGCAAAGACTGAAGGGGTCCCCGTAGGGGCGGCTTCCAGCCGCCCGAAAAGCCTTCCCCCCACAGGGGGGAAGGTGTCACGGCATATGCCGTGACGGATGAGGGGTCTTTCTACCCCCGTCCCTGTCCCAGAGGGGTTCTGTCCTGCGGGGCGGAACCCCTTTCGGGCATCCTTCGGATGAAAACAGGCGGGGGCAAGACCCGCCCCTACGTAAAGACCAGGGCCGCTCGTGGAAAACGGCGGGCGCACAATGCGCACCCCTACGCAAAGACCGAAGGGGACCCCGTAGGGGGCGGCTTCCAGCCGCCCGAAAAGCCTTCCCCCCACAGGGGGGAAGGTGTCACGGCATATGCCGTGACGGATGAGGGGTCTTTCTACCCCTGTCCCTGTCCCAGAGAGGTTCTGTCCTGCGGGGCGGAACCCCTTTCGGGCATCCTTCGGATGAAAACGGGCGGGGGCAAGACCCGTCCCTACGTAAAGACCAGGGCCGCTCGTGGAAAACGGCGGGCGCACAATGCGCACCCCTACGCAAAGACCGAAGGGGACCCCGTAGGGGGCGGCTTCCAGCCGCCCGAAAAGCCTTCCCCCCACAGGGGGGAAGGTGTCACGGCATATGCCGTGACAGATGAGGGGTCTTTCTACCCCCGTCCCTGTCCCAGAGGGGTTCTGTCCTGCGGGGCGGAACCCCTTTTGGGCATCCTTCGGATGAAAACGGGCGGGGGCAAGACCCGCCCCTACGTAAAGACCAGGGCCGCTCGTGGAAAACGGCGGGCGCGCTTTGCGCGCCCGCTGGTCTCTCACCGGCCGCCCCTATTCTGCCAGGGCAGGCGCGATACCCTCGTGGGGTATGCCCGCCAATTCAACACACCAGCGGCGGCAGCACAAACGGGGGATTGGGTGTCGTCCACTACCCGCGCCGGACGCGGGCGCCATGCCAAAGGCCCGCGTCTCCCGTATCGGGGGTCCGGGGTGGGTGTGGCCTGGGGGACCTAGGCGAAGCCGTAGTCACACCGGACACACTCCCCCGGCGGCGATTTGCCTGCTTTGCCGCCAGGGGCAAAGTAGGCCGCCCCGCAGGGCGGAATCCCCCCGACAAATCCTATGACTGAGACGGAGACAGGGGTAAGAAGACCCCTCATCCGTCGCGGCATACGCCGCGACACCTTCCCCCCTGTGGGGGGAAGGCTTTATGTTGGCCCACCGCATATTTTGTAGAGCCCATCACGATGAAAAAATAAAATCATAACGCCTGCCTAAAAGAGGGCAGACGTTGATTTTTACACACTATATTCCGAAACAGTATATTCTAATATTTTACACACCACAATATTGTACAATAAACCAGAGCCCTTTCATCTGGGGTGTGGATCTCTGCAATTCGTCCGCCCCAGTAAATAATCCACACTTGTATGATAGAAATCCGCCAATGCGGTCAACGTAGGAATGGAGATTTCAAGTTCACCATTTTCATAGCGGGAATAGGTCGCTTGACTGACATGTAAAAACTTCGCAATCTCTTTCTGTGAAAGGTCGCTGTCCTCCCGCAAATCCCGAATCCGTAATGGCATGGTCTCACCTCGCCATTATCATAGATTATGCAAAAAGCGTATTTTGAAATTTATACTAAATTGGTATAAAAGAAATTTGGAGGTCGCTTTATGCCAATCACAGACGAAGATTATTTTGAAAAAATCAAAAAAATAGACGTCCTTGCGGATGAGCTGGAGACAGAGATCACCGCCTCCATGCAGACCTGTCTGATCCGCTTCGGGGAGATCGTCCAGATCCAGAACGCCATGATCCAGAAGATGCATGCCCTGTCTGATGAAATTTTTCAGCTCCGGGCGCAGGCTGGTCTGGAAAACGTGATATGCCGGGCCTCCGGGCAGCAGGAGGCATCAAAAGAGTGGGATGAAGCAGACCCCTCCATTCCGGAACCATAAAAACAGCCCTCTGGGATAAAAATTTATCCCAGAGGGCTGTTTTTGAACTGTTCTAAGGGGCGGCACGGGGCCGTCTTATTTGTATTTCCGGCTCTCCGCCACCGCCAGCTCGTCACAGCGGTTGTTGTATGGGTTGCTGGCGTGGCCCTTTACCCAGTGGAGCTTCACCTGGTGCCGGTCGCACAGGTCCAGCAGGCGGGCCCACAGGTCCGGATTCAGGGCGGGCTTTTTGTCCCCCTTCACCCAGCCCCGGGCCCGCCATCCCTTGGCCCAGCCCTTTTCCAGGGCATCGATGACGTACTTGGAGTCGGAGTACAGCTCCACCACACAGGGCTCATTGAGGGCCTCCAGCGCGGTGATGACGCCGGTGAGCTCCATACGGTTGTTGGTGGTCTGGGGCTCTCCCCCGGACATCTCTTTTTTGTGGGGGCCATACATCAGGATGGCCCCCCAGCCGCCGGGGCCCGGATTGCCGGAGCAGGCCCCGTCGGTGTAGATGGTGACTGTTTTCATGTTCGCCTCCTGTCCGTGTAGCCTTCCCCCCACAGGGGGGAAGGTGCCCCCGGAGGGGGCGGATGAGGGGGACCTCCGTTCCACCGCCCGGCGGATCGTGAGGCAGACCCCCTCAAAATTCTGTTTTACATCCAAATTCGTAAAACGCAGCACTTCGATTTGAAAATTTGTCTGCAAAAAATGGGACCGCATCTGGTCATACTCAAGTGCATCCTTTTCGTAATGCTGTGCTCCATCTAATTCGATCCCCAGCCTTGCCTGAGCACAGTAAAAGTCCAAAATATATGGTCCAAATGGGACCTGTCTGCGAAATTGGACTGGATGCTGCTTTAAAAATTCATACCACAGCCGCCGTTCCTCCGGCGTGGCTTCTCTGCGGAGTTTTTGGGAAAAGGCTTTGATCTCTGGGTGCATCTTACGCTTCTCCCTCTCATCCATCACGGCTTTTCCGTGCCATCTTCCCCCCTGTGGGGAGAAGGTTTTTTGATCCCCTAACCCACCCGCGTGGAATCGGCGTCCGGTCATCAATACAAATCGTAATAATACCCCTGTAACTGTACCGGGCATTATCATAAATTGGGAGTTGAACCCAACGAATGGCCCCGCTCGTTGCCAAATCTGTGTGCCCAATGGCTCCGGCACTGAGAGCTTGACGCCCGCTTTCCGCGCTGCCAAAGTGCCGGGAGAGGGCGCTCTTCCCCCTCCCGGCAGCTCTTTTTTACAGCTCCACCAGCTCGGTGGTCCAGTTTTTCTCCTGAATGGTCTCGTCCAGCTCCCGGAGTGCCTTGGCGTCCCGGTCCACCTGCTTCTGCAGCTCTCGCACATTGACCGCGCTCCTGATGCGGATCTCACCCACCGTCCGGCGGTTGACCACGGCGCTGGCGCTGTTCAGGAAGTCCCGCAGGATGCGCAGCCGGCCTGTCATGCACTCCCGGCGGGCCAGCAGGTCAGAGAGGGTCCTCCCCTCCCCCGCCTCTGTGGTGCTGTTGGTCCGGTTGATCCGGGCAATGAGCTCCTCCAGCTGGGCATAGTCCTCCTCCAGCTCTCTCAGCAGCTCCATGGGGTCCTCTGCGGGAGACTCCCCCTCCTGGACCAGGGCGTTGTTGTCCAGCCGGCTCTCCAGCTGCCGGATGCGGGTCTGGAGCTCCGAGCGCAGGGACAGCGCGTTGGCCAGTTTCATGGCATTGTCCTCCTTTTTCCGTCACAGGCGGCTCAAAATCTCACGCCGCTTTTCCTGATACTCCTCCTGGGTGATGAGCCCGGCCTTTTTCAGATCCTCCAGCTGCTTCAGCCGCTCTCCCGCATCCAGGGCGGTGGAAGGGATGTGGTCGTGGGTCCCGGCGGAGGGGCGGTCCGTTTTGTCCACATCCTCCATCAGACCGGCGATGGTCTCCTCTTCGATCCCGGTCTCCACGTCATAGCCCACCCGGTGGGGCAGTCCGTTTTTCCCAACGGCGCTCAGGACCCCCATCACCACAGCCAGAGCGCCCATGGCCAGGAAAGGCAGGGAAAAGAGGGGCGACAGCGGCATGATCTGGGTGACCGCCACTACCACAAAGACAAGGCCAAAAATGACCTGTACCACTCCTGCCATGCGGCGGACTGCCCGGGTGGCCCCGGTAGGCTGGCTCTGGACGGTGATCCGTCCCCGTCTTCTCCGGCTCATGCCCTCTCCTCCTATCCTAATTGTATTTTATATTCTGGTTATTCCTCTTCGGACTGGTTTTCTTCCGAAATGGGGGCCTCCTCCGCCCTCTCCCCGGCGGGGTCTCCCTCCTCCGTCTCCTGGGTGCCGGCGGTCTCCTCCCGGTCGGTGAGGGCAAGGGAGATGACCTGGTCCCCCTCCTCCTTGAAGCGCATGACGATGACGCCCTGGGTAGCCCGGCCGGCGGTGCGGATGTTGTCCACAGGGGTGCGGATCAGGATGCCGCTCTGGGTGACCAGCAGCAGGTCCTCGCTGCCGTCCACCACCTTGATGCCCACCACGCTCCCTGTCTTCTCAGTGACCATATAGTTCTTGATGCCGATGCCGCCACGGTTGGTGACCCGGTACTCCTCCACGGGGGTGCGCTTCCCATAGCCCTTCTCGGTGATGGACAGCACCTCATGGTCCGCCTTGGCCCGGGCGGCGCCCACCACGTAGTCGCCCTCCCGCAGGCGGATGCCCCGGACGCCCACGGCCTCCCGGCCCATGGGCCGCACGTCGTTCTCGTCAAAGCACACCGCCATGCCGTCGTGGGTGGCGATGAGGATGCGCTGCTGTCCATCGGTCTCCCGCACGGCGATCAGCTGGTCCCCCTCATCCATGCGCAGGGCGCGGATTCCGTTGTTCCGCAGGTTTTTCAGGGTGTTGGCGGGCAGGCGCTTCACGGTGCCGCTTCGGGTGACCATGAAGAGGAAGCGGCCGTCGTCCTCGATGGACCGGGTGTGGATCATGGTCTGGACCCGCTCTCCCGACTCCACCTGGAGGATATTGATGATATTGGTGCCCTTAGCCGTCTTGCCAGATTCCGGGATCTGATAGCCCTTCTTCCGGTAGACCTTGCCCGTGTCGGTAAAGAAGAGGATATAGTCGTGGGTGGAGGCGGTGAACACGTCCACCACGTAGTCCTCCTCCCGGGTGGTGATCCCCTTCTTGCCCATGCCCCCCTTGGACTGGGCGGCATACTCACTGACCGGGGTGCGCTTGATGTAGCCCGCCTGGGTCAGGGTGAAGACGCACTGCTCCTCCTCGATCAGATCCTCGATGTCGATCTCGTCCTCCACATCCTGGATCTCGGTGAAGCGCTCGTCCCCATACTTGTCCCGGATGGCGGAGAGCTCGTCCTTCAGCACGCCCCGGAGCATGGACTCATCAGCCAGAAGCTGGTTATAGTAGGCGATGCGCTTCTCCAGTTCAGCGTACTCCGCCTCCAGCTTCTCTTTCTCCAGGCCCTGGAGCCGCTTGAGCTGCATGTCCAGGATGGCCTGGGCCTGCACCTCGTCCAAGCCGAAGCGGGCCATCAGATTCTCCCTGGCGTCGTCGTAGCTCTCACGGATGGTCTTGATGACCGCGTCGATGTTGTCCTCCGCGATGAGCAGCCCTTCCAGCAGGTGAGCCCGCTCCTGGGCCTTCTTCAGGTCAAAGCGGGTGCGGCGGATGAGGACCTGCTCCTGATAGGCGATGTACTCGTCCAGAATGTGGCGCAGGGAGAGGATGCGGGGCTGAAGCTTCCCGTTGACCTCCACCAGAGCCAGCATGTTGATGGCAAAGGTGGTCTGGAGCTGGGTCTGGGCGAACAGCCGGTTGAGCACCACCTGGGGATTGGCGTCCCGTTTGAGCTCGATGACGATGCGCATGCCGTTGCGGTCGGACTCGTCCCGGATGTCGGAGATGCCCTCCAGGCGCTTGTCCTCCACCTGGTCGGCCATGTTCTTGATGAGCATCCGCTTGTTCACCTGGTATGGGATCTCAGTGATGACGATGCGCACCCGGTCCTTGCCGAACTCCTCGAATTCGTGGCGGGCCCGGACCATCAGCCGGCCCCGGCCGGTGGCGTAGGCAGAGCGGATGCCGCTGCGGCCCATGATGATGCCCCGGGTGGGAAAATCGGGGCCCTTAATGTGCTCCATCAGGTCGGAGAGCTGGGCCTCCGGATCATCCAGCACGCAGATGACGGCATTGATGACCTCCCGCAGATTGTGGGGCGGGATGTTGGTGGCCATGCCCACGGCGATGCCGCTGGAGCCGTTGACCAGCAGGTTTGGGAACCGGGAGGGAAGCACCTTGGGCTCCTTCCGGGTCTCGTCAAAGTTGGGGTCCCAATCCACGGTGTCCTTCTCAATGTCCCGCAGCATCTCGTCGGCCAGCTTGGACATGCGGGCCTCGGTGTAACGGTAGGCCGCGGGGGGATCGCCGTCGATGGAACCGAAGTTGCCGTGGCCGTCCACCAGCATGTAGCGCATGGAGAAGTCCTGGGCCAGGCGGACCAAGGCGTCATAGACGCTCTGATCCCCGTGTGGATGGTAGCGTCCCAGCACGTCGCCCACGCAGGTGGCCGACTTCTTGAAGGGCTTGTCCGCGGTGAGGCCGTCCTCATACATGGCGTAGAGGATGCGGCGGTGGACCGGCTTCAGTCCGTCCCGCACGTCGGGCAGGGCCCGGCCCACGATGACGGACATGGCATATTCAATATAGGAACTCTCCATCTCGGGCACCAGAGGGGATATCTCGATCTTCTGGTCCGGGAAACGGATCTCCTCAGGATCATATTGGGGTTTTTTGCTCATATCTTAACTTTCCTCCACCTTCATGGATTCAACCTGTACGATCAGTGCGGAGCCGCCGCGGTCAAAGTGTGGAGACAGGCCGCCCGGCGTCCGCTCTTCTCAGTAATCCAGGTTTACTGCGTACTTGGCGTTGCGCTCGATGAACTCCTTCCGGGGCTCCACCTTTTCGCCCATCAGGACGGTGAACACCTCATCTGCCCGGACGGCGTCGTCCAGCTCGATGCGGCGCAGGGTGCGCTTCTCCGGGTCCATAGTGGTCTCCCACAGCTCATGGGGGTTCATCTCACCCAGACCCTTGAAGCGGCTGATATCCACCTTGGCGTTGGGATTGTCCCCTCTCAGCTCAGCGGAGATCTTATCCCGCTCTTCTTCACTGAAGGCCAGGCGGATCTGCTTGCCCCGGGTCAGCTTGAACAGAGGGGGCACTGCGGAGTAGACATATCCATTCTCGATGAGGGGGCGCATGAACCGGAAGAAGAAAGTGAGCAGCAGGGTGCGGATATGAGCACCGTCCACATCCGCATCGGCCATGATGATGACCTTGTGATAGCGCAGCTTGTTCAGGTCGAACTCGTCTCCGATGCCTGCCCCCAGGGCGGTGATGACGGGGGTGAGCTTGTCGTTGCCGTACACCTTGTCCGCCCGGGCCTTCTCCACGTTGAGCATCTTGCCCCACAGGGGGAGGATGGCCTGGAACCGGGAGTCCCGGCCCTGGGTGGCGGAGCCTCCTGCGGAGTCGCCCTCTACGATGTAGAGCTCGGTGAGCTCGGGGTTGGCCTCGTTGCAGTCCCGCAGCTTGTCCGGCATAGCGGCCCCGCCCAGAGCGGTCTTGCGGCGGATGGACTCCCGGGCCTTCCGGGCGGCCTCCCGGGCCCGGTTGGCGGTGAGGGCCTTGTCCAGGATGGCCCGGCCCACCGCCGGGTTCTCCTCCAGATAGATCTCCAGCTTCTCACTGACAATGGCGTTCACCAGGGTGCGGATCTCGCTGTTGCCCAGTTTGGCCTTGGTCTGTCCCTCGAACTGGGCGTCGGTGAGCTTGACAGAAATGACGCAGGTGAGACCCTCCCGGCAGTCGTCGCCGGAGACTTTGTCATCGTTTTTCAGCACGCCGATCTTCTTGCCGTAGGCGTTGAGTACGTTGGTGAGGGCACGTTTGAAGCCCTCCTCATGCATGCCGCCCTCCGGAGTATGGACGTTGTTGGCGAAGGAGACGATGACCTCGTTATAGCTGTCATTGTACTGGAGGGCCACCTCAGCCATGGAGTCCTCCCGGTTGCCGGACATATAGATCACGTCAGGGTGCAGCGGGTCCTTGCTTCGGTTGATGAAGGTGACGAATTCCCGGATGCCCCCCTCGTAGCACATATCGTCCTCCTGCTCCCGGCCGGGGCGCAGGTCCACGGTCTGGATGCGCAGGCCAGCATTGAGGAAGGCCTCCTCCCTCATCCGGGTGTGGAGAGTGTCATAGTTGTACTCCAGAGTCTCGAACATCTCCGGGTCTGGCTTGAAGGTGACGGTCGTGCCCGTATGGTCGGTCTTTCCCACCACCTTCATCTCCTGGGTGATCTTTCCCCGGGAAAACTTCATCTCATAGATCTGGCCGTTCTTGTGTACCTGGACCTCCAGCCACTCAGACAGGGCGTTGACCACGCTGGCGCCCACGCCATGGAGGCCGCCGGACACCTTGTAGCCCCCACCGCCGAACTTGCCGCCGGCATGAAGGACAGAGAACACCACCTCCAGCGCGGGACGCCCGGTCTGGGGCTGGATATCCACAGGGATACCGCGGCCGTTGTCAGTGACAGTGATGGTGTTCCCGGGATTGATGGTCACCGTGATGTCGGTGCAGTAGCCCGCCAGGGCCTCGTCAATGGAGTTGTCCACGATCTCATAGACCAGGTGGTGCAGACCTGACTCCGAGGTGGAGCCGATATACATGCCCGGCCGCTTGCGCACCGCTTCCAGTCCCTCCAGCACCTGGATCTCCGAGGCGCCGTACTCGTGCTCCACCTGGGTGGAGTTCAGTTCCAATTCTTCTGCCATAATAACCTCCATATCGAAATGCAGAAGGCAGAATACAGAAGCGGGAGAGATGAGGCTCTCTCCGCTGGTCCCTGCCGTTCCGATATCCACTTGTTCAGCCCGGAGGACCGGGCTTCTTCACTCTGCATTCTGCATTCCATCATTCTGCATGATTCAAAGCAAATTGCTCTCCGCCCGCCGCAGCAGTGCGGCGGAGGACAGCTGAGAGATGTAGACTGTGGCCGTCCCCTTCTCCTCCCCTACCAGGACAAAGGAGCGGGGCAGGTCATCGCACACCGAGATGACTCGGCCCTCCTGTTCCGCCCGCTCTAGGAATTCCCGGGTCTTATAGGCCCAGCTGGCGTTGTCCAGGTCAAAGATGCCCAAAATCTCCCGATGGGGCACTGCCACCGACTGGCCCAGGTGCAGATACATAAACGCCTCTCACTTTCTTTTTTTGATCCAGGACAGGAGCCATGCCCCAGCACATCCCAAAAGGACTGCCCCCGCGGTCCAAAGGAGCAGGACCACATTCCCACCCCATCCAAACAAGAGCCCATCTGGCCGGGCAACTGTATAATAGATCATTCCAGAGACAGGAATCATCTCCATCAGGGCAGCACCCAGAAGCCGTAGAGACAGCTGCTCCGTGGCCGAGAGAATGAGAAGCTGAATGACAAAGGAGAGCGCCAGGACAATCAGCAAAAATTCCATCTGTTCTCTCCTCTCACATCAGCCGCCCGCCCTGGATATGGAAACTCTTTCCATTCTCCAGTCCCTCTAATTTTTCCTCCTCACAGCAGGAAATAAACACCTGCCCGCCCTGGATGCGGTTGAGGACGAAGGCCTGCCGCCGGTGGTCCAGCTCGGAGAGCACGTCATCCAGCAGCAGCACCGGCCACTCGCCGGTCTCCTGAAAAAAGATTTCCCGCTGAGCCAGCTTCAGGGAGAGGGCCGCCGTGCGGGTCTGCCCCTGGGAGCCGTAGGTCTTGGCCGGGTTCCCGTCGATCTCCACTGCCAAGTCGTCCTTATGGGGGCCGGACAGACACTGACGGCTGTCCAGCTCCGCCTGCCGATGGGCCTGCTGGTGCTCCAACAGCTGGGGCAGGATGGTTTTGGCTCCGGCCAGGGGGTCTGTGACGGTGGAGACGGTCTCATACCGCAGGGAGAGCTCCTCCTTTCCCCCGGAAAAATCCCGGTGGATGGCAGGGGCGCTCTCCTGAAGGCGCCTGATGAAGTGAGCCCGGTAGTGAACGATCAGCGCCCCGGTCTGGGCCATGCGGAGATTGAAGTCGTCCAGGGTGGACAGCAGGGACAGGTTCTCCTGCCAGTCCCGGAGTATGCGCACCTTGTGGTCATAGAGGCGGTTATACTCGCTGAGTGCCTGCTCATACCGGGGCCGCAGCTGGCAGATGGCGCTGTCCAGAAAGCGGCGCCGGGCCGCCCCTCCCTCCCGGATGAGATACAGGTCCTCCGGGCAGAAAAGCACGGTATTCAAAATGCCGGACAGCTCCCCCGCCGTCTTCAGCCGCACCCCGTTGGACCACAGCTGGCGCCGGGCCCCCCGGTTCAGCCGGGCCTCCAGAGTGAAGTCCCGGGCCCGGGAGCGCACCTCTCCCTTGACAAAGGCCCCATCCACTCCCAGCATGATCATCTCCCGGTCGTACCGGGCCCGGTGGGACCGAGCGGTGGACAGATAGGCCACCGCTTCCAGCAGGTTGGTCTTGCCCTGGGCGTTGTCTCCATAGATCAGGTTCACCCGTGGATCAAAGACGGCCTCCAGATGGACATAGTTACGGAAAAAGTCCAGCTCCAGCGACTTGACGATCATTGGACAACCAGTTCCGTCTCATCGTCAATGACCGCCCGGTCTCCCGGACGCAGCTTCTTCCCCCGCATGGTGCACACCTCACCGTTGACCGCCACCCGTCCCTCCTGGATGATGAGCTTGGCGTCTCCCCCGGTCTCCACCGCACCGGCGAATTTCAGCAGGTCCTGGAGCTTGATGAATTCGGTGTGGATCTGAATGGTCTCGCTCTGCATCAAAATCTTCCTCTCAGTTTGCCTTCAGCCGCACCGGCAGCACCATATAGACGAAATTCTCCTCCCCCTCGGCGGGCAGGATGACACAGGGGGCCACGCCGGAGGTGAACTCCAGGCGCAGGCGGTCTGCTGGGGCGGCCTTCAGTGCGTCCATCAGGTACTTGTTGTTGAAGCCGATCTCCAGCCCCTGGCCGTCCCCCGTGATGGGGCACTGGTCGGCGGCATCCCCGATGCCCGTCTTGGTGGTGATGGACAGCATCCCATCCCCGAAGACACAGCGCAGGGGGCTCTTCAGTTTGTCACTGATGATCAGGGAGACGCGCTCGATGGACTGGAGCAGGGTGCGGGCATCCCCCTCGATCTTGATGGTGTTGTTCCGGGGGATGGCATTCTTATAGGCCAGGAACTCCCCCTCCAGCCGGCGGCAGACCAGCACCGTGTCCCCCGCCTGGAACTGGATGTGCCGGGCCCCCTGGGCCACGGAGACAGCATCCTCCCCGGCGCAGATCTTTTCCACCTCGCTGAGGGCGGAGCCAGGCACCACGAAGGAGAAGGGGAGCACCCCCTGGCTGCTGTCCACAGGCTCGTGCCGAAGGGCGAGCCGGTAGCCGTCCACAGACACGACGGTCAGGCCGCTCTCGTCCACCTCGAACAGGGAGCCGGTGTGGACGGGGCGGCTCTCGTTGTCGCTCACCGCGAACAGGGTCTGGGCGATCATAGAGCGCAGCACCGGCTGGCCGATGGTCAGCCCGTTCTGCTCCTCCACCGAGGGCAGTTCGGGAAATTCTTCCGGGTCCGTCCCCAGGATGTTGAATTCCGACAGGCCGCACTTGATGTTGACCATATAGTTCTCCGAGGTGAATACCACCACGTCATCCGGCATCTTCCGGATGATCTCGCCAAACAGCCGGGCGGAGAGGACCAATGAGCCCTTCTCCCGGATCTCAGCCGGGACAGCGGCCCGGATGCCGGTCTCCAGGTTGTAGCCGGTGAGCCTCAGCTGTTCTCCGGCTTCAATGAGGATGCCTTCCAGGGCGGGAATGGAGCTTTTGACCGCCACCGCCCGGGACGCCGTGGACACGGCTCCCAGGAGCAGTGCCTTCTCACAGGAAAATTTCATGGGGGACCTCCTTCTGACTCCCGCCTCTCTCTGGGAAAGGACAGGATTTTTGTCGTAATAGTAGCCCGTAGGCAAAAAAAATGTGGAAAACCGCTGTGAGCCTTACGGCCCCATGGGTTTGGCCCTCCACAGGGGATGTGAACGAATCTGGAGGGTTTTCCACATGGGGCAAAAAACCTAAAAATCATCCACAGGGAGTTTTCCACATATCCACAAAATTCGGTGGAATGGTGGAGAAAACTTTATTCGTAGCGAATGTTGATGTTGGCGGTGATGTCCTTAATGATCTCGGCGGTCTCCGGGCTCTCCTTCACCATCTTTTCAATGCGCTCGATGGAGTGGAGCACGGTGGTGTGGTCCCGGCCCTCAAACTCCCGGCCGATCTCCTTCAGGGAGAGGTTGGTCATGCGGCGGATCTGATACATGGCGATCTGCCGGGCCAGAGAGATGTCCTTGGTGCGGCCCTGTCCCCGAAGGGAATCGGGCTCGATGTTATAGAATTTGCACACCTCATCGATGATCACGTCGGCGGTGGGGACGATGTCGGATTTGTCCTTGAACATGTCCTTCACCGCCCGGACGACGGTGTCCTTATCCACTGTGTCCCCCATCAGGTCCTGATAGGCCATGATCTTATTCACAGTACCTTCGATCTGGCGCACGTTGGCGGTAATGTTTTCCGCGATGAGCTGGAGCAGGAACTCGGGCAGCTCGATGCCCATGCGGATGGACTTGTTTTTGATGATGGCCATGCGGGTCTCGTAGTCTGGGGGCTGAATATCGGCCAGCAGGCCCCATTCGAACCGGGTCTTCAGACGGTCATCCAGCCGCAGCATCTCTTTGGGCGGCCGGTCGGAGGTGAAAACGATCTGGCGCTTGGCCTCATACAGCGTGTTGAAGGTATGGAACATCTCCTCCTGGGTGGAAGCCCGTCCGGCCACGAATTGCACGTCATCCATGAGGAAGATGTCGGCGGAGCGGTACTTGTCCCGGAACTCCTGGTTGCGTCCCTCCCGAATGGCCTGGATCAGCTCGTTGGTGAAGGTATCCCCTTTTACGTAGACCACCGACAGGCCGGGTTTGTTCTGATGGATAGAGTTGGCGATGGCGTAGAGCAGGTGGGTCTTGCCCAGACCGGACTCCCCGTAGATGTAGAGGGGGTTATAGCTGTGCCCTGGATTATCGGCCACCGCCCGGGCGGCGGCATGGGCAAATTTGTTGGAGGAGCCCACCACGAAGCGCTCAAAGGTGTACTCCTCCGTTCCAGGGATCAAATCGTTTTTTTTCGGCTGCTGGTATCGGTCAAGCTCCCCCTCGGTGAGCACAGTCACCTGAAATTCGGCGGAGAACAGCTCCCGCAGGGCGTTCTGGATGGCGGGAAGATACCGGCTGGCGATGATATCCCGTTTGAAGGGGGTGGGGGAGTAGAGGACGAAGCGGTCCCCCTCCAGTTCCACCGCAGTGGTGTCGTCAAACCAGGTGTTGATGGTGGTGGTGGTCATCTCGTTCTGCATCAGGGCCAGTACTTTGGCCCAGATATCAGCGGCTGGGTTCATGGAACTCCTCCATTCCTGTGGATTGAGATCCGGCGCCGGAAAACAGGGCCGGGAGAGGGCGGGCCCGCCGGAGAGCGGCCCCCTGGGAAGGAGCCGGCGGCATCAAAAAACAGCGGATCGCATTACACTTTATTATATCAAAAAAGGGACCAAATCGCAAGGTTTTGGCCCATATTTTATTTATAAGAGTATCTGTGAGTTGTGGAGATGGGAAAGAAAATACACAAGATATTGTGAATAAACGGGAGTTGAAAAAAATAAGGAGGATTTTGCGCAAAAATTCATTGACACAGCTGGATTTCTTAGTCTATAATAGGTGACGCTGTCCTGTGAGAGCGGGTCTTTCTGCCCTTTTTTGCGGGACTGTTTGTGTACAGACCGCAGCCGAAAGGCTGTTGCTGGACCGGAACGCCGGTCTGAATGCGCCGTCCAATGGACGGTGTCTGAACTTGAACGAGGAGGTGTCCCCCATGCTTCGTACCTATCAGCCTAAGAAGCGCCAGCGCTCTAAGGAGCACGGCTTCCGCAAGCGTATGGCCACCGCGAATGGCCGCAAGGTCCTGGCCCGCCGCCGTGCCAGGGGCCGTGCTCGTCTGACCCACTGATGTGGGGAAAGGGGAGGCATTCCGCCTCTCCGGACGAGGATCGAGATCTCCTATGAGATACGGCAGCGAGGACACAATCGACCGATATGCAGCTTGAGGGGCGTGGGAGAAATTCCCCCGCCCCTGCGGTGCATATGGGAAAAAGCGGGGCATCGATGCCCTATTGGACCGGGTCGGTGCCCGGGTGGAGGGATGACCGTGAAGCATACCGTGGCATTGAAACAGAATCACGAGTTCCGCCGCCTGTACAGCAAGGGCCGCAGTGCGGTCAGCCCCTATTTTGTCCTCTACTGCCGGCCCAACCGCCGGTCATACAGCCGCCTGGGCATCACCACCGGCGTCAAACTGGGCAACGCAGTCAAGCGCAACCGGGCACGCCGCCGGATCCGGGAGCTCTACCGGGGGGAGGAGCAGGCTCTGCTTCCCGGCTATGACATTGTAGTGGTGGCCCGCACCCGGGTGATCTATGGCAAATACGCCGACCTTCAGCGCAGCTTTCGGAGATTGACAGAAAAGCTGGAGCTGCGCCGGGGCCGGGAGGCGGGTGAAGCGCTGTGAAGCGTATCCTCATCGGACTGATCCGATTTTATCAGAAGGCCATATCCCCCATGCGGCCGCCCTGCTGCCGCTTTATCCCCACCTGCTCGGCCTATGCCGTGGAGGCGGTGGAGAAGTACGGCGCGTGGAAGGGCGGCTGGCTGGCCCTGCGCCGGGTCCTTCGGTGCAATCCCTTCCATCGGCAGAAGTCCATCCAATACGACCCTGTCCCGTGAGAGGGGCTCCCACGAAAGAATTTGAGACGGAGGCACATCATCAATGGGCGTTATGTACTACATCCTGTCCCCTTTCAGCTGGCTGCTGAACTTTTTTTACAGCTTTACCGACAGCTACGGTATTTCCCTGATCCTTTTTGCACTGGTCATCAAGATCATCCTCTTCCCCCTGACCATCAAGGGCAAAAAGGGTATGATCCAGATGAACCTGCTCTCCGGCAAGATGCAGCAGCTGCAGAAGCAGTACGGCAAGGACCGGGAGCGCTACAATATGGAGGTCCAGCGCCTCTATGAGCGGGAGAAGGTCAACCCCATGAGCGGGTGTCTGTGGTCCTTCCTTCCCATTCTGATCCTGCTGCCCCTGTATGCCATCATCCGCCAGCCTCTGCTCTACCTGATGGGGCTGGACAGCAATCAGATCGCCCAGGTGGCCGCCTCCGTGGACTGGCAGACGCTGGCCGTGAACCACGGCTGGGTCACTGCCGATGCCATGGCCAAGCTGGTGGAGCAGTTCAACGCGGGGGAGATCGCCACCGTGTTCCAGAATGTGGGCTATAACCAGCTGTATCTGGCCTCTCTGGTCAATGAGAACACCCTGCCCGCCATCACCGCCGCCCTGGGAGAGGGCACCCGGGTCTTTGTGATGAACTTTGATTTTCTGGGACTGGATCTGGCTATGCTGCCCACCTGGAAGATCTGGGAGCACCTGAACTGGCAGTACATCGGCGCCTTCCTGCTCATCGTGATATCCGCTTTCTCCAGCATCTTCATGTCCAAAATCTCCATGAAGACCAACCAGATGAACAACCAGAGCGGCAACGAGCAGGTGGAAAAGACCAATCGGATCATGATGTGGACCATGCCTTTGATGTCCCTGTGGATCGGCTTTATGATGCCGGTGGCCATGTGTGTCTACTGGATCGCCAACAGCCTGTTCTCCGTCATCCAGGAGCTCATTGCAGGAAAGATACTGAAAAAGGACTATGAGGCCGCCCGAGCCGCCGCCGCCGAGCGGGAGCGCCAGGAGAAAGAAGAGGAGAAGCGCCGCAAGGAGGAGGCCCGCCTGGAGCGTCAGCGCCGCCTGGAAGAGGAGAAGAAAAACCGTGGCAAAAAGAAGCCCGGCCAGAAGAAGAGCGACTCCGATCAGCCTGGCATCCGAAAGAGCGACAGCCGGGTGGGGATGCGGACCTATGCCCGGGGCCGTGCCTATGATCCCAACCGCTTCGGCGGCGTGACTCCCTACCACGACCCCAACGCCCCGGAGATCCCGGAGGATGCGGTGGAACAGGCGCGCAGGGAGAAGGGAGAACAGGCAGAAAACGCCCTGGCCGGAGAGGAGCTGGCCTCCGCCCTTCCAGAGACCAGCCCGATTGAGGAGGAGAAGGAGACCGCCGCCCTGGAGTCCGTCAGTGAGGCTATAGACGGCTCTGAAGAGGAACTGTCCGGGGAAGAAGCGGAAGAGGCTGAGCAGGATGAGTCCGGGGAGGAGCCTGACGAGGACAAGTCCAAGGATCAGGCCGAATAAGGAGGGTTCTGACAATGTTGAAATGGATTGAGACCACCGGTCGTTCGGAGGAGGACGCCATTGCTGCGGCCCTGTTTCAGCTGGGCATGGACCGGGATGACGTCTCGGTGGAAGTGATCGAGCGGGCCAAATCCGGCTTTTTGGGATTTGGCGGAAACCCCGCCAAGGTCCGGGTGAGCTATGAGGTCCCGGACGAGGAGCAGACCGCCCCCGCGGCCGCGGAGGAGACGGTTCAGGAGGCCGCCGCCTCCGCAGCGGAGGAGCAGGAGCCGGCTCCCGCACCCCAGAGGGAGGATGCCAACCGTCTCCTGCCCGGGGATGAGGTGCTGATCGCCGCTGAGGAGCCCGCCCCTGTTCAAGGGGATGACGGGAAGGCGGAGCAGATCCGGACCTTCCTCACTGGGCTGATGGAACACCTCCATGTGCAGGCCGTCCCTGAGATCACTCTGACCCCTGAGGGAAGCTATAAGGTGGTCCTTCAGGGCCAGGGCCTGGGGGCTATCATTGGCCGCCGGGGCGAGACTCTGGATGCCATTCAGCAGCTGACCAATTACTCTGTGAACCACGGCCAGTCTAAGCGGGTGCGCATCCATGTGGATGCCGAGGGCTATCGGGCCAAGCGGGAGGAGTCTCTCCAGCGGCTGGCGGTAAAGGTGGCCGGCAAGGTGGTCAAATACCGGAAGAATGTGACCCTGGAGCCCATGAACGCCTACGAGCGCCATGTGATCCACACCGCACTCCAGGATCACCCCAACGTGACCACCTACTCCACCGGGACCGAGCCCAACCGCCGCACGGTCGTGGCCTATGCCCCCGGACAGAAAAAGTAGAGACTCACAGGCGCGGCGGGATTTCATTCCCGCCGCGCCTTCTTACACCGGAAAGGAGACCAGTCATGCCCACACCGCTCTATGATGCCCTGAGAGGATACGCGGCAAAAGCTCCCCTCCGCTTCCATATGCCCGGCCACAAGGGAGCCTTTCTTCCCTGCCCCGAGCTGGCCCCCCTGGCGCGGCTGGATGTGACAGAGATCCCGCCTACAGGGAATCTGTATGAGGATCTCTCTCCTATCCGGGAGGCCCAGGCCCTGTGGGCCCGCCGCATGGGAGCGGAGTACTGCCAGTTTCTCACCGGCGGCTCCACCATGGGTATCCATACCGCTCTGACCCTGTGCTGTCCCCCGGGGAGCCGGGTGCTGGTGGACCGGAGCTGCCACCGCTCCACCTTCCACGCCCTGGCTCTTCTGGATCTGGACCCGATATTTCTTCCACGCCCCTGGCTGGCGGAAGAGGGGGTGGCCGGCCCGTTTTCCCCCCTGGATGTGAAAAAAATGCTGGATCAAGATCCAACCATCAAAACTGTTTGTATTACATCACCAACTTATTGCGGATTGTTGTCGGATATTCCCGCCATTGCGGGAGTAGTCCACGCCCACGGTGGAAAACTGGTGGTGGACGGTGCCCACGGAGCCCATCTGCAATTTTTGGGGATGGATGCCTACCGGGGAGCGGACGCGGTGGTGGTGAGCGCCCACAAGACCCTGCCCGCCATGGGGCAGGCGGCCCTGCTGTTCACCAACGGCATCGACCCGGGACAGGTGCGGCGAACTGCCGCCATCTACGGCACCTCCAGCCCCTCCTACCCCATCCTGGCCTCCCTGGACACGGCTCGTGAGTGGCTGGAGGGACCGGGTGCCGGAGAGTATGGGCGGGTGGCCCGGCGGACCGCCGCCCTGCGGTGCCGGTTCCCATCCCTGTGCCCTCCCCTGCCCCTGGACCCCACCCGCTTTACTCTGAAGGTGAAGAACGGGCCGGCCTTCACCGGGCAGCTGGAGAGCCGATGCAATATCTGGCCGGAGATGGAGGACGGGGGCCATGTGGTCTTTATCCTCACCGCCTGCGACGGGGAGGAGGTTCTGGACCACCTGGAGTCCGTCCTGGAAGGGATGGAGGAGCAGATGGGGGACAGTGCGCCCCTGCCGTCCCCTCCCCTGCCGGAGCGGGTGCTCTCCCCCCGGCAGGCCCAGTTCGCCCCAGCGGAGGTCCTTCCTCTGGAGCGGACAGAGGGGCGGGTATGCACCTGCCAGCTGGCCCCCTATCCCCCAGGTGTGCCGGTGGTGGCCCCCGGGGAACGAATTGGGAAAAAAGAGCTGGCCTATTTCAGACAAATAGGCTATAATAATCGGGAAGTAACCGTCGCGGCCATGCCATGAAAAGGGGGGCGGCGGCGCAAGTGAGGAAGCGACCATGGAATTGACAGCCCTGGCGGGCAATGCCCAGATCAAGGCCCAGCTGGCCCACCGGGAGGGGGACCTGGCCCACGCCTATATCGTCGCCGGCCCGGCGGGCAGCGGCCGGCATACCCTGGCCGCCCAGATGGCGGCGGCCCTGGTGTGCTCCGCCCAGCCTCAGCTCCGGCCCTGCGGCCGTTGTTCCCATTGCAGAAAAGCCGCCGGGGGCATCCATCCCGACATCACCGTGATTGCTGGCAGCGGCGGAAAACCCATCACCGTGGATCAGGTCCGTGCCCTGCGCACCGACGCCTATGTCCGTCCAAACGAGGCGGAGCGGAAGGTGTACCTGTTGGAGCGGGCAGACCGGATGAACGCCAGCGCCCAGAACGCCATGCTCAAGCTGCTGGAGGACGGCCCCGCCTATGCGGTCTTTTTCCTTCTGGCGGAGAACGGCTCCGCCCTGCTGCCCACGGTGCGCTCCCGATGTGAGACCCTGGAGCTGGCCCCCGTCTCCCCGGCTCAGGCGGAGGAGTGGCTGGCCAAGGCATTTCCCGGGAGAACGGCGGAGGAGATTCGCCGGGCCGCTCTGGAGTGCCAGGGCATCCTGGGCCGGGCCGCGGCGCTGCTGGAGGGCGGTCAGGAGGAGGACGGACTGGAGGAGACCGCCCGCTCCCTGTCCGCCGCTCTGGAGGGGGAAGATGAGCTGGCCCTCTTCGAGGCCACCCAGGCCCTGGACAAACTGAGCCGGGAGGAGCTTACCGCTGTACTGGACCGGACATTGATCCAGATCGGGGCCCGCCTGCCCGGCTCCCAGCGGCCCCGCCGTCTGCTGGCGGCCGCCGAGTTGCTGCGCCGCCTGCGGGACGGGGCGGACCTGAACGCCAACCCGGGTCAGGTGGCCGGATGGCTGTGCGCAGGGATGTTTCTGCGCCCGTGACTCCCTCGCGCCGGGGTGCCGTTCCCACCCCGTGCGATCCCCAATATAGCAACAGGAGGACCTTATGGTAGAGATCATCGGCGTCCGCTTCAAAAGCGGCGGAAAGCAATATTATTTTGACCCCGCCGGGCTGGAGGTGCAGCCTGGACAGGGAGTGATCGTGGAGACCTCCCGGGGCCTGGAATACGGAGAGTGTGCTCAGGGGAACACCCAGGTGGAGGAGGAGACTGTGGTCCAGCCCCTGCGCCCACTGGTGCGCATCGCCACGGAGGAAGACGAGAAGACGGTGGAAAAAAACCGGGAGAAGGAGGCAAAGGCCTTCCAGATCTGTCAGGAGAAGATCGCCGCCCACGGCCTGGAGATGAAGCTGGTGGAGGCGGAGTACAGCTTTGAGGGAAACAAGGTGCTCTTCTTCTTCACGGCGGAAGGCCGGGTGGACTTCCGGGCCCTGGTGAAGGACCTGGCCAGCACCATCCATGCCCGCATCGAGCTGCGGCAGATCGGTGTGCGGGACGAGGCCAAGATGCTGGGCGGCCTGGGCATCTGCGGCCGGCCCTTCTGCTGTGCCCAGTTCCTGGACGAGTTCCAACCGGTATCCATTAAGATGGCAAAGACCCAGAACCTCTCCCTCAATCCCACCAAGATCTCCGGCACCTGCGGGCGGCTGATGTGCTGCCTGAAGTATGAACAGGAGGCCTATGAGGACCTGGTAAAGCATACCCCTAAGCAGGAGTCCTTTGTGGAGACGCCGGACGGGGCGGGGACAGTTTCCTCGGTGAACCTGCTGCGCCAGCAGGTCCAGGTCCGGCTGGACTCCGCGCCCGATACCCCCAAGTGCTACCACAACTGCGAGATCTGCGTAGTGCGCAATGGAAAGGGCAAGCGCCCCGAGGGCTATGTGGAGCCGCCGCTGGAGGAGCTGGCCAAGCTGCGCCGGGCGCCTGAACCGGAGGCCGCCCCGGAGCCCACTTCCTCCAACCCACTGGCCGCCGCCCTGGAGGCGGTGTTCAACGGGGAGCGTCCCCCGGAGCCGGAGGGAGAGCGTCCCAGAGGCGAGGGCGAGGGGCGCCGCCGCCGCCGCAGAGGCGGTCGGAGCGAGGGTGCGTCCGGCGGGGAGAGCCGTTCCCAGGGTGAGGGCCAGCAGCGCTCCAGAAGAGAGTGGGAGCGCCGGCCGGAGAAGCCGAGGGACAAGGAGCCCGGGACAGCGGAGGCGGAGGGCGTCCAGGAGGGCGGAGAGCGGAAGCCCAGCCGCCGCCGGCGCCGCCGGCCCAGAGGGAACCGGCCCGCTCCGGGACCAGAGGGGAATGGCTGAAAGAGAAAAAAAGCCCCGGACATCATAGGAGAGAGGATGTCCGGGGCTGACCCATTTTGGATCGATAAAGTGAGGTGTCCCGGATGCTGGGAGAATTTTTAAATGCGGTCTCCGCCGTGGTGGTCCTGCTGATGCTTATGGCGGTGGGCTATTTTATGGGGACCAAGGGCTGGATGAAAGCGGAGGAGAAAAAGTTCCTGAGCAAGTACATCATCAACATCGCGGTCCCCTGCAACTGCATCAACGGCCTGCTGAACAATCTGGACCAGAGCATGCTGGCCCAGGCAGGGCTGATGCTGGTATCCGCCATCATCGGAGTGGTCATCACCATCCTGCTGGGCATGGGGCTGGCCACCCTGCTGCGCCTGCCCAAAAACCGGTGGGGCGTCTTTGCCGCCATGGTGGGGGTGTCCAACACCCTGTTCGTCGGGCTGCCCCTGTCAACCCAGCTGTTCGGGGACGTGTGCGTCCCCTACGTCATGATCTACTATCTGGCCAACACCATCTTCACCCAGTCGGTAATTCTGATGCTGGTGGAGCGGTCGGGCACCGCCTCCCACAGCCGGGGGATCAAGGGCTTTTTGAAGGATGTGTTCACCAAACCCCCCATCCTCACTGTGATCGCCTCGGTGCTGATGCTGATAGTGGGCTTCCGTCCTCCCGAGGTGTTCATGAGCTTTGCCAAGTACATCAGCGGCTCCGTCTCCCCCCTGGCGCTGATCTACTGCGGCTTCATCATCTATGAGCTGGGGCTGAGCAACCTGCGGCCCAGCCAGCTGCGGCAGATGAAGGGCCTGCCAACCATGCTGGCGGCCCGGCTGGTGATCTCACCGCTGATCTGTGCGGGCATGTGCCGCCTGTTCGGCATTACCGGCCTGGCCTATCAGGTCTTTGTAGTGGAGAGCGCCCTGCCGGTGGTCAGTCAGGTGACCGTAATGGCGGGGGACTTCGGGGCGGACGACAAGTATGCCGCCACCGGTGCCACCCTGTCCACCCTGGCCTGCTTTATCACCATCCCTGTGCTGATGGTGCTGATGGGGTGAGTGGATGGGATGGACACTTTTGACCGTGGCCGCCGCGGCGGGGGGCGGCCTGCTGCTGATGAGGCTGCGGGTCCCCGGCGGGATGCTGGTAGGTGCCATCCTGGGCGCGGTACTGGTGAACCTGACTACAGGACAGGCGTACATCTGGCCTCAGACCCGGGTGGTGGCCCAAGTGCTGACCGGGGCCTACATCGGCTGTCTGGTGACTACGGAGGACCTGAGACATCTGCCCCGGGTCATCCGGCCCTATCTGGCGGTGATGTCCACCTTTCTCGCCCTGAATCTGGCGGTGGGATTTTTCATCTGGCGGGTAACAGACCTGGATCTGCTCACTTCCCTGTTTTGTGCCGCTCCCGGCGGTATGACGGACACCCCGCTCATCGCCCTGGACATGGGGGCGGACGCCTCCATGGTGGCGGTGATGCAGTTCGTGCGGATGGTATTCGGCATGGCCTGTCTGCCCTCCATCATTGTCCTGGCCGACCGGAAGATAGAGGGGGACCAGATGGTGCCGGAGGAGGGTCAGGGAACGCACTCCCTGGAAAGAAAAAAGGCGCATGTCAGCCTGCGGAAGTTTCTTCCTACCTTCGCTGTGGCGCTGGCAGCGGGCATCCTGGGCAAGCTGTCCGGTGTGCCGGCGGGTACCCTCAGTGCTTCTCTGATCGCAGTGATCGTGCTGAAATTTGCGGGCAGCGCGCCCCCAATGCCCATGTGGGTGCGGCGGCTGGCCCAGGTGGTGTCGGGCTGCTGCATCGGTGCCGGAATCACCCGGGATCAGATCTTCCAGCTGCGCCAGCTGATCCTGCCCGCCCTGGTGCTGATCGCCGGGTATATCCTGGTCTGTGTGGGGATGGGCCGGGCGATCTCCAGGGCGTTTCGGATGGACTTGAAGGAGTCCATGCTCTCCCTCTCCCCCGCAGGAGCCACGGAGATGGCCCTCATTGCCGCCGACCTGGGGGTCCACAGCACCAATCTGGTGGTGCTCCAGATCTGCCGCCTGCTTGGAGTGACGGTCATCTTTCCCCAGATCTTCGCCCTGCTCTCCAATTTGATAGGATAAAATATGCTGTGTCCGCCTCCATAGGAGGCGGACACAGTTTTTCCGCGGAGCAAAAGGACAGGCCCGTCATAAATCTCCCCGTCTGGGCATAGGATGCTTCAGGCTTGCTTACAAAAGGAGTGATCGCATGGGCGGTAAGAGGAGGGAGAGCGGACTGCGCGCTCTGCGCCGGGGAGCGGCCCTGGGGCTGGCGCTGACGGCACTGTGGATCTTTGGATTGACGGCAGATCTGTCCGGGGCCTGGGACGCCCTGGGGCGGCTGGGACAGACCCCCTCCTTCGTTCTGGGCGCGCTGAGTCAGGAACTGGAGGGGGCCCCAGCGGGGGACGGGCTCTCTCCCGACCTGGACCGATGGGGCCGGCTGCTGCTGGCCCAGTCCGCCCTGATCTCCGGCGGCCGCCCGGCGGTGGACGCCTTTCTGGCAGAGCAGGCGCAGGCGGAGGAGCCGCCCGCCGAGCCCATCGACCAGGAGGAGAACGACCAGGAGGAGCCGGAGCTCTCCCCGGTCCAGCACGGCGAGGTGGTGGAGTACACCAATCTGGGGAAGGACGACGGCAGCTACCTCACCACTGACCAGATCTATGTGAAGAACAGCACCCAGGGCCAGGAGGTGGACGTAGCTGCCCTGGCCAGCCAGCCGGTGGACCTGAAACTGGGGGCGGGGCCCCAGATCCTGATCGTCCACACCCACGGCAGCGAGGCCTATACTCAGGACGAACAGGACGTCTATGTGGAGAGCGACCCCTACCGCACCACCGACTGCACCAAAAACGTGGTCCGGGTGGGAGAAGAGATGGCCCAGGTGTTCCGAAGCCAGGGCTTTGAGGTGGTCCACGACACCACCCTGTACGACTACCCCGCCTATAACGGGGCCTATGAGCGCTCCTGCGCAGGGGTGGAGAAGTGGCTGGAGCAGTATCCCACGATCAAACTTGTTTTGGATGTCCACCGGGACGCCCTGGTGTCGGCGGACGGGGCGGCCTATAAGCTGGTGAGCGAGGTGGAGGGGCAGAAGGTAGCCCAGGTGATGCTGGTGGTGGGCAGCAACGACTCCGGGATGGAGCACCCCAACTGGCGGGAAAATCTGGCCCTGGCCGTCAAGCTCCAGCTGGAGCTCACCCGGGACTGGGGACAGCTGGCCCGGCCCATCACCCTCCGCTCCAGCCGCTACAACCAGCACCTCTCCCCAGGTTCCCTTCTGGTAGAGGTGGGGGGACATGGAAATACGCTCCAGGAGGCCATCGCCGGGGCACGCCTCTTCGCCCAGAGCATAGGGCAGGTGCTCAAAACCATGGAGGAGCCGTAAAAAGGGCTGAGGGCCCCCGCTTAATGGCGGGGGCCCTCAGCATGTCAAAAAAGTTACAGTCTGCCGCACGCAGGGTTTGTCCGCCGCAGGCGGACAAACCCTGCGCGCGCGAACTCTGTGAGGCTTATTCCACAAGCTAAAGGCCGCCCACTCCGGGGGGAGGGGGCGGCCCCTTGCTTTAATCCCTGGGGGCCCGGTAAAACCGGCCGGCCACCTGGTCCGTGCGCATCACGTTGACGAAGGCGTGGGGGTCGGTCTGGCGCACCCGGTGGATCAGGGCCCGCACCTGGTTGCCCCCCACCACGGAGTAGAGCATCACCCGCTCCTCACCGTCATAGAGGCCGGTGCCCTGGAACAGCGTGGCGCTGTGGTGGGTGTCCCGGATCTGCTGCCAGACCGCCTGGGCGGTCTCCCGCCGGGTGACGATGAAGAGGGTGGCCCGCCGTCCGCTGGGGTCCAGCAGCTTGATCACCTGGGTGGAGGCAAACTGAAAGAGGATGGAATACAGGGCCTTGTCCCAGCCGAACAGAGCGCCTGAGACGGCCAGCATCACCACATTGCCCATAAATATATAATTCCAGGCATCCACATCGTACTGCTGGGAGAGGGCGATGGAGATGAAATCGGTGCCTCCGCTGGTGGCTCTCCCCCGGAGGCACAGGCTGATGGCAAAGCCGTTGATGAGGCCGCCGAAGATGCAGATGAGCAGCACATCGTCGGTAATGGGCATAGGGGGGATCAGATCGGTGAGCAGGCTGGTGCACAGGATGACCACGCAGGAGAACAGGGTGAACCGCTTGCCGATGAGTTTGAAGCTGATGACGGCGGGCACCGCGTTGAGCAGGAAGTTGATGGCGGAGAAGGGGACGGACAGGCCCCAGAACCGTAGCGCCACCCGCTGGATCAGCAGGGTCAGGCCGTTGAAGCCTCCCGGCACCAGGTCCCCGGCTTGGACAAAGCTCTTCAGGTTGACGGCCATGATGACAGAGGCCAGCACCATCAGGGCCAGCCGCCCCAGGTCGTCCAGGAGCTGGGATTTGGAGTAAGAGACAGTTTTTTTCATGGCGTGACCTCCTGCGTGTTTCCCGGGGAATGTGCTCCCATTGTATCCGCTCCCGGTCCCTTTGGCAAGGGGGAAGGGCGGAAAAGACCGGGAATGTGGGAAGTATCCGACATCCCCCTCCCCCGCAGAGAGGGAGCAGCCGCTCCGCATCCCCGGACGGGGAGATGTGGGGTGGAGGGAAATGTGGAAAAATCAGCAGGAGCGGTTCTCCTTGGCGGCGGCGATGAAGGCGCGGAACAGGGGGTGTGCCTTATTGGGCCGGGATTTCAGCTCCGGGTGGAACTGTACCCCCACGAACCAGGGGTGGCCGGGCAGCTCCACGATCTCCACCAGCCGCCCGTCGGGGGACAGGCCGGCCAGCTCCAGCCCCGCCTGGGTCAGGGCATCCCGGTATTCGTTGTTGAACTCGTAGCGGTGACGGTGCCGCTCGGAGATCTCCTCGGCTCCATAGGCCTGATAGGTGCGGGAGCCGCGGCTGACCACTTTGCAGGGGTAGGCCCCCAGGCGCATGGTACCGCCCTTGGCGGTGACCCCCCGCTGGTCGGGCATCAGGTCGATCACCGGATGGGTGGTGGCGGGGTCCAGTTCGCTGGAGTGGGCGTCGGCCCAGCCGCACACGTGACGGGCATACTCCACCACCGCCATCTGCATGCCCAGGCAGATGCCCAGGAAGGGGACCCGGCTCTCCCGGGCCCAGCGCACGGCGGCGATCTTCCCCTCAATGCCCCGGCTGCCGAAGCCTCCAGGGACCAGGACGCCGTCCGCCCCGTCCAGCAGTTCCGCCGCGTTCCCGTCGGTGACGGTCTCCGAGTCCACCCAGCGGATGTTCACCTTCACGTCGTTCTCGATGCCCCCGTGGGTCAGGGCCTCCGCCACCGACAGATAGGCGTCGTGGAGGGCCACATATTTGCCAACCAGGGCGATCTCCACACTGCCCTGTGGATGCTTGGCACGGTGGACCATGGTGGCCCACTCCGTCAGGTCGGGCATGTGGCAGATCAGCCCCAGCCGGCGGACCACCACGTCGGCCAGCCCCTCCCGTTCCAGCATCAGGGGGACCTCGTACAGCACCGGGGCGGTGAGGTTAGGGATGGCGTTCTCCACCGGGATGTTGCAGAACAGGGAGATCTTCTCCAAAATATCCCGGGGCACTGGCGCGTCGCTGCGGCAGATGATGACATCGGGCTGGATGCCCAGGGAGAGCAGCTCTTTGGCGGAGTGCTGGGTGGGCTTGCTCTTCAGCTCCCCGGTGCCGGGGATGGATACGATGAGGGAGACATGGAGAAACATGACGTTGTGGCGTCCCCGCTCGGCAGCTATCTGGCGGATGGACTCCAGGAAGGGCTGGGACTCGATATCGCCCACGGTGCCGCCGATCTCCACGATGGCCACGTCAGTGTCCGGGGTGTCCAGAGAGTAAATGTTCCGCTTGATCTCATTGGTGATGTGGGGGATGATCTGGACCGTGGCTCCCAGATAGTCCCCGGTCCGCTCCCGGTTGAGCACGTTCCAGTAGACCTTCCCCGAGGAGACGGAGGAGTGGACGGTGAGGTTTTCGTCGATAAAGCGCTCATAGTGGCCCAGGTCCAGGTCGGTCTCGGCCCCATCGTCGGTGACGAAGACCTCCCCGTGCTGGTAGGGGCTCATGGTGCCCGGGTCCACGTTCAGGTACGGGTCCAGCTTCTGGACCTTTACCCGCAGGCCCCGCTGCTTCAGCAGGCGGCCCAGAGAGGCCGCCGTGATGCCCTTGCCCAGGCCGGAAACCACGCCGCCGGTGACAAAAATGTACTTCACTGCCATGTTGATCCCTCCATCAAAGTTTGATCCTGTTGAAAAAAATACCGGTTTATTTTATGCTTGTCTGGGGTGCGAGTCAAGAAAAAAATCGGACAGATGGGCGAAAAATGGGTGCGGTCCACAGCCCCGGCGGGGGCGGCCTCTGTGCCGCAGTCTCTGACGGCGGCTGAAGCTGCGCTGGACCGAGCCTCTGGTGGTGGCCGTGCCCCAGGAGGAGCCGGTCCTGCGGCAGGTGATGGAGCTGAAGGCCGGGGAGCGGGAGCTCCTCTATCTTATTTACTACACCGGGAGGCGGCGTCCCTGCTGGGGATCAGCCAGACGGCGGTCACCCTACGCTTCCAAGAGCCGAGTAAATTAAAACTTACATTACAAAAAATTTTTTATTATTAAAATTGATTATAGAGCAAATAGACAAGCGCCCCTGGGAGATCCTTCTCCCGGGGGCGCCTCTTTGCGCTTATCGGTGATAGAGCTTGTTGGTCTGATACTTGGGCTCGCAGGTGAGCTGGATGCCCAGCTTGCGGTAAGTCCCCTCGTCGGCGGGGGACAGGATGACGGAGCAGTGGGCCTGACAGCCCTGAAGATGGGCCAGGGCCTCCAGCGCCCGGGCGGCCTTGGGGTCCAGATTGGCGGAGGCGGCCAGGGCGATGAGCACCTCGTCGCTGTGCAGCCTGGGGTTGTTTGACCCCAGATACTGGACCTTGACAGTCTGGATGGGCTGGATGGCGGACTGGGCGATCAGATGCACGCCATGGCCCCCCAGCCCGGCCAGGGACTTCAGAGCGTTGAGCAGGGCGGCGGCGGAGCAGCCCATCAGCTCGGAGGTCTTGCCGGTGACCATCCTGCCGTCGGGCAGTTGGATGGCCATGGCAGGCTCGCCGGTCTCCTCCTCCAGCCGATTGGCCTGGTCCACTACGGGGCGGATAGCGGGGGTGATGCCGGCCTGCTGCATCAACAGCTCCAGTTTATAGACCGGGTCGTCCCCTCCCCTGCCCTGCCGGCGGTCGGAGAGCACATCATAGTAGCGCCGGACGATCTCCTGACAGGCAGCCTCCCGGCAGGCACCGTCGTCGGTGATGCAGTTGCCCGCCATGTTCACCCCCATGTCGGTGGGGGACTGATAGGGGCAGCTGCCGGTGATCTTCTCAAAGGTAGCAGCCAGGACGGGAAAGACCTCCACGTCCCGGTTGTAGTTGACGGTGGTCTCGCCGTAGGCCTGGAGATGGAAGGGGTCGATCATGTTCACGTCGTCCAGGTCGGCGGTGGCTGCCTCGTAGGCCAGATTGACCGGGTGCTTCAGGGGGAGGTTCCAGATGGGGAAGGTCTCGAACTTGGCGTAGCCCGCCGTCACCCCCCGGCGGTAGTGGTGATAGAGCTGGCTGAGGCAGGTGGCCATCTTGCCGCTGCCGGGGCCGGGTGCGGTGACCACCACCAGAGGGCGGGAGGTCTCGATATAGTCGTTCTTGCCGTACCCCTCATCGCTGACGATGTGGGCGATGTTGTGGGGGTAGCCCTGGATGGAGTAGTGGCGGTAGACCCGCACCCCCAGCTTCTCCAGCCGCAGGCGGAAGGAATCGGCGGCGGCCTGCCCGGTGTACTGGGTGACTACCACGCTGCCCACATACAGGCCCTTGGAGCGGAAAGCGTCGATGAGGCGAAGGACGTCGCTGTCATAGGTGATGCCCAGGTCGCCCCGCACCTTGTTCTTCTCGATGTCGCCGGCGTTAATGACGATGATGATCTCGGCCTTGTCCTTCAGCTGCTCCAGCATGCGGATCTTGCTGTCCGGCTGAAAGCCGGGCAGCACCCGGCTGGCATGGAAGTCGTCGAACAGCTTGCCGCCGAACTCCAGATACAGCTTACCGCCGAACTGGTCGATGCGGTCCCGGATGTGCTGGGACTGCATGGTCAAATATTTCTGATTGTCAAACCCTTCCCTGGCCACGACGGCCACTCCCCTCTCACAACACAATACCAATTTATTTTACAAAGGTTTAGGCGGCACGTCAAGGGAGAGGGGAAAGAAAATTGGAGAACTTTGACGGGCGGGACGGAAGATCTTGTCCGCTCCATGTGGATTCCAGGCAGAAGCTATGGTACAATAGTCAGGCGGCCACAGGCCGGGAACAGGAGAGATGAACATGGAATGGGACGAGCTGATCCGCATCTGGATCATTGTCTGTCCGCTGGTCTTTCTGGGCGGACTGATCGACGCGGTGGCCGGCGGCGGGGGGCTGATCACCCTGCCCGCCTATCTGCTGGCAGGACTGCCCCCGCACCTGGCCTCCGGCACCAACAAGTGCGGCAACTTCTTCGGAACACTGATAGCCACCGGGCGTTTTCTGAAGCGGGGGGACGTGCATCTGCCCTCCGCCCTGGCCGGGGGCGCCGGGGCGCTGGTGGGTGCTTGGCTGGGGGCGCGTTTGAACATGATCATGCCGGAGCAGGCCCTCTACTACCTGATGCTGGCTGTAGTGCCGGTGATGGCGGTCTTCCTGCTGTTTAAACGGGACTTCGGGACGGAGGACCGGTCCGGGGAGCTGGGAGTGGGGAAGCTGGTTCCTCTCTCTCTGGCCATCGGACTGGTGATCGGGTGCTACGATGGATTTTTTGGTCCGGGGGCTGGGACCTTTCTCACCCTGGCCTTTACCGGCCTGTGCCGGTTCGACCTGCTTACCGCTGCGGGCAATACCAAGGTGGCCAACGCCACCTCCAACCTGGCCAGCCTGGTGACCTTCGCCCTGGGGGGGAAGGTGCTGTGGGCGGTGGGCATCCCCGCCGCCCTGTTCGGCATTGCGGGGGGCTATGTGGGGGCCGGGCTGGCCCTGAAGGGCGGCGCAAAGGTGATCCGCCCCATGTTCTTCGTGGTACTCACCCTGCTGGTCGTCCGGCTGGTCTGGGACCTGCTGGCGTGATAAAAAACAGTGGAAAAAGAGAGGGAAGGGATATGAATCGCATCTCGCTGGTAGGCCGGCTGCGCACCCAGAAGCTGCTGGGGAGGACCGTCCTCATCCTGCTGGCCTTCTCCCTGCTCACGGTGGGGGGCTCCTACCTCTTTGTCCGGGGAGAGATGGTGTCCCGCTACCGGGAGCAGGGGATGGAGGGTACCATGTCCATGCTCCAGCGGACCAGCACCTCCCTGGACCGGACCATCCAGGCCCTGGAGCTTCAGATCCAGACCTTCTGGAAGGACGATGACGTCTCCAGCCTGCTGGTGGCACCGGAAAAGCCGGATTTCTCCAGGACCTCGGGGGCAGCCGCCCAGATCCAGGGGCTGCGGGAGGGGAACGAGCTGATCGAGCGGTGCTGGCTTTACCTCTATCAAAGTGGGCAGATCCTCACCGACCGGCAGCTGCTGCTGGAGGCGGGAGACCCGGAGCGGCCTGGGCAGCTGGAACGGTGGTCCGCGGCGGCGGAGAGCGGGACCCCCTCCCTGTGGTGTGAGGACGGAAAGATATATCTGCTGGTCGCCTTCCCACAGCCCAAAAAGCTGGGACTGCTCATCGTCCAGCTCAGCGCCAGAGACCTGTTTGAACAGTTCCAGGAGGGCTGGAGCGGCCTGTCCGGAGACCCGGTGTACGTCTATGACGGGGCGGGAGAGCCCGTCTTTCCCAACCGGATGACCTACCCGGAGCGGGAGGAGCTGATGGTGACCGGGGAATCTCCCCAGGAAGGCGTGTACGCTTTGAGCGGACAGAGAGACACTGTAGTTTGTGTGGCCAGGTCCCAGACGGCCGGGTGGTACTGCCTGACCTATTGGAACAGCGGGGACTGGCTGCCCTCTCCCCAGGAGATCCTCACCGCCTTCCTCCCTGCGGCGGCGGTGCTGCTCCTGCTGATCCTGATCCTGTCCCTGGTGATCCTCCAGGTGATCTACCGGCCAATCCAGCGGATCGTGGAATCCATGCTCACAGGGCAGGAGACGGAGGCGGGCCAGGACGAGGCCGGGCTCATCAGCGCCGCCCTGGCCCGGGGACAGCGGGAGAACCAGCGGCTGACCGGACTGCTCTCCGATGTGCGCCCGGCGCTGGCCCAGCGGTTCTTCCAGTCCCTGCTGGAGGGGGGCCAGACGGAGCCGGAGGAGGTGTCCAGGATGCTGGCTGCTCTGGAGAGCCCCTTTCCCCTGGAGGGGACTTACCTGGTGCTGGCGGTGGAGGCGGTGCCGGAGAGGAGCGCCTCGGCGGTGGAGGGGGAGATCTACACCCGGAGCCTGTGGAGAAGCCTGAAGCGGTTTTGGGAGGGACGCTGCCTTGCCCAGATCCAGCCCGCCCCGGGCGGAGGGCTGTCGGCGGTGCTGTGCGCTTCCCCACCGGTCCCAGGCGGATTCGCCATCCCCCTGGAGGACTGCCGGCAGGCGCTGGAGCGGGAGACCCGGGACTTCCCATTCTCTGCCGCGGTGGGGGCCAGCCAGGCCAGAGGAAGCCTGCTGGAGCTCTCCGCCGCCTGGCAGGAGGCCAGACAGGACCTGAATTACCGGAAATATTGCTGCGGGGAGGCCGGGCAGCCCGGCCCCGGTCCGGTAGGTGCGGGCGTATATGATGCCCAGGTGCGGGAGATGCTCCAGAAGGCGCTGAGCGGAGAGCTGGAGGGGGCCAGGGCCCAGCTGGCGGACCTGCGTCAGGCAGTAGGACGCGCTCAGTCCCCGGTGCAGATGCGCTCTATGCTGCGGGGCTGCGTGCTGACCCAGGTGCTGAAGGTCCAGCGGGAACTGGGGGAGCGATACTCCGCCGCCTGCGCTGCGGACTCCCCCGACTTCTGGCAGGAGCAGGAGCGGCTGCTGGCTGAGCTGGACGAGTGGGGACACAACAGCCAGCGTGGCTATATGGACCGGGCCCGGGACTACATCGCCGCCCACTTCTCGGACAGCGGGCTGTCCCTCAACGAGGTGAGCGGCCACGTGGGGCTGAGTGTGTCCTATCTGTCCAGCCTGTTCAGCAAATACCAGCCGCCGGGCTTCTCCCACTACCTGCGGCAGTACCGGGTGGAGCAGGCCCGCCTGCTGCTGGAGTCCACCGACGCCAGTGTGACGGAGATCGGCTACCAGACGGGATTCAACTCCTCCAACAGCTTCATCCGGACCTTCAAGAGTCTGGTGGGCGAGACGCCGGGCAGGTATCGGGAGCGCTGTCAGGGCAGAAAATATGAAAACGGAAAGGATGATGATACATGAAAAAGGTGGACAGATGGGCGGCGCTGACAGCGGCGCTGCTGCTGACGGTCTCCCTGGCACCCGCCTCCCAGGCGGCGGAGGCGGGAGAGAAGATCGTGATCCTCCACACCAACGACGTCCACTGTGCCCTGGACGACGCCATCGGCTATGCCGGCCTGGCGGCCTATGCCGGGGCGCTGGAGGAGCAGTACGGGGCGGACCGGGTGACCCTGGTGGACGCGGGAGATGCCATCCAGGGCCAGGCGGTGGGCACCCTCTCCCAGGGGGAGTACATCATCTCCCTGATGAACGCGGCGGGCTATGACCTGGCGGTGCCGGGCAACCACGAGTTCGACTATGGGGTGGACCGGCTGATGGAGCTGGCGGCCGGGGCGGAGTTCCCCTATCTTAGCTGCAACTTCACCGGCCTGGCGGCGGGCGAACCGGTGTTCCAGCCCTATGCTCTCCTGGACTACGGGGACACCACCGTAGGCTATGTGGGGATCTGTACCCCGGAGAGCCTGACCAAGACCGACCCCACTTACTTCCGGGACGAGGCCGGGGAGGCGGTGTACGGCTTCCGGCAGGGAGGAGACGGACAGGAGCTGTATGACTGCGTCCAGGCCGCAGTGGACCAGGCCCGGGCCGGGGGCGCGGACTATGTGGTGGCGGTGGGCCATCTGGGTAATGAGGGCATCTCTGCCCAGTGGTCCTCCCAGGCTGTCATTGCCCACACCACCGGCATCGACGTGTTCCTAGACGGCCACTCCCATGAGCAGTATGAGCGGACACTGCCCAACCGGGAGGGGAAGGACGTGGTGCTGGCCCAGACGGGCACCGGCCTGACCGCCATCGGCCAGGTGATCTTGGACCCCGTCACCGGGGAGATCCAGGCGGAGCTGGTGGCCGGCTATGCCGGCAGGGACCCGGAGATGGAGGAGGAGATCGCCGCTGTCCAAGCCCAGTATGAGGAGCAGCTGAGCCAAGTGGTGGGCAGCACGGACGTGGCCCTGGTCACCACCGACCCGGCCACCGGGGAATACTGGGTCCGGAGCCGGGAGACCAACCTGGGGGACTTCTGCGCTGACGCCTACCGGGCGGTGATGGGGGCGGATATCGCCTTTGTCAACGGCGGCGGCATCCGGGCGGAGCTGGCGCCGGGGGAGGTCACTTATGGGGACATCCTGGACCTGCACCCCTATGGCAACGCCCTGTGCCTGGTGGAGGCCACCGGACAGCAGATCCTGGACGCCTTGGAGATGGGGGCACGGAAGTATCCCCAGACCAGCGGAGGTTTCCTCCAGGTGTCCGGCCTGACCTATACCATTGACGCCGCTGTCCCCTCCTCCGTAGTGGTGGACGAGAACGGGGCCTTCCAGTCTGTGGACGGCCCCCGCCGGGTGACCGGTGTGAAGGTGGGAGGGCAGCCGCTGGAGCTGGACCGGGTCTATACCCTGGCCTCCCACAACTATATGCTCAAAAGCGGCGGGGACGGCTACACCATGTTTCAGGGCTGCACCCTGCTGAAGGATGAGACGGTGCTGGACAATCAGGCACTGATCCGTTACCTGGGCCAGATCCTGGAGGGGGACCTGAGCGCCTACTCCGCTCCTGGGGGACAGGGCCGCATCCAGATCGCGGAGACGGCGGAGGAGACCGGCGGGGCACCTGCGGAGCCGGAAGAGCCCGCGGCCGGGGCGCGGATCTATGTGGTTCAGCCCGGGGACTGCCTGTGGACCATCGCCCGGCAGGAGCTGGGCGGCGGCCTGCGGTGGGTAGAGATCTATGACGCCAACCGGGACCAGATCCAGGACCCGGACCGCATCCAGGCGGGAATGGAGCTGGAGCTCCCCGCCTGAGGAGGAGCGGGGCGCGCCCCGCAGTTGTGAGATGGACCAGAGCGGCAGGAGGGCCGGAGCTCGTCACGAGCTCCGGCCCTCCTGTGATCATGATATAGACGGGAGCTACGATCCGGGTACTCAGCTTTTTGGATGGGATTCATTTTTTTGAATTTTGAAACCGGTGTAGACAGCAGAGAAATCAGAGGATGGACAGGTATTCCGCCCCCTGTTAAGCTGAAAACAGCACAGAATGGGAGCAAAATACAGAACAGCTCCCGGTGCGGGAATCTGCAAAAGGAGGATCACATCATGCGCAGCAAGTCTATCCGCCTGCCGCTGGCTGCGGCGGCACTGTCTCTGGCCATGCTCACATCCTGCGGTGCGCCCGGAGGGGCAGGCTCCAGCGTCTCTTCGGCATCCAGCTCCGGGAGCGGGGCACAGTCCGCCCCTGCGGCCGTTCAGGTGGAGCCCCTGACCGTTCAGGACTTCCCCTGTTCCACCACAGAGGAGTTTACGGCGCTGTTCCAGAAGATGGTGCAGGAGACACCGGACCAGATCTACTATCACCCCTACACCGGCCTGTTCCAGGAGGCGGTGGAGGCGGACGGGCTCTCTCAGGGCCGGAGGCTCTACACCTATATTCCGGAGGAGACGGGGCACTGCGCCTCCAGCGTGTTCGTGGCCCTGCCCTCCGGGGAGAAGGCGGAGGAGTTCCTGGTGAGCAGCGGCTGGACCGCGGTGGCCGACCAGTATAAATTCCTGCTCCACGCCCTGACCCCTGCCGACAGCCAGTGGGGGGGCGAGGAGGAGCTGGACTATCTGAGCGCCGCCTTTGCCCTGGGGAGCAAGACGATCCATTACAGCCCATACACCGGAAACTACTACTTTGTGGGCTACGCCGACGGAGGCCGCCTGCTGGAGCAGTGGGTCATGGCCAATCCGGACAACTGCTCCGGGCTGGCAGTGCTGGACGGCGGAGCCATCGACGAGGCTTATCTGACCCAGATGGGCCAGACCCCCGCCGTGGACCCGGAAAAGACCGTGAATGAGGTCAATGTGCCGGTGTGGCTGATCGAGAAGGAGATGACCGACGGGGTCCAGGCCGTGGCCGATTACTGGAAGGGAGCCAACGACTGCACTGAGACGGCCTATATCAACCAGGACGTTCCCCTGGAGACCACGGTGTATCAGCAGAACATGCTTTCCCATGACACCTTTATCAATGCCTATCCCCTGGGGAAGGTACAGCTCACCCAGGCAGAGGTGAGTTACACCGACCCGGAGCTGAGCAGGACCCTGTGGGAGACCTTCCTGTGCAAGGCCCAGCGCTACCGCTCCCTGGCCGGAAACGACCTGCGCCCCGCCATTGACTTTGAGGCGCTGGGCTTTACCAAGGAGGAGCGGACCATCGACGGTTACTCCCGTTACTGGCTGGAGTATGTGCCCCAGTCCGTCAAGGATGACCCCAGCCAGGCGGTGCCGCTGGTGATGGCCCTCCACGGCGCAGGACAGTGCGCCGAGGCCTACGCCCCCTATTCTGAGTGGTTCAAGGTGGCCGAGGAGGCGGGCTTCATCGTGGTGTTCCCCACAGCATACCCCTATGCGGAGAACAACGGCATGGCCCGGCCCATCCACAACGACTGCTGGGACCCCACCCGGCCTGACGACATCTCCTTCTGGCGGCAGCTGATCCAGGATGTGTCGGAGCGCTATTCCATCGACGAGAGCCGGATCTATGCCACCGGGCATTCCAACGGAGGCAACTCCAGCGCCATGATCGCCGGTGAGATGTCCGATGTGGTGGCCGCCGTGGCCATCAGTGCCGGCCGCTATCGGAATGTGGACCAGCAGGTGACTGAGGATGTGGCCACCCTCCACCCTATGGCCAGCACCAACCGGGTCCCCGTGATCCAGCTGGTGGGCACCAAGGATGCCGGCGCCTACCAGAGCCCCAGCCTGACCTCTACCATGATGTACTGGCTGGAGCGGAACGGCTGTGAGGACCTGAACGCCCCCCTGATGTATCAGACCAGCGGATACCATAACCAGATCTGGTGCGACGGGGACGGCGTGCCGATGGTCCGCTTCGCCGTGATCGAGGACAAGCCCCACACCACCACCCCCTCCGAGTCCCGGCTCTTCTGGTATGACTTCCTCTGCCACTACTCCAGAGGCGAGGACGGCAGCGTACAGTATATGCAGGACGACACCATTATCCGCAACTAAAAGAAGGAGCGGGGCCCGCCAGCGGCGGGCCCCGCTCCTTCTTTTAGGGCGGCAGGAGATCGTACATGCGGACACCCTCAGCTCCCCTGCTCCGGGGCGGCGGAGAGGGCGTCCAGCACCTGCTGATAGACATCAGCGCCATACAGGGACAGCAGATATTCCTCCACCAGCGGGCAGACCTTCTCCCAGGCGCGGGCCCGCTCCTCCTCTGACACAGGGCGGACCTCCATGCCCTCCCGCTGAAAGATATCCTGGCACTCCTCCAGATAGCGGGCAGTTACCTCCACCATCTCCCGGCAGGTATCCTCCGCGGCCTGCCGGAGCAGGGCCTGCTGCTCCTCCGTCAGGCTGCGGCACACCTCCAGATTGAGATAAATGGTCTCCAGATATACCTTAAAGTTGATGGGGATCAGGTATTTCTGCTGCTGGTGGAAGTTGTAGCTGCGCACCAAATAGATGGGGTTCTCCTGGGCATCTGCCAGCCCCTGCTGGAGGGCCAGGTAGAGGTCCTGGATGGGGATCTCTACCGTCTGCGCCCCCAGAGCCTCCCAAAACCGCCGGTCCAGGGAGGAAGAGGGGATGACGCGGACCATCAGGCCGTCCAGCTGGCTCAGGTCCTCCACTGGCCGGCTGGAGGTGAGCACCCGGCTGGAGGATGGCAGCACCCCCAGGACGAGGGTGTCCCCCGCCTGCTGGCAGATCAGATCCCACAGGGGCTGACCTGGGCGCAGAGCCTGGCTCACCTCATCGGGAGTGCAGCCGGTGAGAGTGGGGAGCCAGGTGGCGATGGAGGAGACATCGCTGGGGCCGGCCCCGATGCGCATGTCCACCGCCCCGTTCTCAAAGTACCACCGCCCGTCGTCCAAATTGCCCAAGGAGTCTTCAGGGTAGATCTGGATCTGGAGCTGGCCCTCGGAGGCCTCCTCCACCTTCTCCTTCAGGAGCTGGGCAGCCTGATCGGTGAGGCTGCCCGCAGGCGAGGAGTGGGTCAGGATCAGACTGCGGGGCTCTGGCTCTCCGGGCATTCCGCCGGATGCGGGGGCGAGGCGGTCAAAGAGATAGGTCCCCTCTCCCCCGCCGGCACAGCCGGCCAGTATGGAAAAACTCAGTACAGCCGTCACTAAGACGGACCAGCGTTTCATACCTCTCCCCCTCCCCTGCCGGCCCATTCGGTCGAAAATTCCGGGAAAAGGGCGGCGGGCACAAGCCCGCCGCCCCCGCCTGCCGGACCGGGCCCCGGGAGGTCAGCCCCCGGGGACGCCGGTGTCCGGCTCAGCACTTCTCAAAGATGGTGGCGACACCCATGCCGCCGCCGATGCACAGGGTGGCCAGGCCGCGCTTGGCCTCGGGCCGCTTCTGCATCTCGTGGAGCAGAGTGACGATGATGCGGGCACCGGAGGCCCCCACGGGGTGGCCGATGGAGATGGCGCCGCCGTTGACATTCACCTTGCTCATGTCGAAGCCCAGCTCCCGGGCCACGGCCACGGACTGGGCGGCAAAGGCCTCATTGGCCTCCACCAGGTCGATGTCCTCGATCTTCAGGCCGGCCTTGCTCATGGCCTGGCGGGAGGCGGGCACCGGGCCCACGCCCATGATCTTGGGGTCCACGCCGCCCTGGCCCCAGCTGACCAGCTTGGCCATGGGCTTCAGGCCGTACTTTTCCACCGCCTCGCCGGAGGCGAGCACGATGGCGGCGGCGCCGTCGTTGATGCCGGAGGCGTTGGCGGCGGTGACCCGCTGGACGTGCTTGCGGGTATCGGCCTCGTGGATCTGGGTGAGCTCAAAGGTATGGACGATCTCGTCCTCCACTCCCTCGGGGCCCACAGGGAAAGCGCCCTTCAGCTTGGAGATGCCCTCGGCGGTGACGCCGGGGCGGGGGAACTCGTCCACCTTGAACTCCACCAGCTCTTTCTTCTTCTTCACCGTGACGGGGACGATCTCGTCCTCGAAGCGGCCGGTCTTCTGAGCGGCCTCGGCCTTCTGCTGGGAGGCGGCGGCGAACTCGTCCAGCTCCTGGCGGGTGATGCCCCACACGTCGCAGATGTTCTCAGCAGTAGTGCCCATGTGGTAGTTGTTGTAGGCGTCCCACAGTCCGTCCCGGATCATGGTGTCCACCACCTTCTTGTCCCCCATGCGGGCGCCCCAGCGCTCGTCAGGCAGGGCGTAGGGGGCGGCGGACATATTCTCGGTGCCGCCGGCCACGATGATGTCGGCGTCCCCGGCCAGGATGGCCCGGGCACCCTCGATGACCGACTTCATGCCCGAGCCGCACACCATGCCCACGGTGTAGGCGGGGACGGAGTAGGGCAGGCCGGCCTTGACGCCCACCTGGCGGGCGGGGTTCTGGCCCTGGGCAGCAGTGAGGATGCAGCCGAACATCAGCTCGTCCACCTGCTCCGGCTCCACGCCGGCCCGGGACAGGGCCTCCTTCACCACCACGGCACCCAGCTCGGGGGCGGGGGTGTCCTTCAGGCTTCCGCCGAAGGAGCCCACGGCGGTGCGGCAGCAATTGACAACATAGATCTCTTTCATTGGGATCGTTGACCTCCATTCTTTCATCAGGCGCGCCGGAGCGGCGGCCGGGACCTCGGGATCTTCATGCTCCATTATAGCGAACTTTTCCGGGAACGCAAAGGGGTTTCTTGCGAAATGAGGCGGAAATTTCGGCAAATCTTAGCTTGTTTGTACATCCTCCGCCCCGGGGAGGGACAGCAGTCCCAGCTGGAGCTTCCAGCGCAGCACCCGCAGCACCGACTGATCCAGCCGGTCCCAGGTCAGCGCCCCGGTCTCCACCGCCTCCAGCACCGAGGGGATGCCCCCCTGGGGATCGCTGGTGAGGACCAGGTCAGCCCCGGCCTGGAGGGCCATCACCGGGGCGGTGCCCTCCTCCACATACTTCTGTACCGCATCCATGTCCAGGTCGTCGGTCATGGCCACTCCTTCAAAGCCCAGCTCCTCCCGCAGCACTTGGTAGGAGGCTGGGGACAGGGAGGCGGGCAGCTCCGGGTCCAGGCAGGTGACGATGTTGTGGGAGACCAGCACACCGCCGGCCCCGGCGTCGATGCCTGCCTGGAAGGGCAGGAAGTCGGACTGGCGGAACTGCTCCAGGGGGCGCTGGTCCACCGCGATGCCGGTGTGGGTGTCCCGGTTGCTGCCGTAGCCCGGGAAGTGCTTGAGCACCGAGCCGATGCCCGCCTCCCCCATGGCGGAGACCACCGTGTCCGCATACTCCGCCGTAGCCTGGGCGTCTTGGCCGAAGGCGCGGGCATAGATGAAGTCAGCGGGGTCGGTGGACACGTCGCACACCGGAGCCAGGTTTACGTTAAGGCCCAGATCCAGCAGAAAGGCGGACTTGTCCAGGGCGTCGGCCCGGACGGCCTCCAGCCCTCCGGCAGCGAAGAGGGCCTGGGGGGAGCGGAACTTCTCCGCCCGGAAGGCGGGGTAGTAGCTGGCCCGGACCACCGTGCCCCCCTCCTCATCTACCCCCAGGAGCAGGGGGATGGGGGAGGTCTCCTGGAGGGAGGCGAGCAGAGTGCGCAGCTCCTCCGGGGTGCGGTTTTTGAAGTCCCGGCCGAAGAGGAGAAAGCCCCCAGGGTGCCACTCCCGGGCCAGCTCATCCCAGCCGGTCTCCGGGAGACGGACCCAGAACAGCTGGCCCGCTTTCTCCTCCGGCGTCATGGTGTCTACCATGGCTTGGAGCAGCTCCTCCTGGGTGGGGGGCTCGGGCTCCGGGGCGGGCTGAGGCTGGGCGGAAGTGCCGGCCTCCGGCGCCGGGGCCATGGCGGACTGGCTGGGCTCCTGGCCGCTCCCCTCCCCTGCTGGCGCCCCCGCCGGTGCGCAGCTGGCCAGCAGAAAGGACAGGAGCAGCGCCCAAAGGACCCCCCGCCTCACGGCTTTTTGGGGAGCCGGTGGCGGGTGCCGTCCGGCTCCTGGATGAGGGTGTTGTCCAGCTGGGCCTCCAGATTAGCCCGCACAGCGGCCACATACTCCTGACGGAGGGCGGCGCGCTCTGCTGTCTCCTCCGCCGTCAGGCCCTCCGGAGTCTTGGCCTTCCGGGCCAGGGCGTTGATGCGGTCGATTTTTTCCTGTGTGATCATAGCGTATCTCCTTCTCAGATATACCGTTCCAGAACCAGCATGAAGCGGCCCTTTTTAGACTGGCCCAGCACCTCTTTCACCACGCACTTGCCCAGACCCCGGCAGGAGAGCACGTCGCCCTCCCCCACCGTCCGGTCCGCCTTGGCGCACTCCCGGTGGTTTACTGACACCCGGCCGGCGGAGACCAGGTCCGCCGCCTTGGACCGGGAGGTGGAGAAGCCGGCGGCAAGCACCGCGTCCAGCCGCAGGGCGGCCACCGTATCCCGAATGGTCTTCACCTGGGGCGGCTTCGCCTCCAGCTGCTCCAGGGGGATCTCCCGCAGCTTCATCTTCCAGCGGCCGGCAGACTCCCACTGGGAGAGGAGGATGGGCAGGGCATCCCGCAGGACCAGCACCTGACAGCGGCCATGGTCTAACAGGATGTCCCCCAGCTTTTCCCGGGTGATGCCCAGTCCCATCAGGGCACCCAGGATGTCTCGGTGAGACAGCTCCGCGTCCGCGGGAAAGGCGGCCTCCAGCGCGGCCACCGGCCCCTCCGGGTCGGCGAGAAAGTCGGATTCCTCCTGCCAGTCGGGCAGAAAGGCGCACACCGCCCGCTCCGCCCCCTCATATCCGCCGAAAAACAGGTGGCGGGGGCGGCCCCAGGCGTTGAGCAGATCGGTGACGGAGGCCTGCTCTCCCGGGGAGAGAAATGGGGTGCAGGCGGGGACAGAGCGGTTCTGGGCCAGCTCCAGCTTATCCAGGGCGCGGGCCAGCAGCACCCGCTCCTCCCCGCTGCGGGCACATTTGTTCAACAGTTCGGTCTTGTTCATGGAGGCCTCCTTTTCTGGTGGGTGTAGTATATCCCATCCGGCCGGTGGTGTCAACGAGGGGCCGCTGCTCCGGTCTTGACAGGGCGCGGAAAGAAGGGCAGACAGGCCGCCCGCCGCGTCCCCTCCCGCCAGTATGCCCCAGCGGGCGGCTCCTTTTTACTCTTTGAGCTGATGTAGGATATAAAAAACCTCCCGCAGTCAAAATAAGGAATAACGGAGGGAGGCAGATCTCTGATGACGGCCTTATATAAAGAAGGGCGGAACCAGGAGACGTGCAAAATGATCAGAGATCACAAAGACCACATCCCGGCGGCTGGACAAGCCAGCAGACCGAGGTGTGGTCTTTCTATTGCTGAGGGTGTTTTTACTGTCAAAGCGAAGGTGGAAAAACAGAGAGTATCTGTCGCTTTTTGTGATTGGATATTCATCTGATGGTTTTAAATTTATATTCTTTTATCCAATCGATTAAGTTCGAAGAAACAGTAACGGTTATCAATGAGAAAACAATACGCATTATGGGAATATAGGTAAGGGATAATAGCAGCACTACAGTATCCGTGAACAAATAAGAACGGGATAACTTCCAGTGGGAGACGTGAGAAATTGTTAAAGCCAAGGCGTCATCTCCACCACTGGAACCTCCCTGACGAACAATTAAGCCGACGCCTACACCCACAAAAATACCGCCTAACACAGCGGCGATCAACGGATGTGCGGACAAATCGGGGAGCATTGGCGGAAGCAGCTCCCAGATCTTATAAAATACAGAAACAAACAGTGTTGAAATAATTGAGATTTTGATAAAGTTCCCACCCAGGAATTTGAATGCGAGCAAATAACAAGCAGCATCCAGCATAGGGGTAATATAAGCCGGAGAAATTTTCAGCCAATGCTCGACTAAAAGCATTAAGCCAATCACACCGCCTTCTGTGATGTTCGTCCGCTGGTGAATGTTGTGGATCCCAAAGGTGCAGATCATGGCTCCGAGTAATATCAGCAGTATTTTCTTGAAAGTCAGGCCATCCGCAAGCTTTTTACAAATGGCAGTCATACGGGGTATCAATTTGAGCAGCCTCCTTGATAAGTTCATATTTTCATGCTAAAATAATAAACTATATAGTAACTATAAGGTCAAGGGGCTTATATGAAAAATTTATTTTCCATCGGTGAACTTTCCAAACTGCAAAACATTTCTCGCCAGACTTTGATTTTCTACGATAAAATCGGACTTTTCCGTCCTGCATATACTGATCCTGATAACGGTTACCGCTATTACAGTTCCAGCCAGCTTGACTATTTGGATACGATTTGCATCATGAAAAGAATCGGCTTTTCCCTCAATGAGATTAAAGCACACATGAAAAGTTTTAGGATTGAAAATTCTATCGCTGCGCTGCGCAAACAGCTCTCTACCATCAATCATCAGATTGAGGAGCTGCAAATGATAAAAAACCGCGTTGAACATCGGTGTCTGCAGTTAGAGCATTCTATTTCCATTCGTGATTGTAGCGATATCGTTTCCATAGAGGAAGTAAGCCCCCAATACATTTTGCTTCAAAAGGTCACGGAACCTTATACGTTGGAAATGCTCAGCATTGCTACAAAGGAATGTTTTGTTCGGTCATCCAAGGAGCAACTTCCAATTTTCTTTCAGAGCGGTGCGATCGTGCCGTATGAACGTATTCTGCGGGGAAGATATACCGAAGCATCGTTTGCCTTTCTGTCGATTGAAAAGTCTGATAATATCGACGGCGTTCTGGAACTTCCCAAAGGGCGGTGCGTATTTACCTATCACACAGGGGACTATCTTTCCATCGGAAGATCCTACGAACGCATTTTAGAATACTGCCGAATCCATCACTTCAATATTGTTTCTGATTCATATGAGTTCGCCATCAATGACTACCTTTCCACGGCCGACGAGAGCGAATATATAACGAAAATTTTGTTCTATATTGCGTAACAGCATACTTTTTCAAACAGCAGTCAATAAAGAATAGATCTTAATTCATAGAGCTGAAAGAGGGGACTTGACCGCCCATCGGCGTGTCATGTCCCTGCTTGTTTTCCAGCGGACTCCTTTCCAACGGTCGTTTCGTTCTGCCAATGTAGCAGGTGGTGCAAACCATCCTTTATACAGCAACTCCCAGGTCAGCGAGCTGGAGGGCGGACGAGGCCGGAGTTGACAAGCGGGGGGCTTTCTGCAATAATATTGGTGTAAAATTGGAGGTCCGCGCCCACGGCGCGTATCATGGAAGGAGACCGCTATGGCGAAGATCCTGTTTTTGACCGATTCCGCCGCCGATATCCCCAAGTCCCTGCGGGAAGAGCTGGGGATCAGGGTCATGCCCTTCCCCATCGCCATGGGGGAGCGGGAACTGCGGGATGGGGAGGATTTCACCCCGCAGGAGTTCTATCAGGCGCTGGCGGAGGAGCCCAAGATCCCGACACATGCCCAGCTCACGACGTACCAGTTCCAGCAGTGCTATGAGGAGACCTGGAAAGCAGGGTACACAGACCTGATCTACACATCCATCAATTCCGAGGGCAGCGCCACCTACCAGAACGCCGTCCAGGCCCGGGGGGAGTTCTTTGAGGACCACCCGGAGGCCCGGGATGCCTTCTCCATCCGGGTCATCGACAGCCACACCTATACCATGTGCTACGGCTACCCAGTGGCAGAGGGGGCGCGGATGGCTGCCGCAGGCGCCTCTGTGGAGGAGATCGCCGCCTATATCCAGGACTGGGTGGATCATGTGCGGGTGCTCTTTGTCCCCTTTGATCTGAAGTTTGCCAAAAAGTCTGGGAGGGTCTCCGCCGCCGCGGCTTTTGTGGGAGAGGCCCTGGGGCTCAAGCCCATCATGACCTTTGAGAATGGAGCCTCCAAAGTGGTGACCAAGGTGCGGGGGGAGAAGAACGTGATCCCCACCATTCTGGAGCTGGCGCAGAAGGAGCGGGAGCCGGGGACGCCCTATCTGATCATCCGGGCCGCCCGGCCCGACCAGGCGGAGCTGCTGACCGAGTCCTGCCGTCAGGCCTTTGGGCAGGAGCCGGCCATGGACTGCTTCATTGGCGGCGTTATCGCCATCAACGCCGGACCCAATCTGGTGGGACTCATCTACCGGAAGAAATAAAACTGGCCGCGCCGCGGGACCCGGGTCCTGCGGCGCGCCTTATTTTGTCCTCCCGGCCCGGGCGGGGCGGGAGGAGGAAAGAAAGCGGGGAAGAGATCCCCGGGATTTACATATTATTCATCCTTTTTGTGATAGGCTGGACTATGCTATGGAAAACTGAAGGTATCGATGTGATACTGTGAAGGAGTGGTCGTTGTGGAGAGAGAACAGCTGTCCTGGCAGGAGCGGGGGCAGTTGTGGCTGCGGCTGATCATCCGCCTGGTGCTGGCAGCAGCGGCGGTGGTGCTGGTGGCCAAGCTGGGGCCTCCCCTGCTGTCCCTGTTCGCCCCCTTCGTGGCGGCGCTGATCGTGGCGGCCCTGCTCAACCCGGCGGTGCGCTGGCTCCAGCGCAGGCTGGGCTGGAGCCGGAAGCTGCTGTCCCTGCTGCTGGTGGTGGTCATCTTCGGAGTGATCGGCGGCTGTCTGGGCATCCTGACCTATGCCGCGGCCAACGAACTGGTCTCCCTGGCGCAGAATTGGAGCGGGATGCTGACCCAGGTGGAGGGCTTTTTCGATCAGATGGAGGCCCTGTTTGCCCGGGCGATGGACCTGCTGCCCCTGTCGGTGGTGGGGACGGTGGAGGACACCGTCAACGCCCTCATCCAGCGCCTCCAGGCGGTGGACCCCACCGCCCTGCTGAGTGCGGCCAAGGCGGCCACCGACTGGGCCATGCGGGTGCCGGAGTTCCTGCTGGCCCTGGTGGTCTTTGTGATGGCCTCCTATTTCCTCACCGCGGACTACCCCTATCACCGCACGCGGGCGGTCCAGCACCTGGACGAGAGCCTGCTCCGCTTCCTCCAGCAGGTGAAGGCCACCGCCCTGGCCGCCTTCGGCGGCTACCTGCGGGCGGAGCTGCTGCTGTCGGTGGGGGTGTTCTTCATTCTGCTGGGGGGATTCCTGCTGGTGGGGCAGAACTACGCCCTGCTGCTGGCCCTGGGGCTGGCCATTCTGGACTTTATCCCCATCATCGGGTCGGGCACCGTTATGGTGCCCTGGGCGGTGGTGGCCCTGTTTACCCAGGATTTCTCCACCGCTGTCTATCTGATGGTGATCTGGGGGGTGGTGGCCATGTTCCGCCGGGTGGCGGAGCCACGGTTCGTGGGCGACCAGACCGGCCTGTCCCCTATCCTGTCCCTGGTGGGCATCTACGTGGGCATGAAGGTGGCCGGAGTGGCTGGCATGATCCTGGGACCCATCCTCATCCTGGTGGTGCTGAACCTGGTAGGGCTGGGGATCTTTCAGGGCTTTTGGATGGATGTGACGGCGGCGGCCCGGGACATCACGGCGATCCTTTCCCAGCGGCCGGAGCGGAAATGAGAGGGTCTGTCAAACTTTTTTCGGGAATTGTTCAAAAAATCCCCCCTCTTTCTTCATGCTTTCTTCATATTTAGACCGTATCCTTATTTTTGTCAGAAGGGGAAAGAGAGGCGCTCCCCCCGGACACAGTTCAAATCGGCAAGGAGTGTTTGAAATGGCAAATCAGGACAATGAGTTCAATTTCTATAATAGTGAGAATGACGGGTACCGGGGCGGCTTCGGCGGGTACACCGATTCCAACCCCAACCAGAGCCAGGGCGGGCCGGAGGCCCCCCAGGGGCCCCAGAAGCACAGGGGATCCGGCAGGCGCATTGCGGCGCTGATCCTGGCCTGCGCGGTAGTGGGCGGCGGAGCGGGCGTGGGCGGCGCAGCCCTGTACTCCAGCGTCTTCGCGTCCCAGCCCAGCGTGATCTATCAGAACACCCAGCCCATCTCCACCCAGGCGGACCCTGTGGCCAGCTCCAGCGGCCAGGCCATGACCCCGGAGCAGCTGTACGCCGCCAATGTGGACGCCTGCGTGGGCATCACGGTGTCCACCACCATGACCAACATCTTCGGCTATACCAGCACGTCGGCCGCCTCCGGTTCCGGCTTCGTCATCACCGCCGACGGGTACATCGTCACCAACTACCACGTCATTGAGGACGCGGTGAAGGACAGCTCGGTGAGCATCACCGTCTCCTTCCACGACGGCAGCAGCTACCCCGCTACCCTGGTGGGGGGCGAGGAGGACAACGATGTGGCCGTGCTGAAGATCGAGGCCTCCGGGCTCCAGACCGTGACCCTGGGCGACTCCGACCAGCTGAAGGTGGGCCAGGCTGTGATGGCCATCGGCAACCCCCTGGGCGAGCTGACATACTCCCTCACCGACGGCCTCATCTCCGCTCTGGACCGGCTCATTACCACCGGCTCCGGCAATGACTCCACCACGATGAACATGCTTCAGACCAACTGCGCCATCAACCCGGGCAACTCCGGCGGTCCCCTGTTCAACAGCTACGGGGAGGTCATCGGCATCACCACCGCCAAATACAGCACCTCCAGCTCCGGCACCAATGTGGAGGGCCTGGGCTTCGCCATCCCCATCAACGATGTGAAGAACATCATCTCCGACCTGATCCAGTACGGCTATGTTACCGGAAAGCCCTACATGGGCATTACCGGCGTGACCATGTCGGCCTCTGTAGCGCAGCAGTACGGCGTCACCAACGCGGTGCTGGGTGTCTATGTGGCCACAGTGGAGGACGGCTCCTGCTCCGCCAAGGCGGGACTGCAGCCTGGGGACATCATCACCGCCATGGATGAGGACGACGTGGTCACTTTCCAGGACTTGGAGGCTGCCAAGGCCACCCATCAGGCGGGGGATACCGTGACGCTGACGGTGTTCCGTAACGGAGAGAAGCTGGAGCTGTCCCTTACCCTGGACGAGCAGCCCCGGGAGACAGTCACCGATACTTCCTCCCAGCAGCAACAGCAGCCTCAGCAGAACAACCAGTATTACGGCTGGCCCTTCGGGGGATTTTTCTCCTGAGCGGGGAGCGGCCCCATACTGGGAAGAGAATGGTCCGGGTCCGGCAGCCAACGGCTGCCGGGCCCGTTTGCTGCATTAAAAAAACCACCGGCCTGGCCGGTGGTTTTCTGATCTTGTGAGAGGCGGGCAGCGCTATTCTATGTCCTCCGGCTGGTACAGAGAGGAGGGGAGGACGTCGGACAGCTCCACCAGCAGGGGAGATAGGCCGCCGCTCCGCTCCGGGGCAGGGGTGCTCAGGGTCAGATCCATGGAGAGGGGGCCGGTGGGCAGAGAGACGGTGGCGGCCAGGCCGCCTGGCTCCCGGCGCTCCAGGAGCAGCGTGCCGCCGTGGAGAGCGACGATGTGCCGGATGATGGGCAGGCCCATTCCCGCCCCCTCTCCGGGCTCCGGGAGCAGGTGGGGGGAGGCCCCCTCCAACAGAGCGGAGAGCTGTCCGTCGTCCGGAGTGGAGCCGCTGTTGGTACAGGTCAGGACGGCCCGGTCTCCCCAACGGCGCAGGGTGAGCAGGACGGTCCCGCTGGGGGCCGCCTTAGCCGCGTTGGACAGCAGGCCCAGCAGCATACGGGAGAGCAGGGCCGCGTCGCCGGGGATCAGAAGTCCTTCGGTGCTCGGCTGATAGCGTAGCTGGATGCCGGCCTGAGCGAGCAGGGGGGCAGTGTCCTCCGCTGTGTGGCGGCACAGGCCGGCCAGATCCATGGTCACCGGGGAAAAGGCCACCCCGGACTGGGACTTGGTATCCCGCAGGAACTCCAGGTTGTTGACCAGGCGGAGCATTTGATAAAAGTTGCGGTTGATGGAGGCCAGCCGCCGGTCGGTGGGAGAGCCGGTGCCGCTCAGGTCCTGGGAGAGGAGCTGAAGGTTGTTCAGCAGCCCCCCCATCTGCTCGCGGAGCTGGCGGGCAAAGCCGTCCATCTGCTGGGGGGAGAGGGCGGAGTCAGGGGCGGGGCGGAACAGGAGCAGCACCCCTCCGGGGGAAGAGACCTTGGAAAAGACGAACAGGCCGCCGCCGCCGGTGAAAGCTCCCGCAGTCTGAGCACTGTCCAGCGGGGCAGCCAGGTACTGGGGCGGCTGGTCCCCCACGGCCAGCTCTGGCAGGTGACTGAGGGCGGCGGAGTTGAGCGCGGTGATCTTTCCGTCCCGCACCTCTACCGCCGCCTGGGGGAGCTGCTCCAAAAAGCTCTGTTCTTCAGACATCCCGATCCTCCTCTCCGCTCCAAAACCGGCGCAGCGCTTCCGCAATAGGATTTGCGGGGCGGCTGATTTTAGAAATGGAAAATTTCGCTGGGCCGGGGCGTGAGCCCGGCCCGGACAGGACCTAGTATATCAGAAATTCGCTGCATCAACAAGAACATGGGCGCAGATTCTGGCGAACTGTGTAAATCCATGGGGAAAAAGAACAGAAGGCAGGGCCTACTATGCCCGGAGGTGGCTAATTTCCACGGAGAAACAGAGAAAAAACTATGCAAAACACAGACTACCAAAATCAGAAAAAAAGGGATATAATAGTGGAGCGCAACCAAAACTTGATAAAGGAGACAGTTACAATGAGCATTAAAGTTGGCATCAATGGCTTTGGCCGCATTGGCCGCATGGTCTTTCGGGCCAGCCTGGACCACCCCGAGATCGAGATCGTGGGCATCAACGACCTGTGCCCTGCCGAGTATCTGGCCTATATGCTGAAGTATGACACCATGCACGGCATCTGCAAGGCTGAGATCGGCAGCACTGAGAACGCCATCGTGGTCAACGGCAAGGAGATCCCCGTCTCCGCCGAGCGGAACCCCGCCGACCTGCCCTGGGCCAAGCTGGGCGCGGAGTATGTGGTGGAGTCCACCGGTCTGTTCCTGACGAAGGAGAAGGCCCAGGGACACCTGGATGCCGGTGCCAAGAAGGTCATCATGTCCGCCCCCTCCAAGGATGACACGCCCATGTTCGTGTGCGGCGTCAACCTGGACAAGTACACCACTGACATGAACTTCGTGTCCAACGCCTCCTGTACCACCAACTGCCTGGCCCCCATCGCCAAGGTGCTGAATGACAACTGGGGCATCACTGAGGGCCTGATGACCACCGTGCACTCCGTCACTGCCACCCAGAAGACTGTGGACGGCCCCTCTTTGAAGGACTGGCGCGGCGGCCGTGCTGCCACCGGCAACATCATTCCCTCCTCCACCGGCGCTGCCAAGGCCGTGGGCAAGGTCATCCCCGAGCTCAACGGCAAGCTGACCGGCATGTCCATGCGCGTCCCCACTCTGGACGTGTCCGTGGTGGACCTGACTGTCAACCTGGCCAAGCCCGCCAAGTATGAGGAGATCTGTGCCGCCATGAAGGCCGCCTCTGAGGGTGAGCTGAAGGGTGTGCTGGGCTACACCGACGAGGCCGTGGTGTCCAGCGACTTCCTGGGTGACACCCGTACCTCCATCTTCGACGCCGATGCAGGCATTGCCCTGACCGACACTTTCGTAAAGGTCGTCTCCTGGTACGACAACGAGATCGGCTACTCCAACAAGGTCCTGGAGCTGATCGAGCACATGTACAGCGTGGACCACAAGTAAGCACTGTCCTGTTTCAGGGCGCCGCCATCTAGCGGCGCCCTGTTTTTTAAAAAGAGCAGGCGCCTCACGGATGCGCCGCCCCAGACAGAACAGAAAGGCGTCCGCTCCCCATAGGGGGAGCGGGCGCCTTTCTGCATCTTCCGCTGTGATTTCCTACAAAGGGGCCGACGAGGAGTTTGCCCCCTCAGCGCGCCCGCTTACCGGGGTGGCAGATGGGCGACACGGTGGGCAAGCACCCAGGGGGCCAGAGTGGAAGGAGGCCCGGGCTGCGGGGCACCGCTGTATATAGGCTCCACCTCCACCACATAAGGGATCCCGTCTACTGTAATGCGGTAAAATTCCTTTTTTGGCATCGCTTTTGCCTCCTCCGCTGTGCTGTACTGGTCGTTTGCACTATTGTATCAGAGAAAACAATAAAATTCCATTCATCTTTTTGAAATAATCCATAATATCAAAGTTATGAAAATGGGATCGGTGGGCTAGGGACTGAATTTTTGCTTCAGAAAGTCGGCGAACTGTCGGGAGGCGCGGTTCAAATACCGTCCTTTCCGATGGACCATCACAATGTCACGGGTGTGATGTACGTCCTCGATATCCAGAAAACGAATATTCTCGCTGAACAGATGCCGAAAGGAGGCAGACTGGGAAGCGATGGTGACGCCGGCGTTGGCGTTGATCAGCTCCCGCCGGAGCAGATGGTCGCACTCCATGATGTAGTGGGGCGTGATGCCCAGGTCTGCAAAGATCCGGTCGGTCTGAGTGCGGAAGGGCAGTCCCTTCAGAAGCATGATGAAGCGCTGGTCGGTGAGCTCCTCCAGACGGACACTTTTCCGCTGTGCCAAGGGGTTGTCCTTATGGACAGCCAGCTTGAAGATGTCCCGGAGCAGCAGGGTGGATTCAAATACCTCCCCATAAATGCCCGGGGAGGTGACCGCCAGATCGATTTGACCCCGGTTGAGCAGCGCAGCGATCTCCTTGTTTTCTGCGACCCGCTGATTCCACTTGTAGTTGGGGTGCTGGTACATGAAGGCGTGCATCCCCTGAAGAAACTGAGAGGAGGAGACCGCCAGGGAAATGGAGTTGTCCCCCTCATCGGCAATGTCCTGGAGCTCCCTCTTTGAGTTCTCCACCTCCATCAGGATATGGTTGACCCGCTGGAGAAACCGCTGTCCATTCTGGTTCAAGATGATGGACCGTCCATTGTGGTCAAAGAGCGGAACTCCCAGCTCCTTCTCCAGTCTGGAAATCATCGTACTCAGGGCAGGCTGGGAGATATTGAGTTCTTCTGCCGCCCGGGAGATGTGCTGGTAATAGGCCGCGGTCTGAAAATAGCGGAGCTGGGTCAGTTCCATGATATGTCCCTCCAGATCCATAATTTTTATCTTATACTAATATAAAAAATCGATAATTGCAATATGCGTTAAAACAGATTAACCTAAAGAAAAAAGAAAAATATTTGATTTTTGTTGGATTGTGACCAAAGGCGCAGCAGAGAGGAGGACCTTGTCGTGGGCGAAAAAACAAAGCTTCAAGAGATGCTTGAGAAAAAGGAAAAGATCAGACAGGGAGGGGGAGAAAAAAAGGTCGCGAAGCAGCACGGCGCGGGTAAGCTGACAGCCCGGGAGCGCATCGACCTGCTGTTTGATCCCGGTACTTTCCAGGAGTACAACATTTTTATGAAGCACCGCTGCCATGACTTTGGGATGGAGAAGGTAGACACACCGGCGGAAGGGGTGGTGACGGGATACGGATTGATTCATGGGAGAGGGGCCTTTGCCTTTGCCCACGACTTTACGGTTCTGGGCGGCGCCATGGGGGAGATGCAGGGCATGAAGGTCAAGCGGATTCAGGAGCTGGCCATGGACGCCGGCGTGCCGCTGATCGGCCTGAATGACTCGGGGGGCGGGCGGATCCAGGAGGGGCCTGCCACTTCCTATGGGGCCATCTTCTTCAACAACGTGATGGCTTCTGGGGTGATCCCCCAGATCTCAGCCATCATGGGGCCCTGCGCCGGCGGGACCGTGTATTCCCCCGCGCTGACCGACTTCATTTTTTCCGTGGACAAGACCAGCCGCTCCTTTATCACCGGACCGCAGGTCATCAAGAACGTGACCGGGGAGGTGGTGGATGCGGAGAAGCTGGGAGGAGCGCGGACCCATAATACGGTGTCAGGCGTGTCTCACTTTTTCTGTGCGGACGACCGGGACTGCATTGAGAAGATCAAGACCCTGCTGAGCTACCTGCCCCCAAACTGCCGGGAGATGCCGCCCATCATGCCCTGCGGCGACTCTCCGGACCGCCGCTGTGAGATGCTCAACACCTTCATTCCGGATAACCTGAAAAAGGCCTACGATATCAAGGATGTTATCCGGGAGATCGCGGATGGGCACGAGTTTTTTGAGACCCAGGCCATGTATGCCACCAATATGGTCACCGGATTTATCCGCATGAACGGCCGGTCGGTGGGGGTGGTGGCCAACCAGCCCAAGGCGATGGCAGGCTGTATCGACATCAACGCTTCGGACAAGGCGGCCCGTTTTATCCGCACCTGTGACTGCTTCAATGTGCCCCTGCTGTCCATTGCCGATGTGCCCGGATACATGCCCGGCACCAATCAGGAGTACGGAGGGATCATCCGGCACGGGGCAAAGATGATCTACGCCTGGGCAGAGGCCACAGTCCCGAAGATCGTGATGGCGGTGGGGAAGGTCGTGGGTGGCGCCCGGCCTGCAATGTGCTCCTGGGAGCTTCGGCCGGACTTCATTTTCGCCTGGCCCACGGCGCAGATGGTAGTCGTGGGGGCAGAGGGGGCCGTGGATATCTGCCGGAAGCACGAGCTGAAGCGGGCTGAGGAGAGCGGTGAGGATGTGGCTGCCCTCCGTGCCCACTACATCGAGGAGTACAAGGAAGAATTTTTTAACCCGTATAAGGCGGCGGAATATGGGAAGTTTGAGGACGTGATCGAGCCTGCGGAGTCACGGCGGGTCATCATCCGGACTCTGGAGCTGTTTCAGAACAAACAGGTGGTCCTGCCAGCCAAAAAACACGGGAATATGCCGGTCTGACGGCGGCGCGGAAAGGAGCTTGGTTCAATATGGCGGTTGGATACGGCCCCCTGAGCGGGGTAACAGTGGTGGACCTGACGCAGTTTTTGTCCGGTCCCCTGGCCACGATGATCATGGCGGACCTGGGGGCGGATGTGATCAAGGTGGAGCGGCCGGACCGGCCCAAGGCCAGCGGCCCGTTTCTCAACGGGGAGCGGGTCTACGACCTGTCGGTCCAGCGCAGTAAGAAGAGCATCACCCTGAACCTGAAGGCGGAGACAGATAAGAAGGTGCTGCTGGAGCTGGTGAAAAAAGCGGACGTTCTGGTGGAAAATTTCAAACCCGGCACGATGGAGCGCATGGGCCTGGGTTATGATATCATTGCCGCAGCCAATCCCAGGATCATTTATATGGCGGTCTCCGGCTTTGGCTATACGGGTCCATACCGTTCCAGAGGCGCGCTGGATATGATCGTTCAGGGGATGAGCGGACTGATGAGCCTGACCGGTGAGCCGGATGGCCCGGCCATGCGCTGCGGGACCTCGGCCAGCGACGTGTTTACCGGGCTGTATGCCTTCGGTGCCATCTCGGCGGCCCTGTATGACCGGGAAAAGACAGGAAAGGGACAGTTTATCGATGTGGCGATGCTGGATGCCACCTTCTCCTGCCTGGAAAACGCGGTGATCAATACCTGTGTCTTTGGCACCGATCCCCAGAGGGTGGGCAACAGCCACCCCACCAGCGTCCCCTTCGGGACGTTCCCCACCTCCGATGGAGAGATCATTATCACCTGCTCCCGGGATCCTGCATTTTACAGTCTGTGCCGCGCCCTGGGGCGGGAGGATATGGTGGAGGACCCGCGCTTCTCCAAGGCGGAGGCCAGACGCCAGCACAAGGCGGAGCTGACTGAGGAGATCTCCAGATTTACCCGGGCCCGCACACTGGATGAATGCGAGCGGATCTTTGAGGCTCACGGGGTGCCCAATGGCCGCATCAACACCATGAAGATGATCTGTGCGGACCCCCAGATCGCGGCCCGCAATATGATCGTAGAGGTGGAGCACCCGGTGGCTGGAACATATCGGATGGCGGGCAGCCCGCTGAAATTCGGAAATTACCCGGATACCACCTATGAGCCCGCCCCCACCCTGGGACAGCATACCCGGGAGGTCCTGGCGGAGTACTTAAAAATGCCGGAGGAGGAGATCGAAACCATGCTGAAGGAGCAGAAGGAGCTGGTGCATACATAAGATGGCGGGCGGAGCGCGGGACAGGGGACCGGCCTGTGGAATGGAAGATTTTGTTTTGTGCCTGACGTGCGGAATCTGGTATAATCCGATGCGTATTTTGTGGATAAAAGCAAAAGGAGGTATCGAGCTCTGAGCTGTGCGGACCAGCAAAGATCATAGATAAGACTAGAGGGAGGATACTATGAAGATAAAAGCCAAAACCGGAGATCTCGCACTGGGGATCTTTTCGATTCTGGGCGGAATCATCATCCTGATCCTGACAAAGGTGCAGGGACTTCAGCTGATAAAGGGCGGACAGATGGGGCCCGGTTTTTTCCCCACAATCTGCGGGATCGCCATCGCGATCTGCGGGGCCATGGTCCTTCTGGAGGCGGCGCGCCGGATCGCCCGCGCCAAAACGGCCCAGGCGGAGAAGGAAGAACTGGAGACAAATATCCTGAACCTGACAGAGCTGAAGAATCTGTTGCTTTTTATGCTGCTGGGGACTGGGGTACTGCTGCTCTCCGACTATCTGGGGCTGCTGACCTGCCTGGGACTGAGTGTGATCGCCTATTTGAAAATATGGGGCCGAGAAAAGTGGATCAAGTCGATCGTGATCGGTGTATGTATGGTGGCGTTCCTGTACGGGGTCTTTGTCCTGTTCCTGCATGTGCCGGTCCCCAAAGGTCCGCTGGGCTTTTAAGGAGGAGGTACACATATGGACTTGCTGCATAACCTTGCGCTGGGCTTCTCAGTCCTGGCTGATCCCATGACCATTGTGTACTCCCTGATCGGCGTAGTGTGCGGTGTTATCATCGGTGCGCTGCCCGGTCTGGGGCCTTCGGTGGGCATCGCAGTGCTCCTGCCCATGTGCTACGGACTTGATCCGGCCTGTGCCCTGTGCATGCTGTGCGGGATCTACTACGGGGCCATGTACGGTGGTTCCATTACCTCCATCCTGATCAATACGCCCGGTGACTCTGCCGCCATTATGACGACCCTGGACGGATATCCCATGGCGCGGCAGGGAAAAGCAGGGAAGGCCCTGGGCATGTCCTGTCTGGCATCGGTCATCGGCGGGACGATATCTGTGGTGTTGTTCATGTCTCTGGCACCTGTGGTATCCAATTTTGCTACAAAGTTCGGGCCGTCCGAATATTTCGCCCTGATGGTGCTGGGGCTTACCTCTATTGCGGGCATGACAGGGAAATCTCCTGCAAAGGGTTTTTTGGCTGCGTTTATCGGCCTGTTTGTGGCGGGGATCGGGATTGACCTGATCTTTGGTACTACAAAGTTCGTATTCGGCAATGTAAACCTCTACTCCGGCATTGACTTTGTGCCGGTGGCCATGGGCTTGTTTGGGATCGCAGAGATCGTATGCAACTATTCTGACAATAATCTTAAAGTGGATAAGGGGAGCCTGAAGGTCAAAAATCTGCTGCCCAGCAGACATGAGTGGAAGCTGTCCCTGCCCCACATCGGCCGGGGGACGATTTTAGGCTTTATTGTGGGGATGCTGCCAGGGGCGGGTGCTACGATCGCTTCTTTTCTCTCCTACGACATGGCAAAGCGCACCTCAAAGCGGGGAGAGGAGTTCGGCACCGGTGTGATCGAGGGTGTGGCGGCCCCGGAGTGTGCCAACAACGCTGCCTCCATGGGGGCCATGGTTCCTATGCTGACCTTGGGCGTCCCCGGTTCGGGCGCGACGGCCATCATGATGGGTGCGCTGATGATGCTGGGCATCTCACCTGGTCCCTCCTTCTTTGTGAATGAGGCTGACGTTGCCTGGGGACTGATCGCCTCCATGTATCTGGGAAATGTCATTCTGGTGTGCATTGGTCTCGGCGCGCTCTCCCTGTTCGTGCGCATCCTGAATGTAAAGACCTCCACCCTGAACGCGCTGATCTTTGCATTCATTCTGGTGGGCGCCTATGCGCTGGAGAACTCCATGTTCACTGTGGGAGTGACTCTTTTCTTCGGCCTGCTGGGTTATATCCTGAAAAAGGTGGGGGTCCCTGCGGCACCCATGGTGCTGGCGCTGGTGCTGGGTGCGATCACCGAGACCAATCTGAGACAGGCGCTGATCATTGACAACAACAATTTTGGAGCGGTCATCTCCCATCCCATTTCCGCGGTCATCCTGGTGCTGGCGGTCCTGCTGGCGTTCGGCACCCCCATCAAATCCCTGATCACAAAACTGTGGGCAAAAAAGAAAGCGTGACCGGCGTTGACCTTATGTATGATCGGGCGGTGCCCGGTTATATAAAATGAAAAAAGGAGAAAAAGAAATGAAAAAATTGCTTGCTCTGATTTTGGCGGCCGCAATGTCGCTCTCTCTTGCGGCGTGTGGAAACGGTAGCACCTCCTCTGGCGGAGGGAGCACATCTGAGCCCGCCGGAACTCCCGCGGCATCTTCAGGGGAGGAGACCGGATGGGTCCCCACAGAGGACATTGAATTTGTGATCCCCTTCGGCGCGGGCGGCGGAAATGACGTTATGGTCCGAAAAATCCTGGAGATCGTTGAAAAATACGATATGTGTCCGGTGAATATCGTCCCGGTGAACAAAGAAGGTGGTTCCGGAGTGGTAGGCTATACCTATCTGACCTCCAAGGGCGCCGGGTATGAGTACGCGCTGGCCTCCACATCCGCCAGCTTTTACACCCAGCCGCTGACGGGAAATTCTCCCTTTACGCCGGACGAAAGCACGTTTTCCTTCGTGGCACATATGGTAAAAGACCCTGTGGTGCTGGTGGCCCACCCCTCCTACGGTTTCACATGTATCCAGGATGTGGTCGACTATGCCAAGGAGCACCCTGGTGAGCTGAAATGGGGCGGTGTCGGCAACGCATCTGACGACGCGATCATCATGTATATGCTGAACAATATCGCCGGGATCGATCTGACCTATGTGCCCTATGACGATGGGGGAATGTGCCAGGCGGCGCTGCTGGGCGGACACATCGGCCTGAGCACCGTCTCTCTGGCAGAGGCGGAGGAGCACATGGCGGCAGGCAACATGGTGGCGCTGGCCGCCTGCGCGGATGAGCGGTTTGACGCGATCCCCGAGGTCCCCACCGCGGCAGAGCAGGGCTTTGACATCGGCCATCAGCAGAGCCGGGGCATCGTGATGAACGCCGGCGTGCCCGAAGAGGTGCTGGCCTATTATTCCGACCTGTTCCAGAGAGTCTCTGAAACAGAGGACTGGATCGAGTATGCAGAGTCCAACGCCATGACGGTGTCCTTTATGCCTTATCAGGAGTTCGCAGCATATGCCGCTGAGATGCTGGAGGACTATACCACCTACCTGGGCATGATCCCCCAGGATTGATCCAGGGCTGATCTACCTGGATCTGGATGCAGGGCCGGCCCCTCTTTTTGATGGGGCCGGCCCTACCGTTTTGCGCCGCCCCCTTGCATTGGGTGCCCAAATCCGCTACACTTATTTATCATCCTTATCATCATCCGGGAAGGGCAGAGGGGGCAGAGGGCATGGACCATGAGGCATATATGCGGCGGGCGCTGGAGCTGGCCGCTCAGGCGGCGGAGCAGGGGGATGTGCCGGTGGGGTGTGTCATCGTCCGGGACGGGGAGATCGTGGGAGAGGGACGCAACCGCCGGGAGGAGAATGGGGACGCCACCGCCCACGCGGAACTGGAGGCCATCCGGGACGCCTGCCGCCGGCTGGGGAGCTGGAGGCTGCACCGGTGCACTATGTATGTCACCCTGGAGCCCTGCCCCATGTGTGCCGGGGGGATCATCAACGCCCGGATCGGCACCGTGCGCTATGGGGCCAAGGATGACAAGGCGGGGGCCTGCGGATCGGTGCTCAACCTGTTCGAGGAGCGGTTCAACCACCGTCCCAGGCTCTATCGGGGCCCCATGGAGGCGGAGTGCGGCCGTGCCCTGCGGGCCTTTTTCGAGGACCTGCGGGAAAAAGACGGATTTTCGGAGGAGATTTAATCCTTTTGTAACATCTGCGGGTGACTTATTTAATAAAAACTGGATATTATAATACTCGCAAGGCAAGAGCATCTTTTCATTCTATCCTCCAATTCTTTTGGAAGGCCGACAGGGGACTGTCGGCCTTTCCTCTTTTTCCACGGCTGCGGGAGGGAAGGGAGAAAAAACCAGTGCGATTTAATGGTTATGTAACATTTGCCCCTTCATTTCTTAATAACTCCAGGGTATCTTGATACTTGCAAGAGACAGTTTGTTTCATTTTAATCCTCTTTTTCAGCAGAAAGTCCCGAGCGCTTTGGAGCAGGCGTTCGGGACTTTCTGTTTTTCTGCATAGATTTCCAGATCCAAGGGAGAATACAGGGGGAAAGGAGGGCGCATATGGCTGAACAGAAGCAGGATGGACCTCACCCCCGCCGGGAGCCCAGATTTCCCGGTCCCCTGACCCTGGAGGGAGTGGAGCAGATCTTTGAGGGCTGCTCCGACTTTGCAGAACGCACCGCGCTGCTGCATAACGACCCACAGAGGCAGGTGACCCTCTGCTATATCAACGGCATGGTGCGGGGGGAGCGGATCAACGACTATCTGCTGCGGCCGCTGGCCCAGGACCCGCGCCTGTCTGCGGTATCTGAGGCGGAGGCATTCCAGCTGCTGGGACAGGGGGCGCTCTATAATTTATATGTAGAGCGCCGCACCACGCTGGACCAGGCGGCGGTGGATCTGACTATGGGCTGGTGTGTCCTGTTCTTTCCCGGGCGGATGGACGCACTCTCTTTCTTCGTAGGGACAGAGGAAAAGCGGGCGGTGGGGCAGTCGGAGAACGAGCCCGCCCTGAAGGGGGCCCGGGACTCCTTTGTGGAGTCCATCCTCACCAACACCTCCCTGGTCCGCCGCCGCCTGCGGGCGCCGGAGCTGAAGGTCCGGCAGCATGTGGTCGGACGGCAGTCCCTCACCCCGGCCATGGTGGTCTATCTGGACGGGATCGCCGACCCGGACACGGTGAAGCGGGTAGAGGAGAAGCTGGACGCCATCGACATCGACGGGGTGGAGTCGGCAGGGAACCTGGAGGAGTACCTCACCGATGCGTCCCGGACCCCCTTTCCCCTGATGCCGTTCACCCAGCGGCCGGACCGGTTCTGCGCCGGGCTGCTGGAGGGGCGGGTGGGGCTGCTGTGTGACGGCCTCCCCTTCGGCTATCTGCTGCCGGGCACCATGGACCAGTTCTTCCGGACCAGCCAGGACCGGGCCTTCAACTGGATGACTGCCTCTATGCTGCTCCTGCTGCGCTATTTCTGTATGGCGGCCACCCTGCTTATCCCCGGGCTCTATATCGCCCTGGTGACCTTCCACCCGGAGGCCATCCCGGTGAAGCTGGCCCTGTCCATCGTGGCGGCCAAGCAGGAGGTCCCCTTCTCTACTGTCTTTGAGGTACTGATTATGCTGGTAGCCTTCGAGGTGCTCCAGGAGGCGGGGCTGAGGCTGCCCTCGCCTATCGGAGCTACTGTGTCCATCCTGGGCGGCCTGGTGGTGGGCAATGCCGCGGTGGAGGCCCACATCGTCTCTCCGGCGGTGCTCATCGCGGTGGCCATTGCAGGGGTGGCGGGATACACCATGCCCAGCCAGGATATGGCGGCCGCCCTGCGGCTGTGGCGCTTCCTGCTGGCCATCCTGGCCAGCCTGGGGGGACTGTTCGGCCTGGCGATGGGCTGTGCGGCCCTGATCTGCCATCTGGCCGGGCTGGAGAGCTTCGGCGTGCCCTATTTGGCGCCGTTTACGTCCGCAGCAGGACAGGAGCGGGGGAGCCCTGATCTGATCCGGCTGCCCCTGCCCTGGATGAAGTGGCGGAACGGTGCGGCGCGGTCGGCCAACCGGAGGAATCAGCGATGAAAAAAGTTTTAGCAGCGGCCCTGTGCGGCGCGGTGATGTTCCTGCTCCCAGGATGCGGCGGGGAGCGGCTTCCCTATGCCCGGGAGATGGGGGACATGGCCCTGATGCGCACCATGGGAGTGGACACGGGGGAGGGCGGAGCGGAGCAGCTCCATGTTACGGTGTCCAGCGGCCGCCGGGCCAGAGGCTTGCAGGGGGAGGCGGAGCCGCCCCTGGTCCTCTCTGCGGAGCGGGAGTCCATCAGCAGCGCCTGCCTGGCCATGCAGGGGCTGAGTGACAGCTATGTGTTTTACGGACATGTGGACCAACTGCTGCTGGGGGAGGAGCTGTCCCGCCGGGGCATCCTGGAGACCCTCCAGTACTTCAGCCAGGACCAGGAGCTGGGGATGGGGACCCAGGTCTGGATCGTCCGGGGCGGTACGGCGGCGGAGGCCATCTCCGCCGAGCAGGAGCGGGGGGTGGAGAGCCGCCTGTCCACCATCCAAACGGACAGTGAAATGGGGATGGCGGGGATGACCAGGACCGTGGGGGAGACCCTGACGTCCCTGATGGAGGACGGTTCCGCCTATCTGCCCGGGCTGGTCCCCGGGGAGGACGGCGCACTGCTGGAGGCGGGATACGGAGTGGTGAAGGACGGCATGCTGGCGGGCTGGCTCACCGGAGAGCAGGCCCGGGGCCTGGAGCTGGCGGCCGAGCAGGTCGGGGCGGACATCCTGGAGCTGGAAACCAGGGGAGGAGGCGCCGCAGTCCGGGTGACAGCGGTATCGGTGAGCTGTGTGCCGGAGTTTTCCGGCGAGAGGCTGACTGGGCTGGAGCTGGCCTGCCGACTCTCTCTGCGGGCGGAAGAGAGCTGGGGGGAACCGGAGCCGGCAGAGCTGTGTGCGGCGGCGGAGGAGCGGGAAACGGCCCGGATCTCAGCGGCGCTGGAGCAGCTGAAGGGCTGGAACGCGGACTGCCTGGGCCTGGCCAGGCGGGCGGGCCAGATGGAGAGCGCCCGCTGGAACGCCCTCCGGGCCCAGTGGCCGGAGGTGTTTCCGGAACTGGAGATCCAGGTGACAGTACAGGCTTCGCTGCTGGCGGCCTGAGGAGGGAAAAGGGATTGAAACAGGAGAAGGTCTCGTTCCGGCAGCTGATGGCGCTGCTCTGGGCCGGGCTGCTGGGGCCGGCGGCGGAGTGGCTGCCTTCCATGGTCACAGAGCGGGCAGGGCCCGCCGGGTGGCTGGTACCCCTGCTGGCCCTGCCGGTGCTGCTGGCCGCCGGGTGGCTGGCGGGCTCCCTGAGCAGGGGAGCAGGGGGGCTGAGCCAGGGACTGATGGACAGCTTCGGACCCGGGGCAGGGAGAGCGGTGCTCACGATCTATATCATATGGATGGAACTGTTGCTGGCCCTGCGGCTGCGTCTGTCTGCCCAGAGAATGATGGCGGCGGGGGAGAGGGACGGCGCACTCTGGTTTTTCCTGCCGGTGCTGGTCCTGATGGCCCTCTGGATCAGCTGGGGGAAGGCGGGGCGGCTGGCCCGGACCGGGGAGCTGTTTTTCCTCCTGCTGGCCGCTGCCGCCGCCGCAGTGGTGGGGCTGGCCCTGTTCCAGGTAAAGGGAGAAAACCTCCTGCCCCTGTGGACAGAGCCCGCCGCGCAGACCTTGTATGCCGCCCTCCCGGTGTCAGGGGTGCTGGGATACGGACTGTATGCCGCCTTCCTATATACGCCTGAGGAGGGGGGGAGAGAGGGCGGGCGCTGGGTCCGGTGGTGTGCGGGGGGCTGTCTGGCCCTGTGCGGGACCCAGCTGGTCATCCTGGGGGTATTCGGCCCCGCACTCACGGCGGAGCTGGAAAGCCCGTTTTTTCAAATGGCCAAGAGCGTAGGGGTGGAGGGGGCGTTCCAGCGGGTGGAGAGCCTGGTGGCCGCCGTGTGGAGCTTCAGCGACTTGATCCTGCTGGCGGGGCTGCTCCAGGGCATGAAGCGGATCGTGGGGGTCCTCCTCCCCAAGGCGAGCCCCCACGCAGCCGCCGTGATGCTGCTGGCCTCCGCCGGGGTAGTGGGGCTGGCGGCTTTCCCTAACAGTGCGATCCCGGAAGCGCTGGGGAGAGGAGCTGTGCTGTGGGGGAACCTTCTGCTGGCCCTTGCTCTCCCTCTCCTGGCAGTCGTGGTGAAATGGTTTCGGCACTGAGTCAGGATGCACCTACATCTTGTAGGTTAAATGAAGGAAAAATCCGAAGATATAGTACCGTAAAAGAAAGAGGAAAAAATAAGGAAGAAAATCGAAAAAAGGTGTTGACATTTGGCGCTCGGTTTGCTATAGTAAGCAAGCGCTTTGCGAGACAGCTTTTTTGTAGAGAGGCTGGACGGCGGAAGTGCGGTTATCACAAGGGAAGCGAAGCTGAGGACTTTGAGATCGACTGAGAAGTTCGAAAAAAGTTCTTGACAAAGCGAGAAAGATGTGGTAACATATCAAAGTTGCCGAAAGGCGGCGGGCGCACAGCGCTGCGGATGAGAGAACAAAAGAGCTTGAAAAAACTCGAAAAAAGTTCTTGACAAAGCGAATGAGATGTGCTAAAATTTAAAACCGCCGCTGAAAAGCGAGCGGGCCGCGCAAAAACAAGTTAAAAAGAATTTGAAAAAAGTTCTTGACAAACGAGTTTGAGTGTGGTAAAATTAAAACCCGCCGATGAACGGCGTGCACCTTGTAAATTAAACAACGTAACGAAAACACGAAGCACCAGATTTGGATTTGGTTGTTCAAACAAGCTTGAGCTTGAAGGACGACCGTTAAATTTCTTTGAAGCTGGAATGAGCTTCAATAAAGTGATTTGAAGAGCCTCGGCTCTTTAGATACCATTTTATTGAGAGTTTGATCCTGGCTCAGGATGAACGCTGGCGGCGTGCTTAACACATGCAAGTCGAACGGAGTGCCTTAGAAAGAGGATTCGTCCAATTGATAAGGTTACTTAGTGGCGGACGGGTGAGTAACGCGTGAGGAACCTGCCTTGGAGTGGGGAATAACAGACCGAAAGGCCTGCTAATACCGCATGATGCAGTTGGACCGCATGGTCCTGACTGCCAAAGATTTATCGCTCTGAGATGGCCTCGCGTCTGATTAGCTTGTTGGCGGGGTAATGGCCCACCAAGGCGACGATCAGTAGCCGGACTGAGAGGTTGGCCGGCCACATTGGGACTGAGACACGGCCCAGACTCCTACGGGAGGCAGCAGTGGGGAATATTGGGCAATGGGCGCAAGCCTGACCCAGCAACGCCGCGTGAAGGAAGAAGGCTTTCGGGTTGTAAACTTCTTTTCTCAGGGACGAACAAATGACGGTACCTGAGGAATAAGCCACGGCTAACTACGTGCCAGCAGCCGCGGTAATACGTAGGTGGCAAGCGTTATCCGGATTTACTGGGTGTAAAGGGCGTGTAGGCGGGAAGGCAAGTCAGATGTGAAAACTATGGGCTCAACCCATAGCCTGCATTTGAAACTGTTTTTCTTGAGTGCTGGAGAGGCAATCGGAATTCCGTGTGTAGCGGTGAAATGCGTAGATATACGGAGGAACACCAGTGGCGAAGGCGGATTGCTGGACAGTAACTGACGCTGAGGCGCGAAAGCGTGGGGAGCAAACAGGATTAGATACCCTGGTAGTCCACGCTGTAAACGATGGATACTAGGTGTGGGGGGTCTGACCCCCTCCGTGCCGCAGTTAACACAATAAGTATCCCACCTGGGGAGTACGATCGCAAGGTTGAAACTCAAAGGAATTGACGGGGGCCCGCACAAGCGGTGGAGTATGTGGTTTAATTCGAAGCAACGCGAAGAACCTTACCAGGGCTTGACATCCTACTAACGAAGCAGAGATGCATTAGGTGCCCTTCGGGGAAAGTAGAGACAGGTGGTGCATGGTTGTCGTCAGCTCGTGTCGTGAGATGTTGGGTTAAGTCCCGCAACGAGCGCAACCCTTATTGTTAGTTGCTACGCAAGAGCACTCTAGCGAGACTGCCGTTGACAAAACGGAGGAAGGCGGGGACGACGTCAAATCATCATGCCCCTTATGTCCTGGGCTACACACGTACTACAATGGTGGTAAACAGAGGGAAGCAAGACCGCGAGGTGGAGCAAATCCCTAAAAGCCATCCCAGTTCGGATTGCAGGCTGAAACCCGCCTGTATGAAGTTGGAATCGCTAGTAATCGCGGATCAGCATGCCGCGGTGAATACGTTCCCGGGCCTTGTACACACCGCCCGTCACACCATGAGAGTCGGGAACACCCGAAGTCCGTAGTCTAACCGCAAGGGGGACGCGGCCGAAGGTGGGTTCGATAATTGGGGTGAAGTCGTAACAAGGTAGCCGTATCGGAAGGTGCGGCTGGATCACCTCCTTTCTAAGGAGAACTCAGCAGACGATAGTTTGTTGCAGTGTCCTAGGTCAGTAATGGTGGAGCGTAAAGTCGTTACGTTGTTTAATTTAGAGGGCGCACGCTGGAGGGCGGCGAACCTTACGGGCCCATAGCTCAGCTGGCTAGAGCGCACGACTGATAATCGTGAGGTCGGTGGTTCGAGTCCACTTGGGCCCACCACTAAAAAGCTCTGAGGTATGGGGGTATAGCTCAGCTGGGAGAGCGCCTGCCTTGCAAGCAGGAGGCCAGCGGTTCGATCCCGCTTATCTCCACCAAGATCGGATTGAAGTGTTTGGGCAATGGTCCGAGCATTTCAATCTGACCTTGAAAAAGGTTGGAAGCCTGCACCTTGAAAACTGAACAGTGAAGCAAGCAAGAAATTGCGAGCAAGCAACAGAGAGGTAACAAAGTAAAATTTGTGGACTTTTAAATAAAGGGTAACACAAACTACAATGAACCAAATCTGAAGCCTGCATAATTCTAAAATGACGATAGAGAACAGCTGAAAGGCTGTTCTACGAAGGTCAAGCTAGAAAGAGCGCAAGGGGAATGCCTTGGCATCAGGAGCCGATGAAGGACGTGACAAGCTGCGATAAGTCTGGGGGAGCTGCACATAAGCATTGATCCCGGAATTTCCGAATGGGGAAACCCGGCGGAGCAATACTCCGTCAACCTGCGTTGAACAAAATAGGCGTAGGTAGGGAACCGCCTGAACTGAAACATCTAAGTAGGGCGAGGAAGAGAAATCAACAGAGATTCCGCTAGTAGTGGCGAGCGAACGCGGAAGAGGGCAAACCGGTGGATTTATTCACCGGGGTTGTGGACCGGCGCACGGCAGAATAAGTTAGCTGAACGGTATGGGAAGGCCGACCATAGCGGGTGATAGTCCCGTAAGCGAAAACTGAGTTCTGTCAGCTGGGATCCAGAGTACCGCAGGACACGTGAAACCCTGTGGGAAACCGGGGGGACCACCCTCCAACCCTAAATACTACCTGATGACCGATAGAGGAGCAGTACCGTGAGGGAAAGGTGAAAAGGACCCCGGGAGGGGAGTGAAATAGAACCTGAAACCTTGTGCTTACAAGCACTCAAAGCACGTTAAGGTGTGATGAGGTACTTTTTGTAGAACGGTCCGGCGAGTTATTGTATGCAGCAAGCTTAAGGTGTTCAGCACCGGAGGCGAAGCGAGAGCGAGTCTGAATAGGGCGTATGAAGTTGTATGCAATAGACCCGAAACCAGGTGACCTATCCATGGGCAGGTTGAAGTGGGGGTAAAACCCCATGGAGGACCGAACCGACCCCCGTTGCAATGGTGGCGGATGACCTGTGGATAGCGGAGAAATTCTAATCGAACTTGGAGATAGCTGGTTCTCCCCGAAATAGCTTTAGGGCTAGCGTTGATTTAGATTACCGGAGGTAAAGCACTGAATGGGCTAGGGGCTGATAAAGTTACTGAACCCTATCAAACTCTGAATGCCGGATAATTGATGATCAGCAGTCAGTCTACGTGAGATAAGTCTCGTGGACAAAAGGGAAACAGCCCAGACCCACAGCTAAGGTCCCAAAGATACGCTAAGTGGAAAACGATGTGGAATTGCGAAAACAACCAGGATGTTGGCTTAGAAGCAGCCACTCATTAAAAGAGTGCGTAATAGCTCACTGGTCGAGTGATTCTGCGCGGAAAATGTAACGGGGCTAAGCGTAACACCGAAGCTTGGGATGCAGCAATGCATGGTAGGGGAGCGTCGAATACGGGGTGAAGTCGCAGCGGGAGCAGCGGTGGACTGTATTCGAGTGAGAATGCCGGAATGAGTAGCGAGAATTATGTGGGAATCATAATGGCCGAAAATCTAAGGTTTCTTGGGGAAGGTTCGTCCGCCCAAGGTAAGCCGGGAGCTAAGGCGAGGCCGAGAGGCGTAGTCGATGCACATACGGTTGAAATTCCGTAGCCACCGAAACTTAAGCTAGAAGGACACTTGGAGCTATCCAGACCCGGGCGTTGGTTGACCCGGGCGAAAGGGACCGAAAATAAGTAGGGAAGCTGGAGAATGACGAGGCGAGAAAAGTTCTAGTGTATGCTAAGGTGCCCGTACCGCAAACCGACACAGGTAGATGAGGAGAGAATCCTAAGGCCAACGGGAGAAGGGTTGTTAAGGAACTCGGCAAAATTACCCCGTAACTTCGGGATAAGGGGAGCTCCCTAAGGGGAGCCGCAGAGAATAGGCCCAAGCGACTGTTTACCAAAAACACAGGTCTATGCTAAATCGAAAGATGACGTATATGGGCTGACGCCTGCCCGGTGCTGGAAGGTTAAGAGGAGGGCTTAGCGCAAGCGAAGGTCTGAATTGAAGCCCCAGTAAACGGCGGCCGTAACTATAACGGTCCTAAGGTAGCGAAATTCCTTGTCAGGTAAGTTCTGACCCGCACGAATGGCGTAACGATTTGGGCGCTGTCTCAACAGCCCACCCGGCGAAATTGTAGTACCGGTGAAGATGCCGGTTACCCGCAACTAGACGGAAAGACCCCATGGAGCTTTACTGTAGCTTAATACTGAGGATTGGTAAATCATGTACAGGATAGGTGGGAGACATGGAAGCTTGGGCGTCAGCTCAGGTGGAGTCACCCTTGGGATACCACCCTTGATTTACTGGTTTTCTAACCTGCGGCCGTGAATCCGGCCGGGGGACACTGTTAGGTGGGCAGTTTGACTGGGGCGGTCGCCTCCTAAAAGGTAACGGAGGCGCTCAAAGGTTCGTTCAGCACGGACAGAAATCGTGCAGTGAGTGTAAACGCATAAACGAGCCTAACTGCGAGACCGACGGGTCGAGCAGTAACGAAAGTTGGAGTTAGTGATCCGGCGGTATGTGAGTGGAAATGCCGTCGCTCAACGGATAAAAGCTACCCTGGGGATAACAGGCTGATCTCCCCCAAGCGTCCACAGCGACGGGGAGGTTTGGCACCTCGATGTCGGCTCGTCACATCCTGGGGCTGAATTCGGTCCCAAGGGTTCGGCTGTTCGCCGATTAAAGTGGCACGCGAGCTGGGTTCAGAACGTCGTGAGACAGTTCGGTCCCTATCTGTTGCGGGCGTAAGAGATTTGAAGGGAGCTGTCCTTAGTACGAGAGGACCGGGATGGACAGACCTCTGGTGCACCAGTTGTCCTGCCAAGGGCACAGCTGGGTAGCTACGTCTGGACGAGATAAACGCTGAAAGCATCTAAGCGTGAAACTCTCCCTAAGATTAGATCTCTCATCCTTTATGGAGTAAGGCTCGACGTAGACTATGTCGTTGATAGGTCGGAGGTGGAAGTGCTGCGAGGCATGTAGCTGACCGATACTAATAAGCCGAGGGCTTGACCTTAAGGTCAAGGAAGAAGAATGCAGGCGCTTGTGAGCGAAGGAAAAGCGAGTTTCACTGTTCGGTTTTGAAGGCGCAGGAGATGCACCTTTAGCTCAGTTGGTAGAGCAACTGACTCTTAATCAGTGGGTCCCCGGTTCGAATCCGTGAAGGTGCACCAAGTGGTCCTGTCCAGGACGCTGGGTGCGTCCTGGGCGGGGACTGCTGAAAGAGGAGCGACGATGGCCCGTTGGTCAAGCGGTTAAGACGGCGGCCTCTCACGCCGCAAACATGGGTTCGATTCCCGTACGGGTCACCAAATTTCTCTTGACAAATCAAAAATAGCGGATATAATACTTACTGTTGGGAAGACGGTAAGGAGAGAAAAGGCGCAAGAACTTTTCTTTGCTTACTTTCTTTTCGGAGAAAGTAAAGTAGGTGCTGATTAGAGCGAGGGTCCACCCGTTCCCATTCCGAACACGGAAGTTAAGCTCGCTTCTGCCGAAGATACTTGCCTGGAGACGGGCTGGGAAAATAGGTAGTGCCTACACAAGGGTCCGGTCCAACCGGGCCGGACCCTTTCACATTCCTCAATAGCTCAGTCGGTAGAGCATGCGGCTGTTAACCGCAGGGTCGTTGGTTCGAGTCCAACTTGGGGAGCCAAAAATGCGGCTTGCCGCCACTTGCTCGTGACGGCAAGCCGTAATTTCAAAATAACGTGTGAACGGTTAATGGGCCTTTAGCTCAGTTGGTTAGAGCAGCCGGCTCATAACCGGCCGGTCCACGGTTCGAGCCCGTGAAGGCCCACCATATAGGGGTATAGCTCAGCAGGTAGAGCAGCGGTCTCCAAAACCGCGTGCCGAGGGTTCGATTCCTTCTGCCCCTGCCAGAGAGTTGCAGAGTGATCTGTTTTTATATTGATTAAATGGCTCGGTAGTTCAGTTGGTTAGAACGCCGGCCTGTCACGCCGGAGGTCGAGGGTTCAAGTCCCTTCCGAGTCGCCATTTAAAAATGTCAGGTTTTACCTGTTGCTGATATAACCCCCATTGGGGGAACGTATGCTGCTATAGCTCAGTCGGTAGAGCGCATCCTTGGTAAGGATGAGGTCCCCAGTTCAAATCTGGGTAGCAGCTCCAGAAGCCCTCAAAAACTGAAGTTTTTGAGGGCTTTTTGTTGCGAATTTTGATTTTTTGGTGTGGGTCAAATGTGGGTCAACCTTCTGACCCACACCGTGACCCACGCGGGGAAAGGGCCGGAAAGGGGCAAAGAGTGCCGGGCAGGAAGTTTGTGCTTCCTGTCCGGTTTTTTCTCTTTGTCTTACATGACCTGCTCCATGAAGTTTCCCATGGTCTGGGCCGCTTCGTCCTGCTTCTGCCGGGTGGCGTGGGTGTAGGTGCGCAGGGTGAAGCCGGCATCGAAGTGTCCCAGCATGGAGGAGACCGTTTTCACGTCCACGCCGTTTTGCAGGGCTGTGGTGGCGAAGGTGTGACGGAGATCGTGGAATCTGAAATGCTCCAGTCCGACGTCCTTCAGGATCTTCTTGTGGAGGTTTACCACGCTGTCCGGGTGGTACATCTCTCCAGTCAGGGGAGAGGGGAACAGGTAGGGGCTGTCCGGGTGTTTGCCGTGCTCTTGGATTAGCAGATCCACCGCTGTCTGTGGGATGGATACCAGCCGCACGGAGTTCTCTGTCTTGGGCCAGGTCACTTCCAGAGAACCGTCCGGGTTGCGGACATATTGCTCAGTAACGGAGATCGTCCGCTACTGAATATCTAGATCGTCCCACCGCAGGGCCACCAGTTTCCCCTTCCGCAGACCGCAGACCAGCTCCAGATAGAATATTGGTAGCAGGCCCCGCCGCTGTGCGGCTTCCAGGTAGGCTCCCATCTGCTCTGGGGAGAGCAAGCTTCCGGGGCTTTGGGACGATGCAGTCCTCGTAGGGGTTCCGGGGAATGAGGCGCTCTTTCACCGCCCGGTCCAGAGCGGCGTGGAGCATCAGGTGGATGCTGTGGACAGTAGTGATACTGAGCCCTTTGCCCTGCTTCTTTCCAATGTGGATTCTGCCGCTTTCTAATAACTCCTTGTAGAGCTTTTGCAGGTGCCGGGTGGTCAGCCTCTTCAGCTTGATGCTCCCAATGCGGGGAACCGTGTACTGCTCGATGATCAGCTGGTAGCGGTTGGCCGTGGCGGTGCGCACGCTGGGCTTGGCGTAGAGCTCATACCAGGTGCGCAGCCAGCTTGCTACGGTGTACTCATCCGCCGCTCTGCTGACATCCAGACCGTTGGTCTCCTCCAGCGCCCTCTTGAGTTTTTCCTTGACCTCCGCCTGGGTTCTGCCGATGATCCGCTTGCCGGTCTTGGAGTCGTATCTGGTGGTGTACCGGCCCTCCCAGTGGCCATCTTTCCTTTTTCTGATATTTCCCTCGCCGTTGGCCCGCTTCTTTGCCATACTGCTCGCCTCCTTTGCAACGACACAAAGAGAGAATTATCCAGGGATACGGCGCAGAGCTATCAAACAATTCACATTTCTTCTCCCTAAGGTCCTGCGGAGAAAATCGCTTATTTTGTTTCATTGCGGTGCAATTTTTGAGGTGGTGGTGGGTGGTGGGGGGGAGCCCAACGCAGATGACTCTGAAGGGAGTCGGGAAGACGGTTTCTTCTTTCCTGCCTATAAACTGCTTTCTGGGGTGTGACCCCTGTTTTTTCGCTGTGGCAGTAAGATTTCAGGGATCGTAACCGCAGAGGTGATAGCACAGGCCGGATTTTGACCCCACTTTTGATACACCGCAAAACCCCCGCAACTGCCCGCACTGCGGGCAGTTGTGACTGGCCGGAGGCGCCATTGGCGACCCCGGCCTTTATCCTGCACGAAAATTGTCCCCCTGGTTCTCCGCGGCGCGGGTTCCGTATCTTACGCTTCGCCGCGCCTCCTCTCCGCCCCACGACCGCCGCGCTGGGTCATGGGGCGGTTTTGCCGCACAGTCGCGACACGGAGTTGAATAGCCTCTAGTGGGGCACGGATACCATCTCGCCTCTGTTTGCGGTACACAGCCCCTTATACGGCCAAACAGGGCGAAAATTATTTAAGACTCGATACATAGAAAAATGAGCTCTTTCTTTGTATTGCATATCAAAAACTGACAAGCGGGCGATCATCGCCGAAGCCACCTTTTAATGTTCTCTTGATGTTCGATTCCTGGGAGCAAAGTGAGTTAATCTATTTGTGACTGGAAAAGGATACACAGCGGTTCATAAGGGTACCGCTGTGCTTGTGATAACTCATTTCCAGACTGTTTCTTTGAATAAACTGTCAATGCAATTATTTAGAGTAAATAAACTTGGAATAGTTGCGAATCACCATGCAGGCGACCTGAACAAAGTCCGAGGCATAGCGCGGTAAGGGATAGTCATTTCGGTATACTAGGCTGAAAATGCTCTTCTGCATGTGATCCCGCAGGGGAAAAATAAAAAATTCTCCTTCGAGACGTTTTAACTCATCTCGGAACTGATAAAATGTGACTGGGGAGAGCAGACCGGAAAATGCTCCATTTTTGGAGAATTGATAGATCAGATCCTGTTGCTCTGACTCAAAGATCAACCTTAGCTTTCGGTTCCGGGTAAAGCATAGCTCCAGTTCGTCCCGCAGTTTATTCCCTTGGCGGACCGTGCCAAAGGGCAGGTCGGCAATGCGTTCAAACGCGGCCCCGTGCTGCTGGAACTCAGACAGAATGTCCCGCCAGGTATTAGGATAATACCGGATTAACAGCTTTTTGGAAAAACAACAGTGTATCACCTCGTGGGCTAGTTGGATCCGGTGCTGGTTGGAGGCGGTGGGAATGTTGATGCCCAGATACAAGTCCAGCTTCCCTGCCTGCAGCAGTTCGTCCAGATAGGCGCTGTTTCCACTGATCAGTTCAATGGAGATGTTTTCGTGGTTGGAATAATAATATTTCCAGATATCCGGGAAAAACACCTTACTGCGCAATCTGGAGATCCCAACCTTTAAAGTCCCACGGCAGTTGGTGGAAATGTCGGAAAAGGCGGCCAGCATCTTTTTGTCTGAGTCCAAAATTTGCTTTCCGTAAAAGACCATTTGTTCCCCTTCCAGGGTAAGATGGAGAGATGGCTTACGCGCAAACAACTGGACATGATATTCTTCTTCCAGTCGCTTGATATGGCTGCTGAGGGCCTGCTGGCTGATATAGAGCCGCTCCGCTGCTCGGGTAAAATTCATCTCCTCCGCAGTAATGAGAAAATACTCAATGCTTCTTATATTCAAAGTGCCACCCCCGCGCAGAATATTGTTGTGCTATTTTAACATGTTTGAAGGGCAACTACAAGATTTGTATTGTCGAAATATGAAAAAACTCCTGTTGGACATTTGCCACGCCCAGATGCTATGATGCGGGTGAAAGGCCAGCAGACAGAAAAGGAGGGCAAAAGCATGAGCGTGAGTTTAATGGACTGTACCCTGCGTGACGGTGCCAATGTGGTGGGCAAGGGGTTCTCTGCGGAGATTACCGATATGGTGTTGGATGGACTGACCGCTTGCCATGTACCAATCATCGAGTTCGGAAATGCGGGCGGCATCGGTGCCTATGAGGTGGCCGGGTTTACAAACGCGGAGACCGACCAGACCTATCTAAATGTTGCGCAAAAGTATTTGAATCGGGGCTCCCAGCTGGGTATGTTTCTCAATGCTAAGCGGTATCAGGAGAAAAATGTGAGTCTGGCCAAGGAGAGCGGGTTATCTTTTCTACGGGTGGGGGCGGACGCTGGTGATAGAGATATCGCCGTCCAGGCCATCCATGATATTAAAAAGGCAGGGTTAAAGGCTTTTTACTCTGCCATGAAGGCATATCTGCTCACCCCGGACCAGTTGGCCGAGGAGGGAAAGATGCTGGAGCAGGAGGGCCTGGACGAGATCACCATCATGGACTCCGCCGGTACTATGCTGCCTGACCAGGTGGCGGAGTACACCAGGAAGTTGGCGCAGGCGGTGTCCATCCCTGTTGCTTTTCACTGCCACAACAATCTAGGCCTGTCTGCCGCCAATGCAGTGGTAGCCTATGAGAACGGAGCCGCCATTCTGGACTGTGGCCTGATGGGAATGGCTCGCAGCGCGGGCAACCTGGCTACCGAGCTGTGTGTGGCCATTATGCACCGCTATGGCCAGATGCAGGACATTGACCTGTACGGGATGCTGGACTTTATTGACCAGCGTCTGCAGCCCGCCATGGACGCCCACAACTATCACAACCCTGTCACCCCTCTGGACCTGGTGCTGGGCCTGTCTGGCTGCCACTCCAGCTTACTGAAGAAGTTTAAAGCGGTTGCAGAAGAGCATCAAGTCAATCTCTACCAGCTGATTGTTGCGGTATCTGCCAGGGACCAAAAGAGCCCATCCGATGAGCTGATGGCCAAAACCGCCGCTGCGTTGCAGTAAGGGGGAAAGAAGATGCTAAATGTTGTATTAGCTGGTCCATATCCCGAAGGAACCTTTGAAAAACTTCGAGTCATGCTTCCGAAGGAGCAGTTTCTGGTAAAAGCAGTGGACACCCAGGAAGCTTATGATGCTATAACCGATGCAGAGATTATGATCCTGCGTATTTTCAACGCATCAAGGGAAGTAATGGAGCGAAACCCCCGGCTGAAAATGATCCTGCGCTGGGGAGCCGGGTACGACTCTGTAGATATCCAGGCTGCGGGAGAACGGGGCATCCTGGTTACAAATACTCCTGGCGCCAACGCCGTTGCAGTCTCAGAGCTGGCTGTCATGCTGATGTTGGCGGTGAGGCGCAGGCTGTTGTGTCATACAGAATGTCTCTCCCATGGCCAGTGGAGTAAAAATACCTTTTTAAACAGCTCTTACTGCCTGAATAATGAGCTGGTCGGTGTTGTGGGCGGTGGAAACATCGGCCGCCAGGTGGCTGCCAGAGTCCGGGCATTTGGAGCACGGGTGCAGTATTATGATTCCTTCCGCCTCTCCCCCGAGATGGAGCAGAAGTATGGCATGACCTATGTACCCCTGGAGATGCTGATTGAGACCTCAGACATCGTCACGCTCCATGTGCCGCTTCTGGACTCTACCCGGCACATGCTTGGCGCGGAGGAAATCGCACGGATGAAGAAAGACGCTGTGATTATCAACACAGCCCGGGGCGGCTTGGTGGATGATGTAGCCCTTGTGCAGGCGGTGCGGACCGGCAAACTGGCCGGTGCGGGTGTAGATGTCGTAGAGCAGGAGCCGCTCCCGGTTGGCCACCCGCTGTTGACTGAGCCCAACATCATTGTGACGCCCCACATCGGTGGAGGAACGGCAGACATTGGGAATGTGATCCTGCCTATGCTGGTCCAGGACATTCAGAATTTTGTAGCCGGTAAGTTTCCGGCACACGTGGTAAATAAGGATTATTTGAGTAGTATTCTGTTACAAGCCTAAAATAAAAAAGAGAAGGAGAAATAGTTATGAAAAAGTTGTTTTCATTCTTGCTTGCCCTTTGCATGACCATATCTCTTGCCGCCTGCGGACAACAGGTGGGATCCGGCGGAACTTCATCCACGGCAGGAAGCGGCGCATCCGGCAGCACCCAGGGCGGATCTGACTGGCCCACCCGCCCGGTCAACATTACAGTAGCCGCCTCTGCCGGTGGGGCCACAGATATTCTGGTGCGTATGTATGCCGAGAAGTTCCAGGAGGTCACCGGTCAACCGCTGGTCGTGACCAACATTTCGGGTGCCAGCGCCTATGTGACGGCAAGTACGGCCTCTCCGGACGGCTATAACTTCGGTACCATGTCCACCGCGTTCCTGACCTACAAGCACCAGGGCATGGTGGACTTTACATGGGATGAGGGCTATGAGATGGCTGCCATGGTCGGAACCAGTGCTCTGATTGGCTTTGTGGTGCCCAGTGATTCACCCTATGAGACCATTAACGATTTGGTGGATGCCGCTAAGGCCAATCCCGGCACCATAACAGTAGGTAACGGCCAAGGCACCCCCTATTACTGGCAACTGGCTTTCCAGAAGGCGACGAACACCGATTTCTATACCGTCCACTTGGGAGACACCAATGAGCTGAATGTGGCCCTGCTGGGGGGCCAGGTGGATGTGGTTGTCAGCCGCTACACTGCGGTCAAGCCCTACCTGGAGTCCGGAGATTTCCGGATGCTCTGCATTGCTGCGGAGGAGCGTAGCGAGAGCGCGCCTGATATCCCTACCTGCCTGGAGTCCAGCCTCGACTTTACCTTCTCTCCCGAGTTTGTCGTCTTTGTTGCACCCAAGGAGACCCCTGTGGAGGCTCTGGAGGGAATGAACAAGGTCATGGCCGAAATCCATTCTGATGAAGAATTTATGGCCGAAATCATGGCGCTAGGCCAAGAAGTGACCCAGGAGTACAGCATTGAAGAGCTGAATAGCTTTATGGAGAACGCCCAGGCAGAGATTATGGACGTGATCGCTCTGGCGGAATCCTGAGGATTTGCTTCGGAGAAGAAGTCTGGAAAATCGACTCTGGAGAATACCGGAGGCCGCTGAAATCCCCTCCGGTATTTTCCTCTATATCTGGAAGGAGGAGACTATGAAATCTCTCAACCGAGCGATGGGGAAGACGATTCGCTTTCTCCATATCTACCAGAATATGGTGATTGGAGCGCTGGTGATTGTACTGTCAATTGTTATGCTGATTGCGTCCAACAGTATCAAGGTGATTGCCTCCAGTCTGACCGCCGTTGATAATGCCGCTTTCTTGCCACGGGTAATATTTGGAGTGCTGATTTGCCTGGGCATCCTGTTTCTTGTGATGGGCGGTAAGCAGACAGCCGCCAACCGCGCCACCGCTCCGGAGGGGGAAGCGCTGGAGAAAAAAGCGCACGAGACCCTTCGCTCTCTGGGAGCATTGCTGGCCCTGTTTGTCTATGTCTTTTTCCTGGACCGTCTGGGTTTTGTCATCTCGTCCATTCTTTATATGGTGTTTATGATGATGTACATGACCAAAAAGGATGCCCGCAGACCCATCCTATTTGTGATGGTCTCGGTGGTGATGACAGTAGTTGTCTATTTCTGCTTCCGGGAGTTTCTGTACATTTATCTGCCCAACGGCATTTTGGAAGGGGTGATTTGAGTATGGCAGAGTTGTTCTCAACGGCATTTGCCAATCTGATGACGGGAACCAATATTTTTCTTATGCTCGTTGGCGTCGTGGTTGGGATTATCTTCGGCTGTGTGCCGGGCTTATCTGCCGCTATGGCCATCGCCCTGTTCCTGCCGGTCACCTTCGGCCTGCCTCAGTACAGCGCCTTCGCCCTGCTGATGGCCCTGTATATCGGCGGCGTGTCTGGCAGCCTGATCTCGGCCATCCTCATCAACGTGCCCGGCTCCTCCCAGTCTATCGCAACCTGCTACGACGGCCACCCCATGGCCGTCAAGGGGGAAGCACACCGGGCCTTGGGTACCGGCATGCTATTTTCCTTTATCGGGACCATGTTCTCCCTAGTGATTCTGATCTTTGCCGCTCCTGTCATCGCCGACTACGCGGTAAAGCTGGGCAACTTTGAGTTCTTCTCTCTGGTGACCTTCGCTCTGGTCCTGATTATCTGTATCTGTGGAGGAAATATTGTAAAAGCAATCTTGGCCGGCCTGCTGGGTATGGCCACCACTTTTGTGGGTATCGCTCCGGTGGACAGCATCCCCCGTTTTACTTTCGGCACCGTCTCCCTCATGGACGGCTTTACTTTGTTGCCCATGGTCATCGGCATGTTTGCCGTGACTACCATCATGGGGCGGGCCGCCAAGCCCATCGGAACCGGAATAGAGGACAAGCTCCCCTATAAACGGGGCAGAGGCTTCGGCTTCAGCTTCAAGGAGTTTTTGGGCCAGACCAAAAACTGGGTCCTGTCTGCGGTCATCGGCGTGTTCATCGGTTTCCTGCCCGGCATGGGCGGTTCCCTGGCCAACCAGCTGGCTTATGCCACAGTGAAGAAGGCCTCAAAATATCCGGAGAAATTCGGCACCGGCATCATGGACGGCGTAGTGGCCTCTGAGACCTCCAACAACGCCTCCATCGGCGGTGCCATGATCCCACTGCTGGCTCTGGGCATTCCCGGCGACGGTCCCACCGCCATGTTGCTGGGTGCCTTCATGATCCAAGGCTTGAGTGCCGGACCGTTGCTGTTTACCACCAACGCTGACCTGTGTTACGTAATTTTTGTGGCCATGGGCATCTGCACCGCCCTGATGCTGCTGGTGGAGTACTTCGGCATCCCCCTGTTCCTACAGACCCTGAAGATCCCCCAGGGCATTCTGTTGCCTGTGATTGTGATGCTCTGCGTGGTGGGCGCCTATGCCTCCGGTAATAAGGTGTTCTGCGTTTGGACGGTATTCATCTTCGGCACCGTAGGCTATCTCTTCGGCAGAGCCAAGGTCCCGGGTGCTCCCTTTATCCTGGGCGCCGTCCTGGGCCCCATGATTGAATCCAATCTGCGCCGTGCCCTGCAGATTAGCCATGGCTCTTTCCTGCCCTTCCTGACCCGCCCGGTAAGCTGTATCTTTATTGTTGCTTCTGTCCTTATTATTGTCACTACAGTGATCCACCAGATGAAAGCCGCATCCAAGAGTACGGCGGAGGAGTAATCATGACGAAACGCGAAGAGAGACAGGCCGCAATGGGTCAAATCATGCACCAGCGGTTCCATGAACCGTGGACGCTGGCGCAAAAGCCCTTCAAAGTAATTGAAAATGTGTATTTCGTGGGCAACACATGGGTTTCGGTCTACCTAATCGATACACCGGAGGGCCTGATCCTAATCGACTGTGCCTATGAGGAGAACCTATATCTGCTCATCGACTCAATCCGGGGCCTTGGCTTTGATCCCAAGGACATCCGCCACCTACTCATTTCCCACGGCCACTTTGACCACTGCGGCGCGGCACGCCAGCTGCAGGAAATGAGCAACTGTGAGATTTGGATCAATGAGAAGGACGCCTACTTCTTCACCGAGCGGCGGGATCTGATCGCCTTTGAGGATCGGGTCCCGGAGTTTCGTATCGATCATTACTATGATTCAGACCAGTCCATCTGCTTTGGCGGGATGACTATATGGCCAGTACCGTGCCCTGGGCATACTCCCGGCACTACCAGCTTTTTCTTTGAGGTGGAGCATGAGGGCCGCAAACTCACTGTGGCTATGCACGGCGGCCTGGGTACAAACACCCTGTCCAAGGAGGACCTGCTTACCAATGGCTGGCCGTTGAGCTTCCAGCAGGGATATTTGGATATGCTACGACAGATGAAGCGGCGGTCGGTAGATGTGCTCATTCCCTCCCATGCGGGGCATGCCAAAACATATCCCTTCTTTGACATCGCTGCCCAGGATGATGGGACGGGAAATGGATTTATTCGACCCAACGCGTGGCGGGAGATGCTGGAGATCAAGGAACAGGAGATGCTGGCACTGTTGGAGCGCGAAGCGGAGCGGAAATAAGAACAAGATGCGGGGGCTGTCCAGACGGACGGCCCCCGCAAGAGAGAAGGATAGATATGACAGATAATGAACTGGAAGAACTCTTTCCCCAATTTGCCTGCATCGCGGATGGGTCGCTGCGGCAAAAGGCGCAGCGGGCCATGAGATTGGCGGCGCAGCGGGGTGGCTGGGACTGGGAGTCAATTTTAAAATGTCCGGTTACCCTGAATTGGATGGAATGTCCGGTGACTTGGGTGGAGCATGTCCGGGACGTGACCGATGCGTGTATTCAGGCGTTTGCCCAACAGGAAAAATATTTCCGGCAAAACCATGTGCCGGTTAGCCGGGATTTGGTGGTGGCAGGGGCGCTGCTGCATGATATTGGGAAATTGACGGAATTTGCCCATGTGGATAATCAGGTCTGCCACAGCCGGAATTATCAACTGCTCCGGCATCCCCTCTCCGGTGCGGTTATCGCCCACGAGGCGGGCCTGCCTGACGAACTGGTGCATCTCATAGCGGTACACTCTTTTGAGGGGGAAAAGTCCTATCAAACCGTGGAGTCCAATTTTGTCCGAAAGCTGGATATGTTCGTGTTTGAAAACTCGGTCTGGGGGCTGCAAAAAGCTAAATCCTGATTGCAATATAATACCGGCAGAGAGAATCATTAAATGGCCCTGTTTTATCCCCGGCATGAAAAAATGTCCGGGGATGCCTTTTTATGCTCAGAATTGAGCGGGACAGGGACGGAAAAATTGGATTCTTGTTTGTTGAGGAGGATGGTCCGTGGAAAAGGTAAGGCGATACATAGTATTTCTTTTGGGTCTGTTTATAAATTCCATGGGGGTGGGGCTCATTACCAAGGCAAATCTGGGCACATCCCCTATTTCGGCAATCCCGTATGTGTTGAGCCTAAGGTTTTCTCTGTCCTTAGGGGAATTTACAATTCTGTTTAGCCTGCTGCTCGTTGCGGCCCAGCTGTTGATTTTAAGAAATCAGTTCAAACCAGAACATTGGCTTCAGGTGCCGGTATCCATTGCCTTTGGCTATTTTATTGATTTTGGACTGTGGGTGATGAAGGGTGTCCGACCTCAAACTTATGGGGGGCAGGTCACATTCTTGCTGATTGGGTGTCTGGTGTTGAGTGTGGGTGTCTTTTTGGAAGTGATTGCTGATGTAGTCATGCTGCCAGGAGAATCGTTTGTGCGTGCAGTAGTTTATCGAAGAAAAATGGAGTTCGGGGTAGCAAAGGTTGTGTTTGACGTGTCCATGACCGTAATTGCAGCCGGCCTATCGGTTTGTTTGCAGGGCAAACTTAGCGGTGTGCGGGAGGGAACCATCATTGCAGCTGTTCTGGTCGGTTTTCTTGCCCGGCAGATAGGACGAAAATTGGAGTGGCTGTCCGCTGTTCTGTTTCATTCAGACAAGCAAAGGACGGATTATATCAGAGAGTCCTGAATGCGGAAATTTTGAGGCAAGATGACCCACACGGGGAAAGGACTATACGGAAACAACAGAGTAAAGAGTGCCGCCGACCTCATCCTTTTGGAGCGAAAATGGACGCAAAGCGTTAAAAATCAAGGGTCGGAAGGCTCCCAATCAGTTGGTAAGGATGAGGTCCCCAGTTCAAATCTGGGCAGCAGCTCCAAAAAGCCTTGAAAACTTCGGTTTTTGAGGCTTTTTTGTTGCATATTTTGATTTTTTGGTGTGGGTCACGGTGTGGGTCAACCATCTGACCCACACCGTGACCCACATGGGGAAAGGGCCGGAAAGGGTCAAAGAGTGCAGGGCAGGAAGCTTGCGCTTTCTGCCCTGCTTTTTTCACTGTCTTACATGACCTGCTCCATGAAACTACCCATGGTCTGGGCCGCTTCGTCCTGCTTCTGCCGTGTAGCGTGGGTGGGTGAACCCAGCGTCGTAGTGACCCAGCATGGAAGACACCGTTTTTACATCCACGCCGTTCTGAAGGGCTGTGGTGGCGAAGGTATGCCGCAGGTCGTGGAATCTGAAATGCTCCAGTCCGGCGTCCTTCAGGAGCTTCTTGTGGAGGTTTACCACGCTGTCCGGGTGGTACATCTCTCCAGTGAGGGGCGAGGGAAACAGGTACGGGTTGTTCGGGTGTTTGTTGTGCTCCTGGATCAGCAATTCCACCGCGGTCTGGGGGATGGACACCAGCCGCACCGAGTTTTCCGTCTTGGGTCGTGTAAGTTCCAGACTTCCATCTGGGTTTCGAATGTACTGCCGGCTCACGGAGATGGTCCTGCCCTGAACGTCCAGATCGTCCCACCGCAGGGCAACCAGTTCTCCCTTCCGCAACCCGCTGACCAGCTCCAGATAGAACATGGGGAGCAACTCCCGCCGCTGGGCGGACTCCAAATAGGCGCCGATCTGCTCCGGGGACAGGACCTTCATATCCAGCTTCCGGGGCTTGGGCACCACGCAGTATTTACAGGGGTTCCGGGGAATGAGCCGTTCCTTCACCGCCCGGTCCAGGACGGCGTGGAGCATCAGGTGGACGCTGTGGACGGTGGTGGTGCTGAGTCCTTTGCTCTGGTTCTTTCCAATGTGGATTCTGCCGCTTTCTAATAACTCCTTGTAGAGCTTTTGCAGGTGTCGGGTGGTCAGCTTCTTTAACTTGATATTCCCGATGCGGGGAACAGTATAGGTGTCTATGATGAGCTGGTAGCGGTTTGCGGTGGCGGTACGGATGTTGGGCTTGGCATAGAGCTCGTACCACATTTTCAGCCAGGTGGCCACCCAGTGTTCATCGGCTTCCCGGCTGACGTCCAACCCCTGACACTCAGCCATAGCGGTTATCAGCTTTTCCCGGACCTCTGCCTGGGTCTTGCCCAACACATTCTTGATGATCCGCTTACCGGTCTTGGGATCGTATCCGGCGGTGTACCGTCCCTCCCAGCGGCCGTCTTTGCGCTTGCGGATATTTCCCTCGCCGTTGGCTCGTTTCTTTGGCATATAGATCGCCTCCTATCAGCAACACAACATACTACATCTTTTGTAAAATAGCCACGCTGTTTGACCAGAGTTATCAAAGAACTCATATAGTATCAAATCGCCAGATTTTGAAAAGGGTTTTATCTTTGTTTTGCGGCGCAACCTTTGAGGGGACTACTCTCCTCTTCGGTCACTCCATGGTCTGCTGCTGGTCGCTGTCGTGGCTCAGCTTCTCTCCCATGGCCAGCTTCTTCAACGCTTCCCGGCGGCGCAGCTTGCTGTCCGTCCAGACCGGAGGTGTGGGAATCTGCGGAAAGTCCGCTTCTCTCTCCAGCGCCCTGCCCAGCTACACCAGCCCGGCAGCCAGTTCTCCCATCCATCCCTCATCCGGCTCCAGAGTGCCGGGGCAGAAGCCTGTGGCCTGGCGGTAGGCGAACAGCTTCTCCAGATTTTCTTTCAGGAAAGTCTCATCGTGCAGACTGCTGTCCCTGCACTTCCTGCCGTTGGGACAGGTGAAGGTGATGTGCTTCCGCGTCGGCACCCAGCTGACTTCGTAACCCTCGTACTCCATGTTCCCGATAAAACTCTCCCGGTCGTCTGCGTACTCCAGCGGTTCATTGATCGCCTGGATCAGATCCAGCTTCCAACTGTCACCACGGAGCCCCGCCTGATACTCCCCAGGCCGCATCTGCCGTTTCCGGGTGTACTTCTTCGGCGGCTCCAGCACGCTCAGTCCGTGGGCCATACAGATCTCATCATTCACCTGCCGGTGCCGCTGAAGGTCAGCGGCATTTTGGTGGAGTTTTCTGCCGTCCGCACAGCTCACACTGTTGACCACCAGATGGTTGTGCAGGTGGTTGGTGTCCATGTGGGTGGCCACCAGGACCTCATAGTCCGGGAACTGCTTCTGTGCGAACTCGATCCCGATGGCGTTGACCTCCTGGGGCGTCAGATCATCCTTGGCAGAGAAGGACTGGACGAAGTGGTAGAACTGCCGCCCGTCCGTCTTTTGGAAGCGGCGCTTGGTGGTGACCATCTCCAGGTAGGAGGACTGGGCCACGCAGTTGTGTCCGGTGACCATCCATCGGTCGCCCAGCATTGTTTTCTTCCCCTGGACCACATACTTCATCACGCCTGCCGTCGTTCCCGCTGTTTGCTTCTTGTTCCGTACGGCTGTGAAGGTTGCCATCTCGTCAACACCTCCTCCGTATCATTCGCCTCCAGCCTGAAGGGCTGAAGGCTCATTCATTCCGGGGCGTCTCCTCTCCCCACAAAGGGCATAGCCCTCTGTGGGGGCCCCATTACTACCCCCTGGCGATACCGGTCATCCGTTGATAGAGATCAGCGTACCGGTCGATGAGTTCGTTGCTGCGGAGGAACTGGATGCGGCCCATGTTAGCCAGCGTGGTGAGCTGGTTCAGATTTCTGCCCTGGGCTTTCAGTTCAGACAGGATCTCGTCCAGACCGTGTACCTGGATGATCTCCTTGCCCAGGGCGCAGGTGACCAGGTAATCGGTGATTGTCATCCCGGCTTGTTTGGCCCGGTGTTGGATCTCTGCCTTTGTTTGCGGTGTCATCCTTGCGGTGATGATGGCTGTTTTTTTCTTCTGCATGTTTCTCCTTTCGGTTCTCCCGTGCCCAAACGAGAGCCCAGCGCAGCGGGTCTCGTTTGGAGAGGAGACACAGCGTAATGAGTGGGCCCTGCCGCTGGCGGCAGGGGGAATGATACGGAGCTTGTGTCGACGAGGGGTGCCGGGGCTCTGCCCCGGCGAGTGCGGCCGACGTATAGCCGGACGCTATACTTGCCCCACCCAAAGGTGGGCATCGGCCTCCGACACCCCCTGTGGTCCTTATTACAATTTGCTTTCCAAAGCGGGATTTCAGGCTTCGTATGGGGGGAAGGTACCTCATCCCCCAGATCCCTGATAAGCCGCACACAGCGGCTCACAGGCTGCCACGATTGCCCTGCATCGCCGCAGCTCTCTGACGCGCTGCGATCCACTCCTGAACGGGCCGGAGGGTGTAGCGCAGATTTCCGTTTCGTTTCTGCCCGGTAGCTGTCACCACTTCGGTGGACTCGGTGGAGAGCGGTCCCCGCTCCTCCAGCCGCAGGGTGTACTTGCGCACTGTGTTCTCGCTCATGCCCACCGCTTTCCCGATGGTCTTGTAGCTGGGCCAGCACTGGTGCGTTGCCCGATCCTCGCACCGGCGCAGGTAACTGTACACCGCCAGCTCACCGGGACGCAGTCCCAGGAGGAAGATCTTATTGGGCAGAGAGAAAAAATTTCCGTGGTCGTTGTACTTCATGTTCCACCCCCTGTGTGTTCGTTCACCCATTGGATGAACGATTCCTTGGGCACCACGATACGGCTGCCGATCCGCAGGGAAGGAAAATCCTTTTCATGCAGAAGCTCGTAGGCGGACGATGGCGCGATGCCCAGGACCTTTGACACCGTTTCCGCATTGAGAAACAGAGGCAGGTCCTCGTAGGACTTGTACTCAGACACTTTCATCCTGTTCCTCCTCCGTATTCCCGGGATAGAGCACATCCAGGAACTCATCCATGTCGCGGACCGCGCCTGCCTTCTTCATCTGCTGATACCGCAGCAGATCACAGCAGGTACGAAAGTTCACCTCCATGCACTGAAGCATCTGATCCATTGCCACCATCTGCTGCTGGGGGTCAAGGGCTGTATCGCCATCCGGGGCCTGAAGAAATGCGCGGACCTGCTCCGCTGTTGGCATCGCTTCATCCGCCAGAAGCGTACGCATCCCTTGGAGGATATCATCCAACGTTTCCCGCTCGCACTTGATTTTTAAGAGATGATACAAAGCCTGATGATCCATCTGAAACTGATCCATGATCGATCCACTCCTTTTTATGATTTTGTTGGGGTACTCTGGCTGCGGCCATCAACCAGATTTCAGACATTGAGAATTTACCCTCTACTGATAAGGAGACTCACAGCGGATTTGTAAACCAGAAAAATAAAAAAAGTTGAGGGGCCCTGTCATGTGACAGAGCTCCTCAGCTTTTCGTGGAGCGTTTTCAACCGCTTTGATACCGCTGTTTTTGAGATGCCGTAGACCTTGCCGATCTCCTCCATGGTCAGTTCCCTGCCATATCGAAGGTCGATGAGTTCACGGCTTTGTTCACCCAGATCCTTGACGGCTTTCCGCAGATTTTCAAGCCGGAGGTTCCGGAGCGCTTCATCTTCCACGGGACGCCTGACACATTCCGAACAGAACAGCACCGTTTCAAACTTACTTCTACTCAGATGCCTTTTGTCCTGCTTATCCTGCACCTGCTGCCGTTTCCGATCCTGTTCCAGGAAGTCTGCGACCTCCTTTGGCACTGATACTGGCTCCCCATTGTAGTTCACAACGACTGTGTCGTTCATTCATGTCCTTTCCGCTCTCGACGGAAAGGTACACACCCGCGCTGCCGGCACAGCGCCAAATACTGAAGACCTTCATGGAAGTTCCCTTCATACAGGGTGGTCATTGTGCCCTACGAGGCCCATGAATGTCTGAGGTCCCACCGGGGTGTGGACCTCACCGGAAAGCTGCGAGTTTTGGCTTTCGCCTATCTCGATTGCGGAACAAATGTTCGACGGCGTCAATCGCAGCAAAATGAACTATGGCCTTTTATTTTGTTTTGCGGCGCAAGATTTGAGATTATACACATCAATTTAGTACGAGATTTGAGAACAGTAAGTGTGACTATGTCCGGTCTGACTTGGGTCAGCAGCTTTTGTAGTTCACTTTTCTGCAAAAAGACAGGAGTCAGCAAGTTATTCATCCGAGAGAAAAATTATTATGAAAGCTGCACCCAGCACAATTTCTGCTGTGTACCTCAAATCTTTTCTATTTAATAGCATGGACAGGGCAGACCTGTTTACATTTCCCGCAGCGAATGCACTCGGGGTCGTTTGCGTTCTTCACCGGGTCCACGTGCATCTTGCAGACTTTGGCGCAGGCGCCGCAGTGGATGCACTTATGTTCATCCACCCGATACCGGAAAATTGAAATGCGATTAAACAGGGAATAAATCGCGCCCAGCGGGCAGATGTACTTGCAGAATGGCCGGTAAATCAGGATGGACAAAAGGATGGTGGCTACTAAAAGCACATTCTTCCAGGCATAGAGCCAGCCCAGCGCGCTGTGCATGGATGAGTTCAGCAGAACCAGAGGGATGCCGCCCTCCAGCGTCCCCACAGGGCAGATCAGCTTGCAGAAGTATGGGGCGCCCTGTCCCAGCAGATCGACCAGGAACATGGGCAGCAGGATCACGAAGACCACCAGGATCACATACTTCAATTTACGGAGAAGTTTATCCCCCCGGAAAGTCGAGATTTTTTTGAAGAACGGGATCTTATGCAACAGGTCCTGGATCAATCCAAAGGGACACAGCCAGCCGCAGACCAGCCGGCCGACCAGAGCCCCCACAAAAATGAGAAATCCGGATACATAAAAAGCCAGCTTAAAGTTCCAGCTCCCAATGACAGCCTGGAGCGCGCCGATGGGACAGGCTCCCAGCGCCCCGGGGCAGGAATAGCAATTCAAGCCGGGAACACAGAGATTTTTCAACTTTCCCTGATAGATTTTGCCTTGCAGGAAGCCGGCTAAATAGCTGTTTGATAAAAAGGCCCATACCGCCTGTACACCATGTCTGGGCCAGTCGCTTATTTTTTTCTTAGCCAATTCCGATACACTCCAGACAAACTTTTACCGCTTTGGAGAAAACCACGGCCATCTCTCCGCGGCAGATCCCATAAGCCATGAACGCGATCCCCAGAACAGCGGCCCCGGCACCGAACCAGCGCGGGTCGATCCTGCGGCGCTCCATTACGCATCTCCTCCCAGGCGGCCCAGTTCCTGCTCCACAATGGCCTTCCATTCGTCATAGGTGTGGCCGCCCAGATAGGTTTCGCCCACGATATTTCCCTGCCGGTCCACAAAGAAGGTCTGCGGAACTGTGTCGATGCTATCCAGCAGGCCATGAAGCGCCGTCTCGTCAGGAATGAGGAACGGGAACTGGGCGCCAGACCGTTCCGCCAGGATCTGCGCCTTTTGCAACGCTTCGCTGTCCTGCTCCCCGGCCTCGTTCCGGGTGTCCATAACGATGCCGATCACGCCAACACCCTGCTCGGCCATATCCGCCCGCAGCTTCTCCAACTCGGGGATTTCTTCCACGCAGGGGCTGCACCAGGTCGTAAACACATTGACCAGAGTGAGCGTATGCTCCTGGAAGATTGTCTGGTCAACCGCTGTTCCCTGAATATCCGTAGTGGAAAATTCCCCTACGCTCCCGCTGATGCTCTGCGGCAAGGCGCTGAAAAAGGACAGGCCCTCCTCCATGTTTACCATATCTTTCAATGTGACCTCGATATTCTCAAGTTCTGCCTCCAGCCCCGCATCTCCCTTGGAGTTTGAGCTGAGATAGTAGCTGTACGCACCGTCCGCGCTTTCGCCCAATTTCTGGTGCTGGTCGCATCCGGTCAGGGCGTTCAACTGCTCCTCCAGACCGGAGCGGTACACGCCAAGCGCGCCTGTGTGCGTCAATCCGCGTTTCCATTGTTCGATCCCGTCTCCGGCCAGGGGCGTCTCCGCGTCCTTTTGCTCCTGGCTCAATGCGCTCCAGGAGAGAAGCGCGTAGGAGAGCGATCCATTGGCATCCACTTCCTCCTCGCTGAACTGGACCACATCGCAGGCTTGCATTTTTTCCACCAGACTGTCCGGCAGCACGACATCCATGCCAAGGTAAGGGAATGAATGCTCCTTCTCCGGGTACATCCCCATTTCGGACGGCTTCAAAATCACCTCGTCCGTCGGGATGGTGACCCTATTCCCGCCCAGGGTCATCTCCCCCATGCTTGCGGAGCCTTCCGGCGAGGCAGACGGCGAGGAAGCCTGTTCTCCGCCGGAGCAAGCCGCAAGGGAAACGAGCAGCGCCGCGGCTGCCAAAGCTGCGGCAGGCTTTCGGAAAATTCTGCGGCCCTCTCGATTGCCGTAATGGTTGTTCTTGTGCATATCCATGATCTCCTTCGATTTTTTAGACGGATGGCGCTCCATCATTGTGCAGGATAGCACACGGGGGATAAAGTCTTTGTTAACTCAACCGGCCCGTTGAAATATATTTTCGAGCTGGAACAGCCAGTTAACACAAAGTTTATCGCTCCTGTGCTATAATCAAACTATCTGTTGATTGAAGATCGAATGGAGGCGGGGATGTATGCGGCTTCTGATCGTGGAGGATGAACAGGACCTGTGCCGGACAATGGCACAGGTCCTGCGGTCGGATGGTTATGAAGTGGACGCCTGCGGGGACGGCGGGACAGCGCTGGAACTGGCTACAGTGGAGTCCTATGATCTGATTTTACTGGATCTGAATCTTCCTGTCATGGATGGGATGGAGGTTCTGCGCCGCCTGCGTATGGAAAATGCCGAGGTGAAAATTCTGATCCTGTCCGCCAGAACCGAGCTTCAGGACAAAGTGGACGGACTGGACTTTGGAGCCAATGACTACCTGACAAAGCCATTTCATTTCGCAGAATTGGAGGCCCGAATCCGCAGCCTGACCCGCCGCCGTTTCGTACAGGAGGACACGGTCTTATCCTGCGGGGGTATTTCCTTTGATACGGTTTCCCGCACGGCAACAGCGGACGGCCGGGTCCTCAACCTGCCCCGCAAGGAGGCGGGGCTGCTGGAATATCTTCTGCTCCATCAGGGACGTGTGGTGAGCGCGGAGGAATTGATGGAGCACCTATGGGATGGAAGTGTGAACAGCTTCAGCAATGCGGTCCGTGTCCACATCTCAGCACTCCGCAAAAAACTCCGGTCGGTCCTGGGGTATGATCCGATCCAGAATAAGGTCGGCCAGGGGTACACATTGGCCGTAGGAAAGGAGGACGGGAGCCGGTGAAGTACAAGTTCAAACGGCACGGCCTGACGCTGCAATGGAGGCTGGCGCTGACCTCCGCAGCGATCCTGGCCGCGGCCTGCCTGATCTTGACCCTGGTGTTCAACCACTCGGCCGGCGCCGAATTGGACGATCTGGAAATCCAGGTCATCCAGCTCCAGCCCAACACCGGGGACGCGGCGCAGATCTCTGGAGGAGCTGCCGTACCGGAGCAGATGCAGATACCACAGCATTTCAGCAACAGCCGCTCCACGCTTCGGATGGAGAGCGCCGCCGCCATGCTGCTGGTCGTTTTGCTGTCCGGCGTCATGACCTATTGGCTGACAGGGAAGGCATTATCGCCCTTACGGAAAATAGCCGGGCAAATGGAGACGATCCAGGCGCAGAATCTTGCCCAGCCGGTTGAAGTACCCGGAACAGAGGACGAGGTAGCCCATTTAGCAAAGTCTTTCAATGCGATGCTCTCCCGTCTGGGGAAGTCATTTGAAACGCAGAAGCGGTTTTCCGCCAATGCCGCCCATGAGTTGCGGACGCCGCTTGCAGTCATTCAGGCGCGGTTGGATCTGCTGGATCGGAAAAGTAAGGAACTTCCCGGAGACTGCGCGGAAAGCCTTGAGATCCTGGCGGCGCAGACGGAGCGGCTGTCCCATTTGGTCGAGGAACTGCTGCAAATGGCCCGTCTGGAAACCGTACAAAAATCAGATCAAATATCCCTTCCCGCGCTGCTTGAAGAAATCCTTTGTGATTTAGAGGAGGTTGCACAGAAAAATGGGGTGAAAATGGTCCAGCACCCCAGCGAAGGGGAACTTGTAGGGAATGACGCCCTGCTGTACCGTGCGATCTATAATGTCATCGAGAACAGCATCAAATATAATCATACCGGCGGGCGGGTCAGCGCTCAGTCAAATGTAGAGAAAGGGCAGATTATTGTTACGATCTCAGACAGCGGCCGTGGCATCCCGGCAGAAGATCAGAAGCAGGTCTTTGACCCGTTTTTCCGCGTTGACAAGTCCCGTTCCCGTCAAATGGGCGGCTGCGGCTTGGGTCTGGCGTTGACAAAGGCGATCATAGAACTGCATGGCGGACAGATTAGGATTGTTTCCAGCTCTCCCAAAGGAACGACGATCCGTATCATGCTGCCGCAGTAAGGTAAGTAGAAGGAGTGTGCTTTATGAAAACAGGAACAGGATTTGTATTTCAGAACATAACGGCGGAGAGAAATGAAGAACTGCTGAAAATGTGCATCCAAATGGCCGCAGCACTAAAAGCTCAGGGAGATGCTCCGTTTGCCGCGTTGCTGGCCGATGAAAACGGCGATGTTCTGATGGAGCAGGACACGCTGGTATATAAAAATGGTGACAATACCGCCCATGCCGAGTCTGTACTGGCGAGTAGGGCTTCCCAAAAGTTCTCAGAGGAATTTCTGTGGAAATGCAGCCTATATACCTCGTGTGAACCGTGCTGCATGTGCACAGGGGCCATCTATTGGGCCAACATTGGCAGGATCGTATTCCCTGTAACAGAGAAAGCCGTGCTTGATGTTTCTGCGGAGAGTGGGCATCCCGATTTTCCAATATTTCATTTGGGTTGCAGGGAAGTTCTTGCAAGGGGCCAAAAAGAAATCGTAGTAGACGGCCCGTATGATTGTTTTGTGGAGGTAGCATTAGATATGCACAGATAGATTGACTAAGTGGGATGATCTGAATACAACTGTTTTTTCTGATTTTAACTTTGGATTCCTGTTGTCCTAATTTGAAGCGCTGTATTCCTTGCTTATTGCGTACCAATTCCTGAGCGGGAAAATGTCCGGGAACGATAGCTGAACGATGGGAGAGACTTTTGGTCGCCCGTTGTAAAAATTCTGCTAGTATGGTATACTGATCAAGAGACGAGGCGTATGTGGCTCCGCACCATCATTGGACAATGAAAAGTGGCATTTTACGCACGAAACGGAAGAGGATCGTGTGGTATCGAATCGTTTTTTCAGATGCCGAAAATTCGACGTCTCATGGCCTGAGAACAGCGAGATGCAAAAGGTGTGCATTGAGGAGATCACGCGCATCAATTATGAAAGAGAGACGGCGAAGCGGAATATCGCGACTCGACCTATGTGAGTTCTTTGACGCCGAGGTATCCGCTTGACCCACACCGTGACCCACACGGGGAAACGAGCGGGCGGAAACAATGGAGACAAGAGAGTCAAAGAGTATGGTATGTTGGACGGAAAAGGGCACGAAAGGCCCGGGAAGCAAAAAACCTCACCGGCCCAATCAGTTGGTAAGGATGAGGTCTCCGGTTCAAATCCGGATAGCAGCCCCACAAAACAACTGATTTTTTGGCGAAAAGCGGTTGTTTTATTTGTTTTTGCAACTATTTTTGGTAGTTTGAATTTCGGCTTTCGCCTTTGACCACAGAACAAGCCACAGACAGGAAAAAGACAGGCCTCCGAGGGCGCTTTGCCCTTGGAGGCCCGTTTGCGCAATACGGCAGGTTCTCCCGGTCAACTTGCCGCACTTTCCTGCTTTGTCTGTTTTTTTCCGGCGGCGATCTCTGCCTTCATTTCCCGGATCAGTTCTGCCAGCTTTTTCTCACACTCGGTTTCCGTTTTCGTGTAGACATTCCGGGCCATGCGCTTTCCATTGATGACGGGGGAGTATCGGCCCTCCCAGAGGTGGTCATTGATCTGGCTGACACAGCCGGTGCCCGGCTTGCGGCGCTGGCCTTTGTAGGGCTGGAAGATGGAGGGCGGAGGGTTTCTTGGCGCCGTGTCAACCTCTTGGGCGGCCTCGCTTTTGACGATCCCACGGTCGATCTTGGCTGCGGCAGTCCTCTGCATCTCATCGGTCACATGGGCATAGATGTTCAGCGTGGTGCTGCTGGACACATGGCCGATGATGGTCGAAAGAGTCTTCGCATCCATGCCGTGCTCCAGGGAAGCGGTGGCGAAAGTATGCCGCAGATCGTGGAATCGAAGTCTCTTGCAGCCGGCCCGTTTCAGCACAGTGGACAGCCGCTTTCGCACTGCCGCGGGGTCCATGGGTGAGTCCTCCTTGACTGGCGAGGGGAACATCCAACGGGAGGTTGAAGTGGTCCGGTAGGATTTGAGTACATTCAGAACTGGGGGAGGGAGGAGCACCGTCCTCCGGCCTGCATTGGTTTTGGGCGGAGATACCACCAGTTTCCCTCGCACCCGGTGGACCTGCCGTTCCACTTGGAGCGCCCCGGTTTTGAGATTCAGGTCATTCCACTGGAGGGCGCAGATCTCGCCCCGGCGCAGGCCAGTGGATAACTCTAAGAGCAGAAGCTCATAGCAGCCATCCTCTCTGGCTTGGATCAGTAACCGCTGAATTTCCTCCGGCATCAGGACCTTCATTTCTCTGGGTTTGGCAGAGGGAAGCTTACATTCGTCTGAAGGATTTCGGAACATCAGATTTTCTTCCACGGCCTTATCCAGGGCAGCGTGGAGGGTGGTGTGGATACCCCGGACAGTCTGATATGAAAGTCCTTCGCCATAGAGGTCGGCTCGAATCAGCCGGCCGCTCTTTTTAAGGGATACATAGAATTCCTGGATGTCAGCGGTGGTCAGCTTGTCCAGCTGGATTTGTCCCAGAGCAGGGGTTATGTATTGGTAAATCCGTCGCTCGTAGGACATTTGGGTGTTGGGGCGGAGGTTCGGTTTCTTGTACCCTTGATACCAGAGGTCCAGCCAGTCCGCCAACAAGATTCCGGGCTTAGGCTGATCTGGCGCAGATTCTTTCAGCGTCTCCCGGAGCTGTACCAGTTTTGCCGCGCATTCCGGCTTGGTTTTGGCGAGGACATTTTTGGTCACCGGCAGGCCCATGTCATCGTAGCCCACTATATACCGGCCCTCCCAGCGTCCGTCTTTCCTCAGATGGAGACTGCCGTCGCCGCGGGTTCTGCGCTTTGCCATGGAGCCATCTCCTCTCCCAGGTAGTCCGTTAGGGAGCCGCCTACGATTTCGGCGGCTTTCCGGTGCATATCGGTGGTAGTGTGGGTATAGGTGTCCGCCGTGAAGCTGGCTTTGGTGTGGCCCAGGATGCCAGACAGGGTCTTGGCGTCCACTCCGTTGGCCAGCGCGTGGGTGGCAAAAGTGTACCTGAGATCATGGAATCGAAGGCCAGGTAGATCGTTTTCCGCAAGGATTTTTTCAGTTGATGATAAGCAGTGCTGGGGTTCATGGGTGCTTCGGGTTTGAGCGGGTTGGGAAAGATCCATACAGAATAGGAGTGCTTCTTACGATTTGACAACAACTCCGATGTAGTAGGTGGCAGGACGATTTTTCTGGTTTCGGCGCAGGTCTTGGTGTCGCCCGTCACCAGCCGCCCGCCCTTCTCCTTGTGGAGAGTCCGGCTTACATTCAAGGTTCCTTTCCTGGGATCGAAGTCAGACCACATGAGTCCGCAGATCTCGCCCAGCCGCAGGCCGGTGGTCAGTTCGGTGTAGAAGAAGTCTTTCCAGATGGGGGCCTGCTCCACCGCCGCCAGAAAGGTGTCCAGTTGTTCTTCGTTGAGAATGGTCATGGATTTGTGGGCCACCTTGGGCGGTTCCACATGGTCAGCGGGATTGTGAGGCAGCAGACGTTGGTCTACCACAGACTTCAGCGCATGGTGCAGGGTGGTGTGGATGCCGTGGACGGTGGTGGTGGACAACCCACAGCTTTGACCGGGGCGGGGATGGACCCGGCCCTGCTTTTTGAGATCGTCATACAGTTTTTTTAAATCAGAAGTGGTGTCTGGGTGAGCTTTTTTTGGCCCAGATACAGTTTGACATGGTGCTCCATGTCACTGCGGTAGTGTTTCAGCGTGCTGGGCCGGAGGACGGAGGCCATCTGTTCCAGCCACCGATCCAGCCACTCCGAGAGTGTCATCCTGCACTCCTCCGTCAGATCTACACCCTGATAGGCTGTGATGTTCTGCCGGAGTTTGGTAGTCAGTTCTTTTTGGGTGTCGGCGTAGATGTATCGGAAGATGGGTTCGCCGTTCTCCTTGTGGCCCAACACGATGCGGCCCTCCCGGCAGCCGTCCTCCCGCTTGCGGACCATGCCGTCACCGGACGGTCTTCGTTTTGCCACAATTTTCACCTCCAGGCGTTTTTATCTTTGATTTGCGTCGCAGGACTTGCGGTGGCTACCGGATGGGCGGGAACCTGTGAGGCTCTGCCACCCATTGGGACAGCACCGCGCCGCAGCGGCGGCAGATCAGGCAGCGCATCCGATTGCCCAAGATGCCGTGCTTCTTGAAGGTGACGATCCCTTCACCGTGCTGCCAGCCCAGCCCAAGGTCGTCACTGCCGCAGTAGCGGCACTGGCGGAGGGGCAGTTGGTTGGTGGTCATCATTGTTCCTCCCTTCGGTCGTCTCCGAGGAACAGCTCCACCAGACTGCTGTCGTCCTCGTCCAGCGCCTCCAGGATCAGTCTCGTTCCCAGACGGAAGCCCAGGATAAAATTCTCCAGAGCCAGCGTACTGCCGATCTCGTTCTCTGCATTGATGAGCCGCAGCAGCAGGCTGTGGGCTTCGCCCTCCAGCAGTTTGGTCAGCTGTTCTTCGTACTTGTGAGACTGATCCATTGCGTTCCTTAGGGATGTGCTGGAACAGATCTGGCGGTCGTATGGCGTGATGTTCCCGTAGTATAGGTCTTCCAGCGTCTCTTGCATGGTGTGCCACCTCCTTGTCAGCAACACACAATACCACAGAAACAGAAAATAGCCACGGCAGATGCGCAGAGTTATCAAAGATTTATCATCTGGCGATCCTGAAGGATTCCGAAGACGTTCATATTGTTTATTGCCCCGTGATTTTTGAGGGAGGCGACTCGCATTCCGCCCATAACCATGCCACCCTGGTTCTGCCCCTCTTTATGGTTATCCGGCCTGTGTCCCATAGCGATCTTCTTCTCTTTGATCCTCTGCCGGAGCTTACTGTCCACCTGCGGCCCTGTTCCGGACTGAGGTAGGGATCGTTCCTGAAAGATCCTGCTCATGTGGTGGAACAGACGGGTGACAGCCAGGAACACATGGGGCGGTCTGCCGCTGTCCTGGCGTTGGAGAAGGGCTTTCGCATAGACGTTGCCCTGTGCGGCAGATTGACTTAGCCAATACATCCCCAGTTTCTTATCGTACTCCACGCCCTGGCCCATGAGATACAGCTTGCCCAGCATATTGGTTTCCGCTTTCGGCGGCCCGCCTCAGCCAACGAATACCATCCTCCACATCATGCGCCTCGGGATCATCAGAGAGCAGAAGCTTACCCAGAGCGTACTGCGCATAGGTGTGTCCCTGCTCCGCCGACTTTTGAAACCAGTATCGGGCATTCACCCAGCCCGGTGTCAGCAGCGGACCGTCCCGCCACAGCTTTCCCATGAGGTACTGCGCGTGCTTGTCACCGTTTTTGACCAGCTGGTTCATTTCATCGACAGCGTCGCCGCGCTCCTCTAGGGTCATGCTCTCATCCCGAATCGCATCCCGCAGGGCCTCGTAGTCATAGGAAGCGTTTTGAAATTCCTTCGGCTCAGCCGTCTGTTCTACCCCCTTGTCCTCGAAGAACAAATTGCTCTGCCGGATGTTCTCCGCCTCCTTGATGACGGCGTTTTTGATCTGCCTGAATACTTTCTCTTGTAACAACCTTTTTCGTTCTCTGGGCTTATCGTGATAGTATCCATCCACTTTGCCCTGGAGGACCATCCACTGGTCGTAGCAGTCCCGCACACTGGGGAGCCGTTCCATCTCATCCACGATCCGATCCACCAGTTTCTTCTGTGACTTTGGGAGATATCCATAGGACTTCTTGCCCCTGACCGCTCAGCTGCATCGCCAGTTCCAGCATGAGCTGTTCCGCATCCGGGTGGTCACAGATACCCGCTTTCATCACCTGCACCAACTCCAGCATAGCTTTCCGGGCCTCGTGTACCAGTTCGTCGCGGGATACAGACTTCTGTTCGTAGAGGCGCAGCAGTTCCTGCTTAAAAATATCATTGGCGAGCTCGGACTTGATCTGCCGGATTCCCTCTTTGGACAAGTACGCCTGTCCCGGCTTTGCCGACCACGCCATCATGTGGACATGGGAATGGTCACCCTCATCGTGGAAGGCGGCGTACCACCGGAAATCGTTGGGCGGGATGTTGATCGCCGCGGCGATGTCGTTGCGGTGAGCCCGGAGGAGATCCCGCCACGCCTTGGCGCTGTCGTAGCCCAGCCGCTCCGCACGGGGCCGGGTGGCGATGTAGCGCAGGTAGCCGCTGAGGGTGGCGTTCCCGCCGCACTTGTAGTAGGAACTCTTGACGATCAGTCCTGCCACTCATCCCCTCCTCCCAGGCTTTCCGCACCCGTTGGTCCAGGGAGATGCGGCCATTGGTTTTCTTCACGTTGCTGATACTCTCCGCTCGACGTCGCCGGAGGTCATCCTCGCTGAATTGATAGACGTCCGCCAGGATGCCAGCTACCATGTCCTGCTCCACTGCCTGCTTGTACAGCAGAGAGGACATCCGATTCTCCAACTGTCCCAGCTGGCCGTCCACATAGGATTTGATGGAGGCCGGGAGAAAGAGTCCGGCGTTGTTGGCGCTGAGGTAGTCCAGATAGAAGTCGACGGCTCGTTCGATGAAGGCGGTGAGACTGCGGCTCCCATCCTCCCGGTAGCGGCGTTCCAGCACCGCTTTTTTCTCCGGCGTCAGGTACAGGGCAAATTTCTCTTTCTTGCTTAAAATAGGCTTCTTTCCGGGGCATGACCCCTGATTTTTCATTGTGGGAGTAAGTTTTTGGGGATAACGACCGCAGAAGTGATAGCACTTCTCTGTTTTTGACCCTATTTCAGGACACCGTAAAAGCCCTCGTAACTGCCCGCACTGCAGGCAGAAGTGGCTCCCGCAGGGGTGGCCTGCGACCCCTGCCTTTATGCTGCTCCACCCCCTGTGTGTTCTTTCACCCACTGGATGAATCGTTCCTTTGGTACCACCATTCTATTGCCGATGCGCAACACCGAGAAGTCCGGTTCGTGCATCTCGTCGGCACAAGCTCCATATCCTTCGTTTCCCCCGAGGGCAAAAACTTATCCATTCCGCTGTGCCTCCTCTTCCCACCGAACCCGCTCCGCTGGGCTTCGACGGGAGCCCTTCTTGGTGCTGAGAAACAGCGGCAGTTCGTCGTAGCTTTTGTAACTGGATTCTTTCACCGTTACAATCTCCTGTCAAAATTTTTCCGTACTGTGTGTCCCTTGAAACTCAAATTTTGTAAGACATCCGACTAAATTTTGGGGCCTAACGAAAACGGAATACCCCGATTTTGATTTGTCTGCTGAACGCAGCCTCTGCAATTCCACACGAATACCCCTCTACTTCTCTTGCCGATAACATTTGCAGATGACATAGTTTTGATATAATTTTCGGATGCCGTCTGATGTTCCTTTCCACTATGTATTGGGGAGATCATATCCCTTTGACACACTCTTGACAGAAAAAACGGAGCGCCTGCTTTGTCGCAGATGCTCCGTTTGAGGTTACAGTAATTCACTTTTGTACTGGTTTCCGCAGTTGGCATATTCCCTCCGCCTCGTCCCGTTCTTTCAGCAGGCAGGCCAGAGCAGAAAAGAATTTCTTTTGCAGATAATCCACACTGCCCCGGTTCGACTGATGGTTCTCGGCATATTTGCGGATGGACAGGCCATCTATGAACCACTCCCGGAAGTAGTCCTGGTACTCCGACAGCACGGTTTTCAGGGTGTTATCCAGAAACTGCAGGTCCTCTTTCAGTTTGGCGAAGCCACTCCTGGTGATGGCAACGAATCTTCTTTTCTTCAAGCAGAGGCAATATTTGTTTCAGTCGAAGTTGTAGTGCTCACAGAGATCTTTTGCGTATGTGTAATAGGTATCGGCCTGCTGATACTTTCGGGAGTTGTATGCTTCATCCAGCGGTGGTCGTTGCCGTTTACGAACCGGCCCACGGAAGCCCTCCTCTTCCAGCCGCTCTACGGCCTCTCCCGATATCTTCATGTTGATCAACCGCTTATACTTGACTTTCCACTTACCGTTCACTTCCACGAAAGCGCAGAAGGATTTTTTGCTGGAGGTATAGTACTTTGGGACATCCACGAATGGGTAGGCAGTCCAGACCGCTGTTTCCTCGCCAGTGTCAGCATCGGTGGCCAGCGAGACCACATAGACTACCCTCCTGTCATACCGCCGATAGTACCCGGCGCAGATTCGCCTGCCCGTCATCGCCGCACCTCCCGCTCTTTCAGCTCTCAGTATAGCGGAGCATAGGGCATCTGTAAATGGCTGAAGGCCTTTCTTCTTTTATTCCCCGTCAGAATTTGAGGATGTTATTGGGCAATAGAATACCGAAGCCACACGGCACCGCTGTCAAACTTCTGGACATCGGTCAGGCGCAGCTGGATCACCGAGTGTGTCATGGGTAGACCGTCGAACACCACCTCATAGCTGGGGGCGGTAGCGCGCTTAGGGAAGGCTTCCTTAGGATATGTGTACAGGGAAGGGAAGAGGAAGATAGTTGCGCTTTCTACTCATTCCACCTTTATCATGCGGTATCCAACGCCAATGTGATTCTGAATAAGGCAAGGCCACCAGCAGTTCAGACGAACCGCTGGTGGCCTTTTCCTTGATATGGTGTAGCAGTTTTGGGGGAAATATTTTCCTCGTCAGTTGTTATTTGATCTTACAATAACGCTCCAGTATAGTTGCCGTTTCAGCGCGGGAGATCATACTGGCAGGATCAAGGAAGCGGTCACTTTTGCCGAGGATGATTCCTTTTCCGACGGCCCATTGCAGTGCTTTCTGGGAGCTGTCGCTGACCTTCTCTTTTGCGGGGAACGCATTCAGTGTGCCCTTGGTCTCCGGAGACCCGGCGCACTTATAGAGCATAAGGGCAAACTCTTCACGGGTGACAGTGCCGTCATAGTCAAAACTAGTGCTTCCACCCTCGCCGATAATGTCCATCTTAACAGCCCAAAGGATGGCCGATCTATAGGCATCTGATTCTACATTCTCATAGGGAAGCGCACAGCAGGCACTCGGCTCACCTGCCAGATGCCAAAGACTCAGTACGGTATCAGCGTGGCTGATCGCAGTGTTGGGAGCAAAACCGGTATCAGAAACGCCAGACATCAAATTGTTTTCGCTGACATATTTCACACCCGCTTGGAACCAGTCGGACGCGGCAATATCTTTGTAGGAATCCCACTTCTTCCCGTCGGCAAACCATCCGTAGGAGTCAAGGGCCAACAGTTCCTCGGTTATGCCGGTATCATCGAGACGCCGGTGTAAGAGATATTGTCCTCACTGTCCATCTGGAACCCCTTAAAGTATGCGTAGGCCCTGCGCACTTCCGCTTCATTCTGGATATGGCCGACCCCTTTCACAATCTCATAGCACAGAATGGGCACATTGTCCTCGTTATTGAAGACGTGGGTACTGAAATCTCCATCCCGATAGGAGATGCCCTTTTGCATCATCTCATTCATGCTTTCGCCAAGGGCGTAATACTCCCTGTAAAACTGGAACATACGGAAGACGCCGGGATTCACAAAGTCGGGGCGACCGGGTTGAGCATTAGGCGTCCTCATAGCCCAAGCCATTACCGCATCTTCTTCGCCATAGAAAATCTGTGTGGGAATTTGAAGCGTGTCATCGAAACGGTCGTTCTTTTCATACATGGTGTAAACACCGTCGCCGTTGTCACCCTTTGTATCATAGGCCTCATCTTCCGTAGCGAAGCCCAGAGGTTCCCAGTAGCCCAGCTAGCCGCCAGTCCCGCTCACCGCGGCAAAGGGGTCTCCGTTGTCGCCGCTGCTGATAGCCTGAGCGATGGCCATACAGCACCCGCTGGAATGTCCAAAGGCATAAATTCGAGATGGATCTGCGTTGTCTTTCAACAGGATATCAGGCACAACATAGCTCTGGATGAAGTTTGTGTCATCCCATCGCACCCAAGCAAGGGCGGTGTATACGCCGTTTACATTCACACTTATGTCCGGTAATGTCAAAGGAAACGCTACGATGATGTTTTCATCATCAGCAACATTGATTCACCCTGAGCTGTAGACATAGTCGGTATAACGGGCACTTTTCCGGCTCATGGCCAAGACCACAGGAACCTTTTCAGTGGAATTTCGCACAGCCTCCGGGATGTAAACGTAATAGTAGCTCAGAATGCCATCAGCCATAACGGTCCGCAGGGAAAGCCCGCGGTAATTCAGGTCGGATTCATCGCAGGCGAGCAAAGCCTCTTGAACGGTAACCCCGTCGCTCCGGTAGGCGCCAATCAGCTCCAGAGGAAGGGCTTTACCATCCTCGGTGTTCTCAATCACAGTGATGTTCTTATCCACGCTGTTCCTCTTAAAGAACTCGACAAAGGACTTTTGCTGCTCGTTATAGCTGCCGCTCACCAGCTTCAGCGGGCAGACATATTCACTGTTAGCGTGCTCCTCACTGTATGTATAACTTGGGTGCATATACAGCCGCGCAGCCGTATGCGGAGGCCTTCTTGTCATTGTCCAGATAGGTCATGACTGCGGCGGCGCCTTTCCCATAACCTACGAGAGTCCTGATGCTGGTGAAATAATAATTGTAGACCTCCTTTGCGGGGCTAATCAATGCGGTGACGGCGGCAATCAAAGCGGGAGCGTCCTGATCCCAGCCGCCATCAGGCGCGGTTAAGGCGAGGATACCGAAGCCGTTCTTGTCCGCATCCTTGGAATTTGTCTTGAAAAATGCGGCAACGTCATCGCCCTCGTCCAGAACTGCCAGGACAACCGGATTGCTGATGATACAAGACTCCGGCGTATAGGAGTAAAGCGGTGCGATTTTCCCCTCGACCTGCACAGTGGTCTGATAGTATCCAAGGAACTTGTTTTTGATGTAACCCTCTTTGGTATTAGGGCCGTAGGTCTCATCAATGCCATTGGCTGCGATTATATCCTCGATTGCCGGGAATTCTTGGAAGACGACTGTGCCACTGGCGGCGTACGCGATGTTGCTTGTCAGCGCAAGTGCCATGCTCAGGCACAGTGCAAAGGAGAATCCTTTAGATATCAGCCCGGCTATATTTTGCTTTATGCTGTCTTTCCTCGCTTTCTTCGGTTTCTTGCGGCTGTGGCTCCAACTGAATATTTTTTGTAAGATTGTTGTACAACGCAATGACCCGTCCCACGCCGAGCATGGCCATGACGCTCCCAATCCCCACACCCTCGAGCTTGCCCATACAGAGCAAGGACAGCAGCGCAGCGGTGCAGACGCTGACGATGTCCACAATATTTTTCATCGTACCGAGGGGCTTGCCGGTTTTTTCCGCAAGTGTCTGGACAAAGCCATCGCCTGGGTTGGGGATCAGCTTCATTTTCAGGGTCATTGCCGCCCCTATCCCGGTAAAGACGATGGCCAGGGCCAGAAATCCCAACCTGGCGGGAAGGGGGAAAGCCTCAACTTCAATGGCGTCCTGGGCTATGTGCATGACTCCGGTAAAAAGGACGCTCAGGGGGAGCTGGAGCAGGGTGAGGACGAGCGTCCGCCGATCCCGCGTGACAACGAGCTGCACCGCTACATAGATCAAAAAAAGGCCCAAGGTGGCATTTGCAAAGGAGATGGGGAACCGGAGGGATACCACAAAAGGGATGGCCGTCAGGGCAGAAGCTCCCAGACGGGTCTCAGCGGTAAGTGTCAGGCCAATCGCCAGAATCAGCATCCCGAGGACATAACAGATAACTCGTGTTAGCCGGTTATGCGTTTTTAAACTCTGCCGGGGGTGAATCGCCGCCCTCATACCGCACTGGGAGCTTTCCGCCGTGTGACGACGAGGAAGCCGATGATCACGATGCCAAGACCCAGACCTATCACATCAAAAATGATGCCAGGGACGAACATCAGGACAGCCGCAACGGCCATGGCGAGGCGGAACACCGGATTCAGCTTCCCCTTGAACCAGCCGATTACCGCCATGGACATCAGCACCACTGCAAAGGTAGCCAGAATTACGATCCAGACAGTGTCTAATACCGGGGTGTCCACGATTAACAGGGCAGGGTTATAAACATAGACGAATGGAATGATAAAGCCGGGCAGGCCCAGCATGAAGGCAAGCCACCCCGTTTTACTGGTGCTGGAGTCGGCAAGGCCTGCCGCCGCATAGGCGGCTACCGCCACCGGCGGGGTGATGAAGGACATGATGGCGAAATAGAACACAAAGAGGTTGGCGGCCAACTCCGGGATGCCGGCAGCAGTCAGGCTGGGTACACCTACAGTAGCGGCGATGATATATGCCGCCGTGCTGGGCAGACCCATACCCATGATGATGCAGGCCAACATGACCAGCAGAAGCATGAGTACAAGGTGCCCGCCGGAGAGCTTGAACACAATGCTGGTGAACTTGATGCCAATGCCGGTCATAGACACGATTCCGATCACAATACCGGCGCAGGCACAGGCGACAGTCACGGACACGGTGGTCTTGGAGGCTTTCACCAAGGCGTTAAATACCTCTTTAAAAGGAAGACGCTTATTTGTGAGCCACTCCTTGACAAAGCCGATGACCAGCAGCACTGCAATGCTGAACAGCGCAGCGAAGTTGGCGGAAAGGCCGAAGCCCAGCAGCGCCACGATTAACACGATGATGGGCAGGGCATAATACCAGCCCTCCTTGAGTACCTTTTTCACCTGCGGCAGCTTATCCGCGCTCTCCGCCTGTAAACCCTGCTTGTCTGCTTCCAGGTATACTGAGACGCCGAGGCTCAGATAGTAGAGGATACCGGGGACAATGGCCGCGATGATGATGGTCGAGTAGGGAATGCCAGTCAGGTCCGCCATAACGAAGGCAGCGGCCCCCATGACTGGCGGCAGAAGCTGTCCTCCGGTGGAGGCCACTGCCTCCACTGCGCCGGCAAATTCCGGTCGGTAGCCTACCTTTTTCATCAGGGGGATGGTAAATGTGCCAGTTGTGACCACATTGGCCACGGCAGAACCATTGATGGAGCCCATCAAGGCGCTGGATACCACCGAGGCTTCGGCTGGACCGCCCTTCATCCGGCCGGTGAGGGCATAAGCGATGTCAATGAAAAACTGGCCTGCCCCGAATACGTCCAGCAGTTCGCCAAAGATGATATACAGTGCCACAAAGGACACACAGGCGCTCACGCAGGTGCCGAAGATAGATTCGCTGGTCCAGGCAACATAATTTGTAATGTACGGGATGTCATAGCCACGGTGAGCAATAATCTCCGGCATATAGGGGCCGGCTATGGCGTAAGCGATGAAGATAGCGCTCAGAATGGTCAGCGCCCAGCCCACCGTCCGCCATGCCAGCATCATAACAGCCAAAATAAGCAGCACGCCCATAATAATGTCCAGATCAGTCGGACCGCTGATGCCACGCTTTGAGAGGGCAGCGAGGGTGGTATTGGTCAGGAAGTAGCCGCCAACCACAACGGTGGCCAGGGAGAACGCGCCGTGGAGGAACTTTGTGACCTTCCTACCTGCGGCAGCCTGCTGAGTCTGCATAAGAAAGTAGATCAAAACCATAGCAAAGACGTGGAACACCCGTTGCTGCACCAGGCTGATGGAGGTGTCCCAGGCGATGAAGATGTGGAACAGAGCCACAATAAAGCAGACAATAGACAAGATTAGATTCAGCGCCTTTGAACCTTTGGATTGAAGATTCTCATTCATATCGTCACCTCATTTGAAGAAGAGAGGGGACGGACGGCAGGCGTCCGCCCCCTCGGTGTCAAGTTCAGCCTTTCAGGGCATCGGGGATGGTCACACCCTTCTCCTCCAGGTAACGGATGGAACCGGGATGCAGGGGCAGATCGATGCATGCGAGCACATCGTCAAAGATCGCCTGCGTCTCCACGCTCTTGGCGCTGGAAGCCCACTCGTCACGGTTCTCCCAGATGGCCTTGGTGATCTCGTAGACCTCGTCATCTGTAAGGCCGCTGTTGAGAGAGGTACACATGATGACTTTGTTGCCCGGGATTACCACGTCGGTGTCGTTGTTGGGATATGTGCCGGCAGGGATAGTGACCTTGGAGTAGGCAGGATACGTCTCATAGAATGCGTCGTTGTCGATGGACAGGAGCACTGCGTCGCAGGAGGTAGTAAGCTCAGTGAGGGCGGCAGAGTTCAGAGGGTGGGTGGCGATCATGGCATCGATCTTTCCATCCTTTAGGGCGGTGGCACCGTCAGACTCACCCATGAACTGGGCGTTGACCGAGTTGTAATCCAGACCATAGACTCCCAGGAGCATGCGTCCGGCCATCTCGCCGCCGCTGCCGGCGGAGCCCATACTTACAGTTTTGCCCTTTAGGTCCTCAACGGAGGTAATGCCACTGTCCTTGAGGGTGAAGACCTGCAGGTAGTTGTTGATGGTGGAGAACATCGCACGGATATCGGAGTAATCGCTGCCCTCGTAGTCGGCCTGCCCGTGATAGGCGTAGGCGCAGATCTCGCTCATGGAGATGCCCATGGCCATTTTCCCGTCATGGAGGTTGCGCAGGTTCTCGATGGAGGCGGCGGTGGACTCGCCGGTGGCGGTGATGCCGTTCACATGGTTAGTGATGGTCTCGGCCATCGCCACACCCATGGGGTAGAGCGCGCCGGAGGTACCGGCGGTTCCGATGGTAATACGCTTTACGTCGCCCTGGGAATCGTTGCCGGGACCTGCTTCGGAATTGTTCGGTAAAGAGGCGGAATTACCACAGGCCGCGAGGCAGAACGAGATAGAGGCGGCAAGCAAGAGACTAATTAGTTTTTTCATAGTTTTGACCTCCTGATTTGTGTATGTATGGGTTGATTTTAACAGTTTTTCTAATGTGTGTCATTGGAATTATTTTTCGGCTAGACGAATTATGTCAGCGCCGATACCTTTCATCTCTTCGTAGAAACGGGGGAAGGATACCCCAACGTGGTCAACTGAATCGATGAAGCTGGGGCCCTCGGCTCCCAGGGCAGCGCAAGTGGTGGCCATAACGATACGATGGTCGTTGTGCCCATCAATAGTGGCGCCGTGGAGAGGGGAGTGATAAATCGTCAGGCTGTCCTCCTCCTCGTCGATATGTGCGCCCATCTTCCGCAGTTCCTGAGCGATGGTCTTGGAGCGGTCAGTCTCCTTCATGCGGCTGGCGGCAATGTTATAGAGTTTCATTTTGCCCTGGGCATAGCACCCCAGAACCGCCAGGGCGGGTACGGCATCGGGGGTGTCGCCGCAGTCGATTTCAATGCCGTGAAGGTCATGGCCGCCCTCCACAATGATGCCTTCTTTGCCGCCGTCCAACACTTCCACATGACCGCCCATTTCGTTGATCCAGTCCACATAGTGGCGCTCGCCCATGAAGTCGTTGATGTCCATATCTGGCAACTTGATGCTGCACTTTTCTTTCATGATCGCGGTGGCCACCATAGGATAGCTGGCGGAGCACCAGTCGCGGGAGGTGCGCTTGGTGAAGGGATGGTAGGACTGGTTGCCGGGGATGACGAACTTCTCGTAGTTGTGGTTCTCCAGATAGACGCCGGCGGCTTTCATCCAGTCCATGGTCAGGTTGGCATAGGGCCGCTCACCCAGAGTGGTGTCATAAACAATGGTGGTCGTATCCTTTAATGCCGGGCAGCAGACCATCAGGCCAATGCCCCACTGGACGTTCTTTCCGTTGAGGTGGACCGTATGGCCTCCCTCCACAGGCCCCTCAATCAGCAGTGGAGCCAATTCGTTGTCCCGGGTGGACACCGCTTTGCCGCCCATCTCCCGGAGTGCGTTGAGCAGAGGGGAGATGGGCCGGTAGCAGATCTGGTAATCGCCAGTGATGATGCTTTTGCCGCTGAGCATGGCTGCCAGGGTGGTAATGAAATAGAACCCGGTGCCCGAGTTGCCCACATCCAGCACCGCGCCGGGGATATGTAGCCCTTCCAGACCAGGGCTGGTGACGACCCACTCCTCGTCATTGGAGGTGTCCACTTGGGCGCCCAGACGGCGGCAGCACTCGGCAATATCGTAGTTGTCGAGGTTCAGCATGGGGTGGAGGATATGGCTGGTGCCCTTTGCGATGGTGCCCAGGACAAGTCCGCGAGCGGTCTGACTTTTCGAGCCGGGTACGTCTACGACGCCGTTGAGCCGGGAAGTGGGATTTACCAGATAAAACATGATACCAGTTCTCCTTTAATTTTTAAGTCCCGCCTCGGCCGAGAGGTCTACCAATTGATGAGGTAAGTATAGCAGACCCCTTGCATTTTGTGAAATAATTAGATATAATGCTATTTATAATCTGAACTTATAAAAGGAGGGCCGTACCATGGAACTTACACAGCTTCGCTATGTGCTCCAGCTTGCCAGCACCTCCAATTTCTCCAAGGCCGCCGATCGGCTCTATATCACCCAGCCCGCCCTCTCCCAGCAGATCAACGTGCTGGAGGAGGAACTTGGGCTTAAGCTATTTAGGCGCACCACCCGCAAGGTTACTCTCACGGAAACTGGGGAGGAGTTTGTTCGGGGTGCCCGGGAGGTCCTGGATCGGGTGGAGGAACTCCAGCGCACAATGGCGCTGCGCCGCCGGGAGGTAGGGGGGACGCTGTCGGTGGGCCTGCTTAGCACCCTTTCCCACCTCAATATAACCGAGTACATCAGTTCTTTCCATAAGGTCTATCCCAATATCCATATTGACCTTCAGGTGGCTTGGAGTTCTGAGCTGATCAACCGGGTTCTGGATCGGGAATTGGATGCGGCAATTACAAATATTCACATTTTACCCGGCAATCAACTGGATTCACGTCTTAATGTCCGTTTTTTTTTGGAAGACAGCATCATGATGATGGCGTCCCTCAAAAGGGATTTTGGTGGACAAAAGACCGTAGAGGTGCAGGACCTGTCCGTAGTTCCCATTATTGCCCTGGAAAAGACCACCAGCATTCGGGCTGAAATGGATGATATCTTCAAACAGTGTGGAGTCCATCCTAATATCATATGTACCTGCCCCAATATGGATAGCTTGATTTCCATGATTCGTGCTGATATGGGGGTTACCTTTCTCTCATCCGGGGTGGCAAAGGCCTATAAGACCCCCGATCTGTGCTGTATTCCTATCCGCCCCGCCTATCGTACAAAGACCGCTATGATTACAAGGGAAACTGCAACGCCTTCCGAACCGCTGCAATATTTTGAAGACTATTTTTACGGCATTACGCATTAAGCCGCCGCAAGCGTCCATGCTTTCGGCGGCTTGCCCCAGGAGCATGTGTTTTATCTTTGATTATGGCGTGGTAATTTGTGACAGCGATTGACAACGGTGAAAGAGTTGCTTTATTCTCCGTTCAGAGGTAAAATGCAAACAAGAAAACCGCTTTCCATCGGATAGTTCAATCCGGTAGAAAGCGGTTTTGACCACAGGAAAAGCCACAGACGGCGATGGAATATACGGAACCAGTACGGCAAAAGAGTGAAAGAAAGTGTATTGATTCAAGAGAAAGATGTTAAAAAAGAACGAAAAAGCTTAGAAAAAATATCAAACCGGCGTTGGTAAGGATGAGGTCCCCAGTTCAAATCTGGGTAGTAGCTCCAAATCGGAGTAAGCAATACAAAGCTTGCTCGGATTTGTTTTGGAGGTACCAAAGACACCCCCCCCGGCTATGCCGGTGGTAAAAAGTAGCTTAAAGCGAGGAGAAGAGTAGAAAAAGAAAAAACTCCCTGATAAGGTAGAAGTGGTTTGCCGACCACACAACTACGATAACAGGGAGGTCTTCATCGTGAAAGACAAAGACATAAATAGTTTAGAGCATACAAGTTGGAGATGTCAATATCATATCGTATTTGCAATGATATTTTCAATCACACATCGTTGTGTCAATTCTATCAAGGCAGGCTACTGCTCCATGTGACTTTGCCGTTTGAAGAAAAGCCTAAGAGTAATCTTCCCGGCGAAAATTTGAAATATTATCGTCAGAGGAAATCATTAACTACCAGACAGATTGCAGAGCGAATTGAGGTTGTTCCTGCTACCATTCTGATGTATGAACAGAATAAACACCCTATCCCTTATGATGTAACCAATAGTCTTGCGTCTGTGTTGGAGGTAAATGCAGAAGTCCTGTACGACGATTTTGCGGTCTTTCTTGCTACTCCGTATAAGGACATTCGCATGGCTGTGGGAATGTCTCAGAAGGCATTTGCGGAGCATATAGGGGTTATCCCAAGTTATTATTATAAAAATGTTGCGGAAATGTCCAATATAACACGAAGGGAGGACTGCGCATGAAGATAACAGATCTTCTTGGAGAAGCAACAGAATATGATAAAAAGCAGGCAGTTGAACATAAGAAAGTGAAAAGTTGGCTTAAAAGTGTCAGTGCCTTTGCGAATACAGCGGGCGGAACTTTAATTTTTGGTATTACAGATGGTGAAGAAATTGTTGGATTGGAAGATATTAAATCCGATTCTGAATTTATTAGCCAGAAAATCAAAGAAAAAATTTCACCATTCCCAGAAGTTACAATGAAGCTTCATAAAACCGAAAATGAAAAAGAACTTTTGTTGCTTCATGTACCGGCAGGAGCAGAAACACCTTACTATTATACTGGCGATGGAGTGACAGAAGCTTACATTCGTATTGGCAATGAAAGTGTTGTTGCTGATGCGACTGAACTGAAACGCTTGGTTATGCGTGGCAGAAAATCTTCTTATGATTCGTTGATGTCACCGTACAACTTGAGGACTTTTCTTTCAGTAAGCTGAGAGAACGCTATAAATCCTGGACTGGCAACAGCATGACGGAGAAAAGTTTTGAGTCTTTCGGTATCCGAGATGCACAGGGACACCTTACCAATGCAGGTGCTTTGCTTGCTGATGATGCGCCCATTCGCTGGTCTCGTCTTTTCTGTACAAGATGGAATGGGTTAGATAAAAGTGGCGGACAGGTTGATGCTTTGGACAGTGCCGAGTATAGTGGCAGTCTTATCATTCTTCTGAATGAAGGTATGAGCTTTGTAAAACGTAACATGAAAACCCTTTGGAAGAAAACACCTGATTCCAAAATTGAAATGCCGGATTATTGCGAGCGAAGTGTTTTCGAAGCTTTGGTCAATGCGTTGATTCATAGGGATTATCTGATTAATGGTAGTGAAGTTCATGTGGATATGTTCGACGACCGCCTTGTAATCTATTCTCCGGGTGGAATGCCTGATGGCACACAGATTCAGGAGCGTGACATTGATGATATTCCTTCAACCAGAAGAAATCCTATCCTTGCAGATATTTTTGCCCGCCTTGGATATATGGAACGTCAAGGCAGTGGATTAAGTAAGATCCTTACTACATATGAAAATGCCGCAAATTATCAACCGGGTTTGGAACCGACCTTCCGATCCAATCGAGTGGAATTTACTGTAAAGCTTCCAAATCTGAATTTTAAAGCATCAAGTAATGAAGCTTTAAATGAGGCATTAAATGAAGCTTTAACTGATAATCAGAAAATGCTCCTTGATATGCTGCGCAATGATCCAACAATTACGCAAAAAGAAATTATTGAACGAGTCTCTTTGTCAAGAAGCACTGTTCAGAGAATGATCAAAGAGTTGTCTGAATTAGGACGATTGGAGAGAGTTGGTTCAAAGAAAACTGGCAGTTGGATTGTAAAAGAGTAAAAGAAAATATATTATTTTGAAATCTCCGTTGTTCTGTTGTAGAATGACGGAGTTTTTCTTTACTGTGGATTTCGAAAAAAGAAATCAGATATCGCATATAGTTGCGAATGTGTCTTGAAAATTTCGACAAACTTTGCTATTATTATACACAGTAAGCGTGAAAGACGAAACAGGAGGTAGAAGCATGGCTATTTCATATAACCGAATGTGGAAACTGCTTGTAGATAAGAAAATGAGCAAAGCAGATTTACGAAAAGCGGCAGATATTGCACCAAATACGATGACAAAACTTCGCAGAGATGAGTCGGTCAATCTCGCAATTCTCGGCAGGATTTGTGATGTATTGAACTGTGATTATGGCGATTTAATGCAATATGTGCCAGAGGAGAATACAAATGACTAACAAACAGTTGAAAAACTTAAAAGATACATTGTGGACGACTGCCGATCAGCTGCGTGCTAATTCAGGCTTGAAATCCACTGAATATGCCGAGCCTATTCTCGGCCTGATTTTCCTGCGATTTGCAGATGTAAAATATAGCAAGTTCGAACCTGCAATCAAGGCAGAGTTTGATTCTATCAAGGGTACTCGTATGGAACGTCCGATCCACGAAATCGCTATCGAAAAATGCGGTTTCTATCTGCCTGAAGAAGCTCGATATGATTGGCTGCTGAATTTGCCTGAAAGCGAAGATCTTGCCAAAAAGGTTAAGGAAGCTATGGAAGCGGTTGAGAAATACACCGCAGAATTGAAAGATACTCTTCCGAAGGATATCTATTACAGCGTTAACAGCGAAGATGATCCACTCGTATTGGCAAAGCTCCTGAAAAACTTTAAGGACTTCGTCTCAGTTTGGGGCGAAGTTCTTTTTCTAAAGCGATTGAAAAATCGTGCAGCCAATATCGCAGATATTGTTCGACGGGTTTCAGGGGTGTTCGCATTGACAAGCACTTTTGCGTAGATTTTTCTGGAGGAAAATCCGCAAAATTAGCAAAGTGGTACCACGTTGCCCTGCTTGCCAAGTTGTATTTTCCCATATCACTTCAGACCAACTTGGTATGCTCCCAATAAGACAGACAAGGAAATAACAAGGGAGGGAGCATAGATGGGGAAACGAAAAGAGCTTGGGCTTGAGGAAAAGGTCTCACTGGTGGAAGAATGCCTTTCGGGGCGGCTGCGGATGCGGGAAGCGGCACGGCGGGCCGGAGTGGGGCACTCAACCATGGAGAGCTGGATCAGCCGGTACCGCTCAGAGGGGATCTCGGCGTTAGAGGAGAATGGAAACCAGTCAAAGCGGCGGTACGATGAGGACTTCAAGCGCAAAGTAGTGGAGGCATACCTGTCCGGCCAGGGCAGCAGCATGGCCATTGCGGAAAAGTATCGGCTTCGCTCTGGGAACCTGGTATTAGACTGGGTAAAGGCGTATCATGAAAGAAACTCCAAAAAAGAGACGGGGGGTTCTGTCATGAGAAAAGAACATACGGTGGAGGAACGGCTGCAGGCGGTGCTGTCCTGTCTGGATGGCGGGCAGCAGCTTGGGGATGTGGCACAGGCGTATCAGGTGGAGAAGGCAACGCTGCGGAGCTGGGTGAAAAAGTACCGGGAGTTTGGGGCAGCAGGACTGGAAGATCGTCGCGGCCACCGGCTGGCGAATCAGACACCCCGGAGCCGGGATGAGGCCTTGCGGATTGAGAACGCCCGGTTGAAACAGGAGAATGAATTGCTGAAAATGGAGCTGTATCTGCGAAAAAAAGTGAAGGAGTTGGAAAGGGGGGATCGCTGAGGCAGTTCCGGCAGGAGCCGCAGTATGAAGCGG